>JAYUUK010000489.1:0-23105 GCA_043754595.1 Roseiflexaceae bacterium | reverse complement strand
CGTATGTGCGAAGCTGGAACTCGGAGCGCATCACTCGCCTGACGATCGGGTGAAAGATGAGCCACCCCTCGATCGCCAGGACGCTCAGTGTGCTGAGCAGCAGCCCGTTGGCGATGACCGTCGTCTGAATCACCCGCTCGCGGCTCTCGGCGGCGTACTGCCCGACGATCGTGTCCATCTGGCTCACGATCGACCCGCCGCTCGCCACCAGCGTGTCGATGCCCTGCGCGAACTGCCCGACAGGCATGCTGGCCGCTTCATTGACGATCGTATGGGCGGTGGTGACGAAGCTGCGCAGCTCCGGCTGGAGCCTGCGGTACATCCCGATCAGCGTCGGACTGCGCTTGGCAGCGTACGCGCCGCCCTCCAGCTTCCACTGCGCCTCCTCGAATGCGCGCAGCGCGCTGCGCAGATCGGCGAGCGCGGTGGTGCCCGATAGCCCGCCGCGCTCGATCAGCAGCACGTCCTTGCTGATAAGCTGGGTGAGCATTCGCTGCCGCCCGGCGATGTTGATGATGTTCACATCGTCGGACTGTGCGCCGATGCCGTGACGCAGCACCAGATGGCCCACGAGCGAGAGCAGCGCAATGCCGGTGAGCGCCACGATATAGACGCGACGCAGCCTGTGTGTCGGCAGCCGTCGCCGTTTCGATACTGGGTCGTCCATTGTCATAGAGCAATTCTACGTGCGTTGTACACGCGCGAAGCGCACAGCGGGAGTTTGGGGCGCAGCCCCAAGATCACCCCTTTTCTACGCTTATTAGGATTGCTATAGGCATATAGATGGTGTTTGGTGCTCGCTATCTGATAGTATAAAGAGCGTGCGCGTCAGCAACACGCACGATGCTATACAATATCGAAGCAAGACGCGAGAAGGAAGAGTTTGTGACCAATCGACAGGGGTATCTGCGCACGATCGAGCCGTGGGAGATCGCCGAGGGCGCGCCGGCTCCGCTCGGCGTGACTTGGGTGGGAGAACATCGCGCCTTCAACTTCGCGCTCTACTCGCGCTACGGCACGGGCGTGACGCTGCTGCTGTACACCGCTGCCGATCTGCTCAACCCGGTCTATCAGCTGCGGCTCAGCCACCTGACCAACAAGACCGGCAGGGTCTGGCACTGCTGGGTGTCAGCCGACGTGGCATCCGAAGCCCGCTACTACGCCTACCGCGTCGATGGGCCGGCGATCCCGGACGAGGGGCTGCGCTTCGACCCAATGAAGATCCTGCTCGACCCCTACGCGCATGAAGTGTTCTTCCCGCCCGACTTCAGCCGCACCGCAGCCGCCAGCGCTGGGCCAAACGATGGGCGCGCCCCGCTCGGCGTGCTGCCGAGCGCCGAGGACCGCTTCGTTTGGGCCGATGCGCCGCCGCCGCGCCATAATCACGACGCGATCGTCTATGAGCTGCACGTCCGCGGCTTCACCGCCCACCCGAACTCCGGCCTGAGCCCCGAGCAGCGCGGCACTTTCGCCGGACTGACGTCCAAGATCCCGTACCTCCAGGATCTCGGCGTGACGATCGTCGAGCTGCTGCCAGTCCACCAATGCGACCCGCAGGAGGGCAGCTACTGGGGCTACATGACGCTCAACTTCTTCGCGCCGCAGCACAGCTACGCCGCCGGCGACCCGCGCGATGAGTTCCGCGCCATGGTTAAAGCCTTCCACGCCGCGGGAATCCAGGTCTGGCTCGATGTGGTCTACAACCACACCACCGAGGGCGATGAGCGCGGCCCGACCTACAGCTACCGCGGGATTGACAACCGCTCGTACTACCTGCTCGCGCGCGATCGACGCGCCTATCTTAACGAGGCGGGGTGCGGCAACACGCTGCTCTGCGCCGATGAGGCCGTCCGCTCGCTGATCCTCTCCAGCCTGCGGATGTGGGTCAACGAGATGCACATCGATGGCTTTCGCTTCGACCTGGCATCGATCATGACCCGCAACGCCGATGGGTCGGTCAATACGGTGGACCCGGCGCTGATCTCGGAGATCTCCGAGTACGCCCGCGCCCGCGATGTGACGGTGGTGGCCGAGGCCTGGGATATCGGCGCCTACCTGCTCGGGCAGGCATTCCCGGGGCTGGCCTGGCTCCAGTGGAACGGCAAATTCCGCGACGACATGCGCGCGTTCGTCAAGGGCGATCGCGGCCGCGTCCCCGACCTAATGCGTCGGCTCTACGGCTCAGACGATCTCTTCCCCGATACCCTGGCCGACACCTGCCGCCCGTCGCAGAGCGTCAACTTTGTGACCGCCCACGATGGCTTCTGCCTCTACGATCTCACCGCCTACAACCAGAAGCATAACTGGGTCAATGGCCACGGCAACACCGACGGCACCGACGATAATCTCAGCTGGAACTGTGGCTGGGAGGGCGACCAGGGCGCGCAGCCCGATGTACACACGCTGCGCCGCCGGCAGGTGCGCAATTTCTTCACGCTGCTGATGCTGGCCAACGGCACGCCGATGTTCTGCGCCGGCGATGAGTTTCTCAACACCCAGTACGGCAATAACAATCCGTACAATCAAGACAACGAGATCTCATGGCTCGACTGGGAGAATCTTGAGCGCAACGCCGATGTGCATCGCTTCTTCAAGCTAATGATCACGTTTCGCAAGGCCCACCCCAGCATCCATCGCAGCCGCTTCTGGCGCGAGGACGTGCGCTGGTACGGCGCGCGCGGGCAGCTGCATCTGGCGGACGACCTGCCGGTGCTGGCGTATGCGCTCGATGGGGCACGCGTCGGCGATGACGATCTGTATGTGATGATCAATGCCTACTGGCACGATCTCACGTTCCAGATCCATGAGGGGGTTCAGGGCGATTGGCTACGGGCCGTCGATACCGCCCGCGTCGCCCCATTCGATATCTGCGTCGTCGGTGCCGAGGATCTGCACCCGTATCCCGAGTACCTGGTGAGCGCGCGCTCGGTGGTGGTGCTCATCAGGCGACGCGAGCGAGCTTGAGGCTAGCCGCCGCGTATCTGGAGCGGGAGCAGCGGCGCGATCTGATCGGCCGCAGCCCCCGTGACCCTGGCGAGGGTGCGCAGCAACTCCTCGAGCGAGAAGGGCTTGGGCAGCACCGCATCGACGACCCGCTCATTGAGCAGGGCGTGCGATGTCCCATCATACTGCCCGGTCGTCAGCACCACGGGTGTGGCTCCAAGCTGGCTGCGGACCTGCCGCGCAAGCCGCTCCCCGTCTATGTATGGCATCCGCAGATCGGTCACGATCACGTCCCACGGCGCGCGCCCGAGCTGCTCGATCGCCGCCCTACCATCGACGGCCTCGGTCACGCGATGACCGAGGCGACGCAGCAACGTGCTGGTGACCAGCCGCACGTCGTGGTCATCCTCGACGAGCAGGATGGTGAGATCAGCGGTCGGGGTGATCTCCAGGCTCTCGCGCGGCAGCATGCGGCGCGGCAGGCCATCGATCCGCGGCAACGTGATGGTAAAGCACGAGCCAGCGCCCGGTAGGCTCTCCACCCCGAGCGTGCCGCCGTGGGAGGTGAGCATGCTGTAGCTCACCGAGAGACCCAGACCGGTGCCTTTCACGTCGCTGCCACCCAGCCCGCCTTTGGTGGTCACAAACGGCTCGAAGATCCGGTGGATGATTGCGCTGTCGATGCCACAGCCTGTATCGTAGACATCGAGCCTGACATCGCGCTCGTCCTCGCTGAGCACGAGAGTCAGCCGGCCGCGCGGCGCGTCAAGCATCGCATCGCGGGCATTGGTGAACAGGTTGAGCAGCACCTGGACGATCTGTGTCGGGTCGCTGAGGATAGCGCCGCCAGTATGAAACTGGCGATCGATGGCGATGCCGAGCCGGTCGAAGTCTGGCTTGATCAGCTGCAGCGCCTCCTCGATCAGGTTGACGAGCAGCAGATGTTCGCGATTCACCGGCGATGGCCGGGAGAAGGTGAGCAGGCTGCGGGTGATATCTGCGCCGCGCACGGTGGCGCGCTGGATCATGCCATAGGCCATCTCGGGGTCGATCATCGAGCTGGCGGCCAGATCGGTGAAGCCGCGGATGCTGGCGAGCAGGTTGTTGAACTCATGGGCCACGCCGGCCGCCAGCGTGCCGATCGCCGCGAGCTTGGACGTCTGGATGAGCTCATCGTTGGTGCGCCGGATCTCCGCGAGCAGCCAGGCATTTTCGAGTGCCATGTTCACCTGCACCATGACGCTCTCGATCAGGCGAAGATCGTGCTGCCGCAGCTGCTGCGCGCTCGCCACGTGCAGCAGCCCAACGATCGCGCCGGTCCGTCGGATCGGCACGCACATCCGCGATACCGCGCCGCGCACCAGCGGCAGGTCGGGCTGGTCGTAGGATTTGCACTCGGCGAGCCGCGCGCGCTGGGCCAGAAGCACGTCGGCGCACATGCCAACGGCGAGGCTGACGCGCTGTGGCCGCTCGAGTTCGCCGTGGCTGCCGTACAGCACCAGGTCATTATCTTCGTAGATCCAACACTCAACTTGGCCGAAGCCGAAGACTGCGCCGACGCTCGCGGCGATCTGCTCAAGGATAGCGCGCGGGTCGGGCGTGGCCGCCGCCACCTGCTG
This sequence comes from Roseiflexaceae bacterium, assembly GCA_043754595.1. GTDB lineage: Bacteria > Chloroflexota > Chloroflexia > Chloroflexales > Roseiflexaceae > JAYUUK01. Next base: position 18,543 of record JAYUUK010000489.1, on the reverse strand, counting down.
CAGCACCTGGTCACAGCGGGCCAGATCGCGGCCGTGAAGCTGCGCGTGTCTGATCTCGCTGGCGGTGATGATCGCCACCGAGTCCAGCAGCTTGAGATCGGCTGACGAGAAATCGGCGTTGGTCTTTTTGCCTCGCACCGCGATCTCGCCGATCTGCTGACCATCGACGATCAGCGGCGAGCGGGCGGCGGCGCGCTGGTTGGCGCCGAGCAGCAGCTGCCCGGTGCGGTTGCGGCGGGTCAGCTCGCGGTCGCGCTGGTTCTCGGTGAGCAGCACAGCGACGCTGAGCGCATTGAGTGGTTCGAGCAGATGCTCGGTGACCAGCACCCCGATGCGTTCGAGGTCGAAGGCCTGCCCGAGCATCTCCGTCAGGCCGTAGATCGCGTGGAGCACATCGTAGCTGTGGAGGATCTCATTCACCAGGCTCTCGTTCTCGGCGGCGATCACGAGCTGCTGCGCGAGCCGCCTGACGACCGCATCGCCAACCGTGGCGAGATCGTCGCGTTCGCCGACGCAGACCACGCTGGCTACCGCCTCGCCGCCGTACCATAGTGGCAGGCAGATCTGGCCGGGCTGTGGCGGCGGCTCACCCCCGCACGGATAGAGCGCCACCTGAATATTGGCGAGCAGCGCGAGCTCATCGATGATCGCGGCGATCGATTCGTTCTGGAGCGCGGGCGGTAAACGAGACGATCGCATACAAGCCTCAGTGTCTTACTCGGAGTCGTAACCGGTGAGCGAGCTACTCGGGCGTCGCGGCGAGCGGCAAGGTGAAGCTGAAGGTGCTGCCGAGCCTCAACGTGGATTCCACGACGATCGGGATCGGTGTGGCTGGCATGGTATCCTCCTGGCAATCTTAGGCGAAGATCGGGAGCGCGCTGGTGTGCAGCATCGCCGTGTGCCGGCGCGCGGCGCGCAGCGCCGACTGAATAACCTCGGCGACGATATTGCTCGGCGTGTAGAGGCATTTGTCGATCCAGAGCGGCGGCAGCGGGTCATCGGCGTGGCGGCGCAGAAAGCCGAGCGCGCGCTGGAGCGCCGCGCGGTCGCTCGATGTGCGCGCCGAGCCGAGCCGACTGAGCGCCAGAACGGCGTAGGCGGTCTCTTCGGCGGTCCCCACTTGGAAGAAGCCCCACGAGCCATCCGGGCGCTGCGTATGACGCAGCCAGTCCAGGGCGACGGCGGCGAGCTGCTCGGCGAGCGCATCCACTGCCGGGCTGACGTCGAGCGCCTCAAGCGCCATGAGCGCGTGCGAGGTGGCGTAGTAAGGCGAGATATGCCACTTATCGATCCAATAGGTGCCGTGTATCCGAGCCTCATCGAGGAATGCGAGGATTTTGGCCACGCGGGCGTCGCGGTCCGCGCTGGGTGGCATGCGCTTGAGGGCATCGAGGACGTGCATATTGACGCCGCTCGATGGGTGGCGCTCGTAGGCGAAGCTGGCGTAGAGCCGCTCGCGCTCGAACGAGTCCAGCGCCGAGGTGGCGACCGGCCGGCCGCGCTCGCGCAGCAGCAGGATGGCCACGGCGGTATCATCGGCGTCGGGGATGGGGAAGGTATCGGCGAGGCAGATGCCACTGCCAGCGAGCGCGCGCTCGTAGCCATCGGCCTGATCCTGAGTGATAGCGCGCTGCGCCGAGACCCCGCCGAGCAGCCGGTGGTAGGCAGACCACAGCGTATCAAAGTGCTCGCAGGGGAAGAGTACCGGCACGCCCATGCTCGTATCGCTGGCCAGGCAGGTCTCAATGTAAGCAAGCGCGGCGCGATTGTCCGGGTCATGGAGCAGCAGAAACGCGGTGGCCGCCGGGGAGTTGCCGATCGAGCCGTTGGCACCCTGCGCGCGCGCGAGCTGCGCCGGGTCGAGATCGCGCCCGAGAAATTCGAGCGAGTGGCAGAGCGTGAGCTGCGACGAGTAGCGCAGCTCGGGCGGGATCAGCGCGAGCTTGCGGGCGCGCTCGGCGGCGTAGCTATCGAGGTAGGGCGGCAGCGCGACGCCCGCCGCCTCGACGGCCTGCGCCAGAGTCGGCAGCAGCAGCTCGAAGCCGACGAGCTCGATCGGCTCGGTGCGCAGCAGATGGGCGTGCTGCCAGACGTAGCGCTGCCCGCGATCGATGGCGTCGCGGCTCGCCGGCTGGATAGGGAACTGCGCGATCGCCCTGATGGCGGCCAGCGTCGAGATGATGCGGTCGTGCTGGTAGGCGATCGCCCCGCCCCAGCTGCCATCGGCGTGCTGGTTGTTGGCTAGCCAGGCCGCCGTCTCGGGAAAGCGCGGCCGCGCGGCATCGGACGGATCGGGGAGGCTGGCGACCCAGGCCGTATCGTAGGCGGTGCTGGCGATCGAACGCGGGATACGTTGGCGTGGTGCAATCATGCTCGATGACGAACGCATGGCTATCTCCCTGCGGTGGTGAAGGTATGATAATCGTGATGGGCGTAGAAATCGCAATCGAAAACATCGTCGGCGGTGAAGACCCATATCATCTTCGCCATGCTGAGCAGCTGCGCGATGCTGCAGAACGGGGCGGCGGCGGCGACCGAGAGACAGAGCGGCCAGACGCGAACGCGCCGGATGAGCGGGTACTGGGCGACCCACGGGTGGAGCGCGCGCGCCGTCCGGGCGGTGAGATCGAAGATGCGGAGGCGCTGGTCATCATTGAGCAGCGAGATATAAGCGCTCTTGAGCCCATAGGTTGTGGCGAGGTCTTCGGGGAGCGTATCTTCGGCGTACACAGCTTCTCCTCCACAGAACCAGAGGTGATACGTCGTAACGTACCACCATCGTAAAGATACTCGCTCGGCATTACACGCAATACAACAATATAACGCGTGTTGGGTGCAGAATCGTGATCGTTTTCTCAGGCGGAACGAGATGGCTGCGCTCGCTGGTGGGCGGCGGCAGTTTGGGGCGCGGCGCGGTGGTGTATAATAAGGTAGATTTTAGCGAAAGAATGACAATGCTGGACACTTCGACGATCCGCGCGCAGTTTGAGCGGCGCTTCGGCCGCCCGCCGCAAGTGGTAGTGCGTGCCCCCGGCCGGGTCAATCTGATCGGCGAGCATACCGACTACAACGATGGCTTCGTCTTCCCAGTGGCCATCGACCGAGCGACATATGTTGCGGCCGCGCCGAGCGCCACGGCGACGATCACAGCGCTGGCCGCTGACCTGAACGACGAGGACACGTTCGCGCTCGACGCGGTGGTCCACAATCCGGCGCAGCCGTGGAGCAACTATCTGCGCGGCGTGGTCAAGGGGCTACAGGCGGCAGGCCACCCTATCGGCGGGGCCGAGCTGCTGATCGTCTCCGATGTGCCGCGCGGCTCTGGGCTCTCGTCATCGGCGGCGTTCGAGGTTGCGGTGGGCTACAGCCTCCAGCTCCTCAACAAGCTCAATCTGCTCGGCGAGGAGCTTGCGCTGCTGGCGCAGGGGGCGGAGAACACGTTCGTCGGGGTGCAGTGCGGCATCATGGACCAGTTCATCTCGGCGCTCGGGCAGGCCGGCCACGCGATGCTGCTGGACTGCCGCGACCTGAGCTACCGGACGGTGCCGCTGCCGCCTGAGGCATACGTGGTGATCTGCGATAGCGGGGTGCGCCACGAGCACGGATCATCGGGCTACAACGAGCGGCGGGCGCAGTGCGAGGAGGCGGTGGCGCTGCTCAAATCGGCGATGCCGAAGATCACGGCGCTGCGCGATGTGCGGCCGGCCGATCTCGCGGCCCACGGCCACCTGCTGCCGGAAATCGTGCTGCGGCGGGCGCGGCATGTGGTCAGCGAGAACCAGCGGGTGCTGGACAGTGTGGCGGCGCTCGATGCCGGCGACCTGGCGGCGTTCGGGCGGCTGATGAACGAGTCCCATCGCAGTATGCGCGATGACTACGCGATCACGGTGCCGGCCATCGATGCGCTGGTCGCGGCGGCGCAGGCCATCCCCGGCTGCTACGGCTCGCGGATGACCGGCGGCGGGTTCGGCGGCTGCACCGTGAGCATGGTGGAGCACGGGGCGTACGAGGGCTTCGCCGCGCGGGTGCGCGCGGCCTATCACGTGGCCACCGGGCGCGAGACGACGATCTATGTGTGTTCGGCCGAGGACGGCGTTCGGAAAGCTGAGTAGGATATATGCCGACGATTCTGCTGGTTGAAGATGATCAAACGCTCTCCGAGACGCTTGGGTACAACCTCGAGCGCGAGGGCTACACCGTCCACGCCGCCGCCGATGGAGTGGCCGGGCTGGATCTGGCGCGGCGCGAGCGGCCCGATCTGGTGATTCTCGATGTGATGCTGCCGCGGCTCGATGGTTTCTCGGTCTGCCGGACGCTGCGCAAAGAGAGCGACGTGCCGATCGTGATGCTGACGGCGCGGCAGGACGAGATCGACCGGATCGCTGGGCTGGAGCTCGGGGCCGATGACTACGTCGCCAAGCCATTCAGTCTCGGCGAACTGCTCGCCAGGGTGCGGGCCATTCTGCGCCGCGCCGACCGGCAGCCGATCGTCGGGCGCGAGGTACTCGACGCCGGCAAGCTGCGGATCGACATCGGATCGCGGCGGGCGTGGGTCGATAGCAACGAGCTGACGCTGTCGCAGAAAGAGTTCGACCTGCTGACCTGCCTCGTGCGCAACCGCAACATGGCGCTCTCGCGCGATATGCTGCTAGAGCGGGTTTGGGGGTACGACTTTCTCGGCGACAGCCGTACCGTCGACGTGCATATCCGCTGGCTGCGTGAGAAAGTCGAGCCGGACCCGAGCAAGCCGGTCTACATTCACACGGTGCGCGGCGTCGGCTATCGCTTCGAAGCGCCGCGGGCCGGCTAGTGCAGACCGCGAACGTTATCCTAGCGCTGCTCGCGCTGCTGCTGTTCGGCTGGGCACTGTGGCTGCGGCGCACCCTCGATAGACAGATAACTCCGCTTCCAAGCGAGCCAGACCCGATCTCGCCGCTGTTTCAGGCCGCCGCAGCCGCCTTCGATGGCGGCTTTTTGCTGGTAGATGAAGACCGGCGGGTGCGGTTCCTCAACGATCAGGCGCGCGAGATCCTGCGCGCCGACCAGCAGATCATCGGGCAGGGGCTGATCGGGCTGCTGCGCGACTACCACGTCGAGGCGGCGGTGACCGAGACGCTGGCGGACGGCGAGGCGCGCGAGGAGGTGGTGCGGGTGCGCAACGGCGAGCGGACGCTGCGGCTCCGGATCACGGCGGTGCAGATTGGGACGATGCCATCGGCGATGCTGCTGATCCGCGATGTGACGCAGCTGAGCGTGCTGGAGCGCGCCCGACGCGATATGGTGGCGAACGTCTCGCACGAGCTGCGCACCCCGCTGGCGTCGGTCAAACTACTGGTGGAGACGCTGCAATCCGACCCGCCGGCCCCGATCGCGCGGCGCATGCTGGGGCAGATGGCGCACGAGGTCGACGCGATCACGCAGCTCGTCGACGAGCTCCACGAGCTATCGCAGATCGAGTCCGGCCGGGTGGTGCTACAGATGGGCAGCACATCGCTGACGCCGGTGGTCGAGCGCGCGCTGGAGCGGATCCACCCGCAGGCCGAGCGCAAGGGCGTGACGGTGGCGGCGGATCTGTCCGAGCATCTGCCAGCGGTCGTGATCGATGATGGGCGGGTGGGGCAGGTGCTGCTCAACCTGCTGCACAACGCGGTCAAGTTCACGGCGAGCGGGGGGCAGGTGGGGGTGAGCGCGGTGGTGGCGCAGTCCGGCGGCGCATCGCACTCGCCCGATCTGCCGCAGGATCACCCGGCAGGCGAGTGGATCGTGGTGCGGGTGACGGACAACGGCGTGGGCATCCCGCAGGAGGATCTGCCGCGGATCTTCGAGCGCTTCTACAAGGTGGACCGGGCGCGGACGCGCAATGCCGGCGGCACCGGGCTGGGGCTGGCGATCGCCAAGCATTTGATCGAGGGGCACGGCGGGCGGATCTGGGCGCGCAGCAACGACGGACGCGGCTCGACGTTCTTCTTCACCCTGCCGCCCGAGGGCCGGTGACGTGCGTGCCCGGCAGCCGCGCCGCGTGTCCACAGATAGCCACAGATGTCGGGGAGGTTTGTCCACAGATAGCCGCACAGATAGCCGCACAGCCGGACAGCCCTGCAAACCACGCCGTCAATACGAGCTGCGGGTTTCAGCCCGTTAGGGCGAGCGTGAAGATCGGCAGGGTGCGGCCCGGCACGAGCGTGGACTCGAGGATGCCGACTTGGGCGGCACCGCGCGCGGCGTAGAACCCGGCGGCGTTTGGGTCGGCGACGATCCGCATTGTGGCGAACCCAGCATCTCTCGCGTACGCGCGCGCCTCCTCGAACAACGCCAGCCCATAGCCACGGCGCAGAAACGGCGCATCGACGAATAGGTCTTCGAGCTCGATGGTATCGCCCTCGCGCGGGATGAGCCGGGTGTAGCCGACCAGCGCGCCATTGATCTCCATGCCAACCGTGCGGCCACGGGCGATGCTCTGGGGCGCGAGCGTCAGATCGGCGGCGAAGTGCAGCATGAGCTCGGCGCCGTAGCCCCACGACGCCTTGGAGCGGGCGGCGAGGGCGCTGATGGCGGCGTGCTCGCTTGGGTGGATGGCGCGGAATCGCGGCTGCCTCGCTGGCGCGAAACCGCTGGCCAGCAGATTGGCGAGCGGCAGGAACAGCGGCTGCGGCAGCTGCTGCCACGGGTGCCACTCCCAGGCGGCGCACTTTTCCGGCTCGCGGGCGGTCGGCTGGCCGCCCGGATCCACGGCGAGCATCCACAGCGTGACATAATGGGTGGTCGCGTCGAACCGATCGTCGGTGTACGGTCCGACGGTCAGCTCGCCGAGCCGCAGCCCGGTCTCCTCGTAGGTCTCACGGTGGGCGCATTCGGCGATCGACTCACCGGTCTCCAGGTGGCCGCCCGGCGTCTGCCAGGCGCCAGCGCCATGGCCGCTGAGCCGCCTGCCGAGCAAGATGGCATCGCCGCGGCGGATGAGCGCCGCGACGCCGATGCGCGGGCGGGCAGAGTTCATACTGCCTCCTGCGGCTGCCGGGGGCACGCGCCATTGAGCACAAACAGCCCAAGCGCGCCCGCCAGCAGCGAGGCGAGCAGGATCGCGACCCGTGCCTCGGTGGCCAGGATCGGGTCGCCGCCAAACGCCAGCTCGGTGATGAACAGCGACATGGTGAATCCGACACCACTGAGCAGCGCCGCGCCGTAGATCTGCGGCCAGCTGACGCCTTCGGGCAGCGCCGCCAGGCCGGTGCGGACCGCCAGATAGCTCATCAGCGCGATCCCAAGTTGCTTACCGACCACCAGGCCCGCGAACACGCCAAGGCTGACTGGCGAGCTGACGATCTGGAGCGCGCTGACGCCGCCGAGTGGGATGCCGGCGTTGGCGAGGGCGAAGATCGGCAGAATGGCATAGGTGCTGAGGGGGTGAAGCGCGAACTCCAGCCGCTGGAGCGGGGCCTGCATCCGCTGCGCCGCCGCCTGGAGCGAGAGCGCGATACGCTGCTGCTCGTCGTCTTTGATCGCCGGATCGTGGGGGCGGTCGATCCGCTCGATGGTGTCGATCTGCTCGCGGGCGAGCGCGACGAACTCGATCGGGGCGAGCTGGTTGTCCACCGGGATGGTCAGCGCGATCAGCACGCCGGCGATGGTGGCGTGGACGCCGCTCTGGAGGAAGGCGAGCCAGACCAGGGCGGCGAGCGGCAGGTAGAGGCGCAGCGAGCGGACGCCGAGCCGATTGAGCGAGTACATGAGCAGCAGCAGCGCCGCGCCAAACCCCAGCCAGGCCCAGCGGATATCGGTGGTGTAGAACAGCGCGATCACCACGATCGCGCCGAGGTCATCGACGATAGCCAGTGCAGTGAGGAACACCTTGAGCCCGATCGGGACTCGGTCGCCGAGCAGCGCGAGCAGCCCGAGGGCGAAGGCGATATCGGTGGCCATGGGGATGCCCCAGCCGCGTAGGCTAGAACCGCCGATATTCAGCAGCGCGTAGAGACCGGCGGGGACGAGCATCCCGCCAAGAGCGGCGAGCAGCGGCAGCAGCGCCTTGCGCGGCTCGGCGAGCTCGCCGGCGAGAAACTCGCGCTTGATCTCCAGCCCCACCACCAGGAAGAAAACCGCCATCAGCCCATCGTTGACCCAATGGCCGACAGTTTGCGTGAGCGTCAGATCGCCGATCGCCGCGCCGACATCGATCTTCAGGATCGCGGCGTAGTCGGCGGCGAGCGGCGAGTTGGCCAGCAGCAGCGCCAGGATCGTGGCGGCGAGTAGGATCGCGCTGCCGGCGACTTCGAGCCTGGCGAACTCGGCGATGCTCTGCACGACGCTGCGGCGCAGACGGGTGATGCGCGGGCGGGCGGAGCTGCGAGATATGAGCATCAGGACTCCAGGCTTGCGAGCGCGGCGCGGACCGGCACCATCGCGGCGGCGTGCTCATCGTGAGTGCGCTGGCGCAGCGACGGGTCGGCCAGCAGGTCGATGGCGGTCATCGCCAGGCTCTTGGCCCCGGCCAGAATCGCCGCGTGGCCGCGCGGGGTGCGAGTGGCATCGGCCACCTCCTTGGTATGCCAGCCGGCCTCTCTGCCGCAGATACCCAGGTAGGCGTAGGCGGCCGGGACGCGATGGCTGACATTGCCGAAGTCGGTCGAGCCGCTGCCATCGCCGTCGCGCTCATCGTGGACATCGCGGCCGAGCGCGGTCAGGTTGGCGCGCAGCGCAGCGCCGACGCTGGCGTTCGGCACCATGTTGAGGTACGGGTGGGCGTACTCGCGCCACTCCATGCGCGCGCCGGTGGCGGTAGCGGCCCCAGCGGCGCAGGCGATGACCCGCTGCATCAGCTGTTTGGCGTAGGCGGCGTCTCTGGCGCGGACGCGGAAGCGGCACGAGGTGTAGGGCGGGATGACGTTCGGCGCGCCGCCGCCGTAGGTGATGATGCCGTGGATGCGGGCATCTGGGCGGGTCTGCTGCCTCAGCAGCCCGACAGCGGTGAAGAAGGCGATGCAGGCGTCGAGCGCGTTGACGCCCTCGTGGGGATTGGCGGCTGCGTGGGCGGCGCGGCCGAAGAACTCGAACTCCAGCCCGTAGGCCACCAGCGATGAGCCGCCGGCAATGCTGTCCTCGGTCATGGGGTGGATCATAATCGCGGCGTCGACGCCGTCGAAGTAGCCGTGGTCTAGGATCGGCACTTTGCCGCCCGCGTTGGGCACCGCGCTCTCTTCGGCGGGTGTGCCGATCACGCGCGCGCCGCCGGGGAGCTGCGCGCCGATGCGGGCCAGGGCGATGCCGGCGCCGATGGCGGCGGTGGCGATGATATTGTGGCCGCAGCCGTGGCCGACATCCGGGAGCGCATCGTACTCAGCGACGATCGCGACCTGCGGGCCAGATTCGTCGCCGGGCCACAGCTCGGCGCTGAAGGCAGTGGGAAGATCGGCGATGCCGCGGTCGACGCGCGCGCCGAACTCTTCGAGCAGCGCGGTGAGCCGCTCGCTGGCGCGCACCTCCTGGTAGCCAAGCTCGGGGTTATCGGCCATCCAGTCGCTGGTCTCGATCAGCAGGCTCGCCACGGCGTCGATCTCGTCCTGCGCGCGCCGCTTGAGCTGCGCGATGGTCTCGGGTGTCATGGGATTTCCTTTGCTGCGCTGTGTATTCAGTATTATACCGCTGCGCGGCGGGAGCTTTTCATGAAGCGATCGTGGGCAGGCGCTCCGCCCCTTCGAACCCCAAACGGGCGTCGGTGCGTGCGTCTCCATCTGCCTACGCCGGGCGTCGCCCGTCCGCTGTTCGATCCATGTATGGCAGTGGAGCGGCAGCACGCGACACGGGCCGCTCGCGATTGGCCTGCGCAGCGCTTGCGTGGCCCGAGCAGCGGAGCGGCACGTGCGCGGCGGGCGCAACAAGCCGCTACGGCTTGGATTCGCTCAGATAGCGCGGCAGCTCGCGGATATCGCTGAGCGTGGCGAACGCAGCGTCGGCCTGATCGGCGACGAGCTCGTGGGCCCATGTAGTGTGGTATGGGATGTGGACCGCCCGGCCGCCGATGGCGATGACCGGCAGGATATCGGACCGGACCGAGTTGCCGACCATGACCACATCGGCCGGGGCGATCCCGTGGCGCGCGAAGACCTGGCGATACGTCGCCTCGTCCTTCTCGCTGACGACCGCAACGGCCGCGAAGCGCTCGGCGAGGCCAGAGCGCGCCAGCTTCGTCTCCTGGTCGAACAGGTCGCCCTTGGTGACCAGCAGCAGCGAGTAGGACGCGCTGATCTCGGCGAGCACCTCTGGCACGCCGTCGATCGGAGTGACCGGCTGACGCAGCATCTCTCGCCCGAGCTCGATGATCGCCTGAATATCCGCCGCGGCGATCGTCCCGGCGGTGAGCTCGATGGCGGTCTCGATCATAGAGAGCGTGAAGCCTTTGACGCCGTAGCCGAAGTGCTGCAGGTTGCGCACCTCGGTGGCGTAGAGCGATGCGGCGAGCTGCTCGCCTGCCACGTATGGGGCCAGTAGCGACGCCAGCCTGGCCTGGGTTCCGCTGTAGTGGCCCTCGTTATGCCACAGGGTGTCGTCGGCGTCGAGGGCGATCCATGTTGGCATCACACATTCCTTCCAGCTACTTGCCAGCTATCTCGGCGAGGTTGGCGGGCGCGCCGCCGATCCCGCGCAGTATCGTACCGAAGCGGCCGTGACGCAAGCGGCACCGGCCTCGGCGCTGGGCCACGATCCTAACGCTTCTCTAGCCAAACGTCTGTGCGACGCCGATCGGCGATGTGCTATACTGAGGCTCATACTGGCGTATTCTGTGCGCCACACGCACATAGCGAGGTTCAGATGAGACTCGAACGGTTTACCGAGAAGGCGCAAGAGGCATTCCAGGAGGCCCAGGAGATTATGCACGAGCAGCACCACACGCAGCTCGATGTGGAGCATATCTTCCTGGCCATGCTGCGCCAGCGCGAGGGGCTGACGGCGCGCGCCATCGAGCGGCTGAGCGTCGACGCCGATATGGTATCGCAGCGGATCGAACGTGAGCTTGAGAAATCTCCAAAAGTCTATGGCCAGTACGGCTATGGCAATCAGGTATACATAACGCCACGCACTCAGCGGCTTGTCAAGCGGGCCGAGGAAGAGGCTGCGCGGATGAACGACCAGTACGTCGGCATCGAGCACCTGCTGACGGCGATCAGCGGCGAGCGCGAGGGGGCGTCGTCGCGTATTCTCAACAGCTTCGGCATCGACCAGGATCGTATCTATCAGTCGCTCTTGGATATCCGCGGCAACCAGCGCGCAGACAACCCTGGGGCCGAGGGCCGCTACGAGAGCCTGGCGAAATTCAGCACCGACATGACCGAGCTAGCGGCGCTCGGCAAGCTCGACCCAGTTATCGGCCGGGACGCCGAGATCACGCGGGTGATCCGAATCCTGTGCCGCCGGACGAAGAACAACCCGGTGCTGGTCGGCGAGACCGGCGTGGGTAAGACGGCGATCGCCGAGGGTCTGGCGCAGAAAATTGCCAGCGGCGAGGTGCCGCTGCCGCTGAAGGACCGCAAGCTGCTGTCGCTCGACCTTGCTGGCATGGTGGCCGGCTCGAAGTTTCGCGGTGAGTTTGAGGAGCGGCTCAAGGCGGTGATGGACGAGGTGCGCGCCAGCGCCGGCAAGGTCATCCTGTTCATCGACGAGCTGCACACCGTTGCCGGGGCCGGCGCTGCGGTCGGCTCGATCGACGCGTCGAACATGCTCAAGCCGGCGCTCTCGCGCGGCGAGGTTCAGGTAGTCGGGGCGACGACGATCAACGAGTACCGCAAGTACATCGAAAAAGATGCGGCGCTGGAGCGGCGATTCTCGCCGGTGTTCGTCGAGGAGCCAGACATCGAGACGACGATCGAGATGCTGCGCGGGCTGCGCCACCGCTACGAGGAGCACCACGAGCTGACGATCTCCGACGATGCGCTGGAGGCGGCCGCCAGGCTCTCCAGCCGCTACATCGCCGACCGCTTTCTGCCAGACAAGGCCATCGACCTGATCGACGAGGCCTCGGCCAAGCTCAGGATCGACATCTACTCCATGCCGCCGCAGCTGCGCGAGCAGGAGGTTGAGCTGAACCAGCTGCGGCGCGAGGAGGAGGAGGCCGGGCAGCGGCGAGACTATGAGCGTGCGGCGGTGCTGCGGGCGCGCTACCTGCTGATCAACCAGGAGTTCAGCGTGGCGCGCGACGCCTGGCTTAAGACCTCGAATCTGGACGAGGTGGTGGACGAGGAGGATGTGGCGGCGGTGGTCTCGAACTGGACCGGGGTGCCGGTCAACCGCATGCTCGAGACCGAGCGCGAGAAGCTGATCGAGATGGAGGCCCGGCTGCACGAGCGGGTGATCGGGCAGCACGACGCGATAGTGGCGCTCGCCGACGCCGTGCGCCGCGCGCGCTCCGGTCTGCGCGACCCGAAGCGCCCGATCGGGTCGTTCATCTTCGTCGGGCCGACGGGCGTCGGCAAGACTGAGCTGGCCAAGGCGCTGGCCGAGTTTCTGTTCGACAGCGACGACGCGATGACCCGCGTCGATATGTCTGAGTTTCAGGAGCGCCACACCGTCTCGCGGCTGCTCGGCGCGCCTCCAGGGTACGTCGGCTACGATGAGGCGGGGCAGCTGACCGAGCAGGTCAGGCGGCGGCCGTACCAGGTGGTGCTGTTCGACGAGATCGAGAAGGCGCATCCCGATGTGTTCAACACGCTGCTGCAGCTGCTGGACGACGGTCGGCTCACCGATGGGCAGGGGCGGACGGTGGACTTCCGCAACACCGTGGTGATCATGACCTCGAACGTCGGCACCGAACACGTCAAACAGCAGAGCATCGGGCTGGTGCGCTCGCGCGACCGCAACGCCGAGGAGGAGTCCAAGTCGCGGGTGAATGAGGCGCTGCGGGCGGCGTTCCGGCCAGAGTTTCTCAACCGAATTGACGACGTGATCGTCTTCCAGTCGCTGACCGAGCCTGAACTGACGCAGATCATTGACCTGCTGCTCTCGGACTTGACCGATCGGCTGACCGAGCAGGGGGTGAAGCTGACGCTGACGCAGCCGGCAAAAAATCTGCTGGTACGCGAGGGCTACAACCCAGCCTACGGCGCGCGGCCGCTGCGGCGCACGGTGCAGCGGCTGGTGGAGACGCCGCTCTCGCGCGATCTGCTCAAGCGCAGCTTCATCGCCGGCGACGCGATCCTCGGCGATGTGGACGAGGGCGGGGCGCACCTGGTCTTCTCAAAGCAGGAGACGATCGACCTGGGGGTGCGCAAGCCGGTGGAGCCGGCGCTAGAGTAGTATGCATTCTGAGGTGGCCGGCACCGGCGGGTACCGGGTGGCGTGCGACGCCCTTGGTGCCGGTGCGCCGCCACCCGGGAGATTCATGCCACCAGGCGTCAGGTTAAGTACTGACGCCTGGTGGCATGAACCTCACTTATTCGTCGGCGACAACCGAGACCGACTGGCCGCTGGCGGCAGAGGCGTAAATCGCGTCCATCAGCCGCGCCTGACGCAGCCCGAGCAGCGCCGGGCTCGGTGTGACCGTCCTGCCACGGATGAGATCGACAAAGTTCTGCTGCAGGCTAGTGACCGTGGGCGGCGTTGGGTATTTGACCTTCTGGTTATTGAGCCAGATCTCCATCGAGCCGCCGTAGATGCTGGTCTTGACCGTGCCCTTGCTGCCCTGGATGTAGATTCCATGCTCGAAGTACGTCGAGTCGCCCGAGACGGTGGCGGTGCCAAGCGCGCCGTTGTTGAAGCGCAGCGCCACGGCAGCCTCGATATCCACCTTCTGGTCTTTATTATTGACGTAGGCGAAGACATTGGTGGCCGCAAGCCCGGTCAGGTACAGCATGGCGTTGAACATATGCGCGCCGCTGTCGTAGAGATTGCCCCCGCCAGACTGCACCGGGTCGGTGCGCCAGGTCCCGCCGACGTTCTGGATCCACTGCTGGGCGCAGACACCACTGACCAGGTTAATCTCGCCGAGATCGCCGTCGTTGATCAGCGTGCGAACGTACTGGAACTCAGTGGTGAACGGGCCAGGGAAGGCGACCGAGACCGTCTTGCCGGTCTTGGCGCTGTGGGCGATCAGCTTCTGCGCATCCTCAGTGCTGATCACCATCGGCTTCTCGACGAGCACGTGGGCACCGGCGTCCATCACATCGATGGCCTGCTGGTAGTGCTGGTTGTGCGGGCTGACGATCAGAACGCCATCGAGCTCGATGCTGCTCAGCATCTGCTTGTAGTCGCCGAACGTGGCCGGCTCGGCGTCTGAGCCTTTGAAGACTTCTTTGATGAACAACGCCAGGTTGTTCTCGTTTGGCTCGGCGAGCGCGACGATCTCCGCCTCCGGCACGTTGTTGAAGAACTGCCGCCCGTGGCCGCGGGCCATGCCGCCGCAGCCGATGATCCCGATACGGACTTTGTCCATTTTTAAGCTCCATGTCTGTCGCGCGGGACGGGCGGCTGCGCCACTCGCCCCGCGCGAGAAAGAGAATTTTTGGCGGGACTGCGTCCCGCCATCCCGCTCGTCTCCGTCACACCCGCACTCACGGCACGCCACGGACCGTACTGGCGAAGCACGCGGCGGCACCCGCACCCCGCGCCGCACCCGCGCCCCACCCATACTCACGGCACGCTACGGACCGTACGGGCAAAGCACGCGCACATGCATTGCTGCCCTGGGATCGATCTGCGCGCTTCGCCACCTGCCACACGCGCCCCACAAGCCGTGGAGCATAGCGCTCGCGCTGTGATTTGTCGAACGCTGGAAGCCGTGCCAATCCGGACGATTCATCGCGGTTGGGTTGGACAGTTGCGCTACTCGCTGGCGAGTCGGTAGCCGACGCCCGGCTCGGTGAGCAGGTAGCGCGGCCTAGCGGCGTCGGCCTCGATTTTGCGTCGCAGCTGCCCGACATAGACCCGCAGGTACTGGGTCTCCTCGGCGTAGCCCGGCCCCCAGACCTCGCGCAGCAGCTGCTGGTGGGTCACGACCCGGCCGCAGTGGCGGGCGAGAGCGGACAGCAGCCCGTACTCGATCGGTGTGAGGTGGATTTCCTGGCCGGCGACGCTGACCTGGCGGCCGACGAGGTCCACCGCGAGCGCACCGATCTGGATCTGTGCCGCAGGAGCATCAGCGATGGCGCGGCGGCGCAGCGCGACGCGAATGCGCGCCTGGAGCTCAGTCATGCTAAACGGCTTCGTCAAATAATCGTCAGCGCCGGCGTCGAGGGCCGCGACTTTGTCGAGATCTTGGCCGCGGGCCGAGAGCACGATGATCGGGGTGACGCTCCACTCGCGCAGCCGGCGGGTCACCTCGATGCCATCGAGATCGGGCAGCCCGAGGTCGAGGATGATCACATCGGGCGGCTGCTGCGCCGCCAGACGCAATCCGTCTGCCCCGGTCTCGGCCTCGCTGAGCCGGTAGCTCGCTGCGAGCGCGGCGCGGAGAAACCGACGAATGGGGAGCTCGTCTTCGATAAGTAACACGTGTGGCTGGTTGGGTATCACATGCCGCATTATACCGCAGGCGCGGGCGGCGCGAATGCGACCCTAGAGCGGCAGCACGAAGCGCACGGCCATCCCACCGCCATCGCGCCGCTCGGCCCAGATCTTGCCGCCGTGAGCCGCGATGATGCCGCGGCAGATCGCCAGGCCAAGCCCCGAGCCATCGCGGTCGGTCTGCGCGCCACGGTAGAACTTGTCAAAAATCCGGCCCTCGTCGCCCGGCGCGATCCCCTGGCCGCGATCGAGGACGGAGACCTCAATGGCACCGCCGGTGCGGCGGGCGCGCAGGTCCACCGGGCTCGGGTCCTGGCTGTAGCGCAGCGCATTATCGAGCAAGTTGAAGACCGCCTGCTCGATCAGTACGCCGTCGATCGGCACCGGCGGCAGATCGGCGGGGATGTCCACCATCACCCGCTGGCCGCTGGCCTGAAGCCTGGTCAGCGCCGCGCCCACCGGCTCATCGAGCGGCTGCCACTCTTTGCGCACCGTCAGCGCGCCACTCTCCAGCTTGGTCATCTCCAGCAGGTTGGTCACCAGGCGGTTGAGCCGCTCCGCCTCATTGGCGGCGGTATCCAGCAGCCCAACGCGCGTCGCCGCGTCCATCGTCTGCCAGCCGTCGCGCAGCGCGCCGGCCGCGCCGGTGATGACCGTGAGCGGTGTGCGCAGATCGTGCGAGACGCTAGAGAGTAGCGCTGCCCTGGTGCGCTCGGTCTCGGCGCTGACCCGCGACTGCTCGGCCTGGCCAGCGAGCTGCGCCCGTTCGATCGCCACCGCCGTCTGACTAGCAAACGCATCGAGCAGCCGCCTGCGGTCTGGATCGAGCAGCTCCCTGGATTCTTTTGGACGCACCCCGAGCACGCCGATGGTCTGCTGCGCGGCGTTGAGCGGCAGGTAGAGCGCCTTGGCCGCCGGCAGCGTGTTAGTGCCGATCCCCGCCGGCTCGCGGTGCTCGAAGACCCACTGCGCAACCCCCTGATCGGCGGTGTCCGGCGCATAGATCACTCGCGGGTCTGGCAGCTGGTCGGACCAATCTGCCACCTGGCCCCACGGCTGGACCCGCCCGCCGCCGATCGGCAGCAGGATCGTGATCTGGCTATCGAAAGTCTCGGCGAGCTGCCGCACCGACGCCTGGAGCAGCCCGCCGATGTCGCGGATGCTGGCGAGTTCGCGGCTCAGCGTGTAGAGCGCCGCCGTGCGCCGCTCGCGCCCGCGCGCCGAGTCGGCCTGCTGCCGCAGCTGCACCGTCAGCGAGCTGACCACCAACCCGACCAGCAGCATCACGCCGAAAGTCAGCAGATACTGCGTATCTGAGACGGCGAACGTGAACTGCGGCGGCACCAGGAAGAAGTCGAAGGCCAACACGCTGCCGATGACCGCTAGCACCGACGGGCCGCGCCCGGCGCGGATAGCGACGGCCACTACGCCGAGGAGATAGAGCATGATCAGGTTAGCCTCGGCCAGATACGGCGCGAGCGCCAGCGCCACCGCGGTGCAGAGCACGATCTGACCGACAGCCCAGAGATAGGCAGATGGAGCGCTCGTCGGCGTGAGCAGCGGCGACGCCGATGGCTCGGTGTCGCCGTAGTCACCGCTGAGCACATAGATATCGACTACGCCGCTGCGGCGCAGCAGCCGCTCGGTGACCGAGCTAAACAGCGCCGTCCGCCAGCGCGGGGCCTCGGTCTTGCCGACGACGATCTTGGTGATATTGCGGGTCTGCGCATAGCTGACCAGCTCGTCCTCCACGTTCTGACCACTCAGCGTTACTGTCTCAGCGCCGAGGCTCTCGGCCAGGCGCAGCGTCTGGATCGCCTGCTCGCGCTCGGCAGGCGCGCGCCGCAGCTCGGATGGCGTCTCGACGTAGGCCACGATCCAGCTCGCCCGCAGCCCGGACGCCATGCGCCGCGCCGCGCGCACCAGCCGCCCGCCCTCCTCGCCGCTGCTGACGCCCACCAGCATCCGCACCGTGGTCGGCCAGGTGTCGGTGATGGCATTGTCGCGCCGGTAGTTCTCCATCTCCGCATCGACGCACTCAGCGATCCGGCGCAGCGCCAGCTCGCGCAGCGCGATCAGATTGCCCTTGCGGAAGAAGTTCTGCGTGGCGCGCTCGGCCTGCGCCAGCCCGTAGATCTTCCCCTCGCCCAGCCGCCGCAGCAGATCCTCGGGCGACGTGTCCACCAGCTTGATCTCATCGGCCAGCTCGATCACGCTATCGGGCACCGTCTCGCGGACGATCACGCCGGTGATCTGCGCCACGACGTCGTTCAGGCTCTCCACATGCTGGACATTGACTGTGGTGTAGACATCGATTCCGGCGGCCAGCAGCTCTTCGACATCCTGCCAGCGCTTTGGGTGGCGAGTGCCAGGCGCGTTGCTGTGCGCCAGCTCGTCCACCAATATCAGCTCCGGCTTGCGCAGCAGCGCGGCGTCGAGGTCGAACTCGCGCAGCGCGACGCCGCGATGCTCGACCTCGATCGTCGGCAGGGCCTCAAGCCCGTCCAGCAGCGACTCGGTGGCGACGCGGCCGTGCGGCTCGACGTAGCCGACGACTACATCGACACCCTCGGCGCGGCGGACATGACCTTCCTGGAGCATGGTGTACGTCTTGCCGACGCCGGCCACCGCGCCGAAGAAAACTTTGAGCCGGCCGCGTGGGGCGCGCCGGGTATCGGCCTTGAAGCGCGCCAGAATGTGATCGTCTGTGTTTGGGAGCGACATATGCACCGTCCAGCTGCGAGCGAATCCGCCTGCGCCACTGTTTGGCGCGAGGTGCGACGCTGCGGCCATTATACGGCACCGCACCGAGGCGGATCCGGCTGCGCGCACTCCCGATCTATGGCGCTTCCACGGCGATGGAGCGCACTGGTATGCGGAAATCTGCGGCTGCATGCGTGCTGTGGCGCTGCGCCATCTTGATACTTTTCTTATACCATTGTGGGGGATATTGATTTTTTTTGATGGGTTGGTTCATATACTTCTACAGGAGAGGGGGTTTAAGGATTCGGGGGCTGCGCCCCCGTGCCCCCGCTGTGAGCGTGAGGGAAGAAT
>JAYUUK010000488.1:0-2593 GCA_043754595.1 Roseiflexaceae bacterium | reverse complement strand
CCGCGCGCCGGCCTCGCGCTGCCGCAGATACAGCGTGTGCGCGCCATTCGGGATCGTCAACGTGGCTCCTGCCTTTTGCCAGGCCCAGACCCCCGGCGCGCCGGTGGCCAACTGTTGCAGCGGCCCGTCGTCCACCTGGAGGAAGAAGCTGTCGGCGGTGGCGTCCGGCCCGGTGCCGAGCGCGTACAGGCTCACGGCGCGGCCGTTGGTGACCGTCAGGTCGTAGCTGGCGACATTGGTCCCACTATCGGCGGGCGTGCCGGGCGGCGTATCGACGAACGCGTCGCCCGAGCGGCCGGTGGTGGCGATGCGGCGGATCGTCCCGCTGGCGCGGCTGAACGTCTCGGCCCCAGATACACCGGCTGGGCCAGATCGACGGCGTAGCTGCACGCGCTCAGCGCCCCGGCCGCCGCTGGCAACCCGCGGGTGTCCAGCGTGAGATCGTCGAAGATGAAGGCGTGGGTGGTCGCATCGAGCACGCCGACATCCACTGCCGACGCGCCAGGCGGCACCGTACAGTCGCTGCGGAGCGCGAACGGCGCGCCAAACGGCGCGTCGCCCTCGGCCAGATACGCCGCCAGCACCCCGCTCCCCGCCCCGGCCTGCTGCCGGATGCCCACCCGGTAGTTGCGATAGGGCACCAGCGGAATCGTGCTGCTTCCGACCAGCGCGCATGGCCCGCTCCCACCGGTCTGGGTCAGCCGCAGCAGCCGGTCTGCGCCGATCACCAGCGTCGTGCGCGTGGTAGTGGCACCCGCGGGATTTCCAGGACTCGCGCATCGCTGGGTGGCAGACGGCGCGGCCGCAGGGCGAACACGGTGTAGAGCGTATCGGCCGGGTTGATGTTCAGCGTCACCACGCCGCCGCCGCGCAGACGTGCGGTATTGACTGCAAGCGATGCCCCGCCCACAAGCGGGTCGACACTTTCGATCGTGAGTCCGCTGCCACTGGCGGCGTCGGCACCAGTGCTCGCGTTCACGATCGCGCCGTCCTCGAATGTTACGGTACGCAGCCGGTCGATCGACGGTGTGGCCGTGGCGGTCGGCGGCGCGCTGCCCCAGGTCCGCTGGCGCACATCGAACGTCAGCAGGCCGCCGCTGGCGGTGTGGATGGTCAGCACGTACTCTTGCGCCGCAACGATCGTCAATTGGCCGGTTGCCGTGGGTGGCATCAGTGTGAGCAGCGCTTGCGCCTGTTGCGTTAGCAGCAGGAGTGCGCCGCGTGTCGAATCGGCTTTGTTTGCACCTACTGCGATGAATGTACGCTCGCCGTTGACCACGCCAAGCCAACAGTTCGTGAGGGTAATGAGTTCCATGTATTCGATACAATCGCGGGTGATTCCCAGAGTGCTACCATCACCATCGCGCGGAACAGCAGTGAGAACTGGCCGCGGCGTCGCCGGTGTCTGGGCGATCACCAGCGCGGTTCCGATCTCAGAAGTTTTGGCCAGATAGTACGCATCGGCGGTGGCCGCAAGGGGATCGATGGGGGTAGTGTTCGGCAGCGGCGGAGGGTAGCCGGTCGGCGCAGGGTAGGCCTGATGTGCCGGGGCAGCGGGAGGTAGTGCGGGCACAGCAGCGGGCGGGGCGCTGGGCAGGCGCGCCGCGTCTGGTGCCCCGCAGGCGGCGAGTAGCAGACAAACCATCACGAGTGCCGATATAATGCGGTGCGGGAATTGCATCGGGGTGTCCTTTCGAGCAGGATGGTGCGTGCTCATATAGGTCGTTGAGTGAGTTGTAATAACGGCTAACGTGCGTTGGTACTATGAATTGTTGAATGCGGAGTTCACAAATGCGGTTAGCCATATAAGATCGCCCTGAGCGGGCATCCTATTCGCTGGCTTGATCGAGCCATTTGGACCGACGCTCGATATCTCCTCTGATCGCTCGATGTTTGTGTTATTCAAGACATCGTAGAGCGCCTGCCAGGTTTGACTGTTTGGCAAGAAAAGTCGATTTGGATCGGTAGATAATTTAGCGGGGAGAAACACGGGGTCGTACCAGGGCTTGGTGAATCGAGGGTCACCACTCGCTGGGCACTTGTCAGAAATGGATCCGCATGTTGAGACCGCGCCATAGATGGTGAATAGACGTCGACCACTCGCGATCCCGTAGCGCCGCATATTATACCATTGGAAAACTTGATCCGACTCATACACTTGAACAAATGGCCTGCCAAGAAATCTACGGCGCGAATATTGATAGACGTTATTTAAAACAGTCTGCTTACCTGCACCCGATATATCATCTCCCTTCGGGCAGCCATCACAGCTGCCAAAGTTTGAGAGTTCAGGCGTATGTGTAATGTTTTGTGTCTGTTTATCGACATAACCATCTGTCCATTGAATTGTCTGATCGAATGAGCTCCATCTATCCTTCTTTAGTATCCTCTCCATAACCCTGGGATCAGGTCAGGAGCGGTAGGGTCGCGCGTGACCGTTCGGCGATGATGGCGGCCAGCGACGGGGTGGTGTCCGGCGCGATCATGCGGTCGCGGAGATAGCCGAGCAGCCGCACCCCGAGTTTGGTGGCGGTGGCGCTGATGGTCTGAAACGTGTCCCACGCGGTGGCTCCCGCAGCGGATTGGGGACCGA
>JAYUUK010000487.1:0-7661 GCA_043754595.1 Roseiflexaceae bacterium | reverse complement strand
ATATTCGTGATCGTGTGATGCAAGTATGTTGTGGATTGCATAATTTTCTGAATACGCAAAGAAAATTGAATCGTAATAACAAAGCTTGATAAGGTCTCTTGTCTTCCTGGTACAGTTGTTCGTCCAGGATGATCATCAGGCCGCAGCCAAGATCGGTAAGCCGCGCAAGAACTAGGTGGTGATAATCTGGCTTGCCTCCACAATAGCCGCGTGCGATACGCGGCCTTGGTAGCCTGCCATCAGATCCGCAATCGACTCACCCGCCGCCAGGCGCTCGACCGCCCCAGTAATCTCGATCCGCGTGTATTTGAACGTCGGTCGCCCCCACAGACCCCAAGCGCGCGCACGACATGCTCGCCAAGCGGATACTACTGATATGGCTCACCATCCCGCTCTTCCGTTTGGCGTTGAATCATGAATCGCCTCCTCTACTGGCACACGCCCTCACAGAATCATAGAACCTCCGACGAGGGGTGTCAAGCTCATGACGACGCACGCACGTCGAGACCATGGGTATCGTGCGCGGTGGTACGCGTCGCCCGTGCGATTGTGCGCGTGCTTCGCCGATACGGGCGATGCTGTCCATGGATCGCGGCGATGGCGACGTGGTGCGACGGCGGGCGACGGGGGCGACGTGGTGCGACATAGTGCGACGGCTACTCCGCTGCGCTGTCGAGCGCATCGAGCGCATCGAGCGCATCGGCGGCCGCGAGCAGCAGCTCTGGGCCGCCGAGCGCGGCGACGGTGGGCGCCGCAGCGGCGATGCAGCCGTAGACCTCACGGCGGCCGATGCTGGCGGTGAGCGACAGCGCCGCGCCGAGCATGTCGTAGGCCAGGGCCGGCTGGGCCACGGCGGCGGCGGCGAGCGCGAGATGGGCGCGCGCGCGCTCGGCGGGGCGGGCGATAGACTGCGCCAGGGTGCTGGCATCGCCGAGCGCGCCGATCTGGGCCAGGGCGGCGGCGGCAGCGGCGGCGTAGCGCGCGCGCGGGGCGTGCTCCAGCGTATCGCAGATCGCCAGAAAGATCGGGGCGCGCGCGCCCGCGCCGGCCAGCTCGGCGGCGATCGCGACCATCGCCCGTAGCCGCTCGACCGGATCTTCGATCTGGCTGGCGCGGGCGTGGGCCGGGGCCGGCGCTCCGCCGCGCGCCCAGGCGATGGTCAGGTCGGCGAGCGCGTGGGCCCGCTGAGCCGGCGCGCCGATCTGCGCGGCGATAGCGAAGCCATCAGCCCACTCGCGGCTGGCGGCGCGCATGCGGCAGAGCTCGCCGAGCGCCCAGAACCGCTCGTCGTCGTCCTGGATATCGCCGGCCACGGCGAGCGCAGCGTCCGGGTCTTTGGCGGCCAGCGCAACGGCGATCCTGGCCACGGCGCGGTCGCGCTCCTCGCCCTCTTCCAGCAGGGCCGCCATGCGCAGCGCGATCGCCGGCTGGCGGGTGGCGGCCTCGGCGGCGGCCAGCGCGGCGATCACCGGGGCGCGCTCCTGCTCGCCGATCGCCACGGCGGCCGTCGCCGCTTCATCGAGCGCGATGGCGGCCACCGGCGGGTGGAGCTGCGCCATATCGATGAAGCAGCGGGCGCGGGCGTCGGCGTCGTCGATGGCGCGCGCCACCTCAAGCGCCACATCGGGCGCCACATCGGTCACCAGCGCGCGCGCCACCTGGCCGCGGGTGCGGTCGCGCAGCGCCTGGGTCGGCAGCAGCGTCACGCCATCGGCGGCGCGGGCGTCGCCGTGGCGCGCCGCGTCGCAGGCGATCTCGGCGCTGACCCAGGCGGACGCCGTCGGGGTGCGCAGCGTCTCGCGCACCAGCGCGGCGCGGGGGCGGTCGCCGGCGCGCATGTGCCCGATCGCCACCTCGGCCATGGCCCACTCGTGGATGCTGGTGTGGGTGATGGCGTAGGCCACCTCCTCGGCCCTGCGGCGGTGGCCGGCGGCCAGCAGCCAGCGCATCGCGTCGGTCTCCAGCGCGCCGCGCCGCTGCGCGTGGCCGATCCTGGTGGCGATGGCCAGCGCCGTGTCTGGCTCGGCGGCGGCGATGGCGGCCCGGCCGAGCGCCGTAAGCGCCTCCTCGCGCAGCTCGACCCACGCGCGCGGCAGACCCTGGGCCTCGTGGTCCAGCGCCTCGGCGAGCAGCCGCATGGCCGGGTGGCGAAACCCGAGCGAGAAGTAGGTCTCGCTCAGGCGGCGCATCGGCGCGACGCGCGGCGACCCTGGCGCGAGATCATCGAGCAGGCGTCTGGCGCAGCGCTGGATCGCATCGCGCGGCGTGGCGGCGGCGAAGGCGCGGATCACGGCGGCCGCCAGCTGCTGCGGGTCGAGCGTCAGCGAGCGGGCGGCGAGCGTCCCGGCCAGGGCGGCGCTGCGCAGCATCCGCAGCGGGTCGCGCTGCCGCGTCGCCGCGCGCAGATCCCACAGCGCGTCGTCTGCGGCCAGCGCCAGATCGCCGTGCCGATCGCGAGTGGCGACGTAGCGGCGCTGCGTGGCGTTGGCGGCCCCCTCGGGGCTGCGGGCCAGGTGGCGGCCGAGCTGCGCGCGCAGGTACGGCTCGCGCTCCCAGCCGCCGCGCGCCAGATCCTCGCCGTGGCTGCGGCGGCGGGCGGCTGCCACGGCCCCGGCGTCTGCCTGGCGAACGAGCGACGGCGCGTGCAGCGCGATCAGGCGGCGGAGCGCGACGGGCGGGGGCAGGACGTCGGCGCCGTCGCACTCGATCAGCCAGCCCCACTCCTCAAGCGCGCGCTGCACCGCGCCGAGCGGCCGACCGGCGATCTCGGCCAGCAGCGGCGCCCCAATCGCCTGGCCGATGACGGCGATCGCCGCGGCGAGGCGCCTGTCGGCCTTGCCGAGCTGCGACCACCACCAGCGGTACGGGCCATCGTGGCCGATGGAGATACTGGCGAGCTCGACGCCCCTGCCGATGAGTGCGCCGAGCAGCGCTGCGCTGCGCTGCGACCCTGCGGCGCGGGCGCTGACGGCGGCGAGCAGCGGCGGCGGGCAGCCGGCGCGCTCGGCGGTGGCGGCGAGCAGCGCCTGGGTCTCATCGTGGCCGAGCGGTAGATCCAGCCGCCGCGAGGCGACGCCCGATGGCAGCGCTTGAGCGCGGCCGAGCACCAGCACGGCGGTCGGCGGGATGGCGAGCGGCAGCGGCGGCGGCAGCGCCAGATCGCCATCGTGCGGCGCGTCGATGGCGATGATCAGCGGCGCTGCGGCGCTGAAACTCAGCGCAACGTCGGCCAGCAGGCGCTCGATCGCCGCAGGGTCGCGCAGGCTCGCCGGGGGCATGATCGGCAGCGGAAGGTCGCCGCGCGCGAGCAGCTCGGCGCAGAATGCGGCGGGCGACGGGTTGAGCTGCGGCAGCCAGAGCGCGGCGTTTCTCCGAGCGGCGAGCTGGCAGAGCGCGGTGGTGACGCCGAAGCCAGGCGGGGCGCTGAGCACTAGCGCGCGGCCAAGCGAGGCGTCGATGGCGGCGTCGATGGCGGCGTCGATGGCTGGGCGGGGACGCGCCACCGCGAGCAGGCGCTGCGCAAAACGCTGCTGGAGCGCAGCTTCGGTATTCATGCCGGCAAGTATAGCGCAAACCTCGCTGTGGCGTACACGCGCTCAGCCGTTTGGCCGATTTGCAATATGTTGCGCGGTATGCTATAGTATTTTTGAGCGCGGGAGTGGCTCAGTTGGTAGAGCGGCACCTTGCCAAGGTGCAGGTCGCGGGTTCGAATCCCGTCTCCCGCCCCATTTTGCAGTGGCGGGTCTCATACGAGACCCGCCACTGCTGTTTTTTGTGCGCGCGAGCCCTTTGAACGTGCGCTGCTCCGTGCGCCTACATCTGCCACGCCCTGTGAGCTGCACGCGCTCGGACGCAGCGAGCTGCGTCCCTACACCGGACATGGCCGACGCGCTGCCTCGCTGTGCGGCAATCCTGTAAATCCTGTCCGTCCGGTGTGCAAGATCGACCCCCAAGTAACAATCATGTCAGGTCGGCCGCAAACGGTTGAATATACGGCAGCATGTGTGTATCCTGATGTTGCGATCTTCCCCGTCTGAAGCGTTCGCTCGCGTGTGACACGCTCTCACGCCTCGGCCTACCGCCTCTCAATATCAAGGGGAAATCGCCATGGCTCGCCGCCGCACAACCACTCGCCGCCCCACACTATCGCCTGTCGCTGGATTGTTCGTGGTGCTCACCGCGCTGTTTGGCGTCGTTGCGCTGGTCTGGCGCGGTGCAGCCTGCGCTCTGGGCTGGTACACACGCCGCTGGCAGCGCGTTGACCGTCGCGGTCGGCAGATCCAGCTCGTCAGCACCATCGGTGGGGTGGCCGTGATTGGGGCATTGTTCGCTGGCGGTGGGGCCGGCGCGCCGCCGCCGCCACTCGCCGATGCGGCCCCGCTGCCGATCGCTGCCGCACTGCCCGCCGCACTGCCCGCGCCCGCCACATTGGCTCCAAGTGTGGCGCCGGCTCCGAGCGCCACGCCGACTCCGAGCGCCATTGCTGTGTTGGCCACGGCCACGCAGCTGTCGGCACCGCGCGGGAAGGCGATCGCAACAGGGCGCGTCCGCAGCAAGCCATACATCGCCGCCGCGACCATGCTTGGCGGGCTATGCCTTGGCGACAGCGTCACATACAGCTCGCAGCAGACGGTCGATGGCGCGCTCTGGTACTATGTGCACGTCGACGCACGAACGCGGGCGTGCGCAGGGGCGGTCAAGCTCGGCGCGTCTGGCTGGGTTAGCAGCGAGCTGCTCTCTGCGCCGTCGAGCTCGGTGATCGACTACGCGCAGGCGGCGAACATCCAGCTGCCCACGGCGATGGCTGCGCCAACCGCCACGCCGACGCATATACCGACGCGTGTACCACCGACGCGCGCACCAGCGCTGGTCAAGCCGCGCCAGCCGTTGGTTACCGCGCCGGGGACAGGGCAGGTGCGAATCGGCGCGATCTGCCGCGATGGAAGTCATAGTAACGCGACCGGGCGCGGCGCGTGCTCGCATCATGGCGGCGTCGACCACTGGCTGTACAAATAGTGGCGGCGCAGTTGCAAGCGCTGCCGCGTGGGATTGCCTTCGGCGAGCATTCGGCAGAGGCGCTCTTACGCCGACGTTCTGCCCCCTCGACTACACTGAGGGCAGCCGAAAGGGCGCAGCGCCAGAATCGTATCACGCAGGTCATCGTCGGGCAGCCGCATATGCAGCAGCGGGTATGGCTTGCCCGTGCCATCGAGCGCAGATCGCCCGACGACCGCGAATCCCATGTGGGTGTAGAACCCCAATGCCCGCTCGTTCTGCTCATTCACATCGAGGCGCGTGGCACCGAGCGCCGCGATGGCGTGTTGGAGCAGCAGCCGCCCAGCGCCCTGCCCGCGCGCCGCCGGGTCGATGAACAACATCTCGACGCTCCCGTCAGCCACGGCGATGAACCCGGCGACGCAGCCGCCATCGTCACGAACGCAGACGAGCGCCGGGATCTGCGGCAGCGCATCGCGCACCATCGGCCGGAAGACGTGGATATCGGCCTCGCTGACGAAGTGGTGCGTCGCGCGCACCGAAGCCTCCCACACCACCACGATGCGCGGGAAATCCTCAATGGTCGCTGTGAAGACCCCTGGCTGAATCTGCATGGTGCGTGCGCTCCGACTGGACAGCTTCACTCGCCGCACAGTATACTCGCGATCGCCGCAGCGCCGCTCGCCGAAGGACCGCACATGCCAAATCAGCCGCCGCTGCGCCGACATCTCACCCCCAGTTTCAGCGACTGGATGCGCGATATCGAACGGACGCCCGGCTGGCGCGCTCGATTCGCCTATCAGTTCACCAAGATCACGTTCATCGGCGGGTTCGCGTTCCTCGCAGGAGCCGCGCTGCTGCTCCTTGTTGATCGGGTGAGCGGCACGCACCTGCTCGCTCGCTGGTACCAGATCGTTGGCCTGCTCGGCGGCGCGCTGCTGCTGCCGCTCGCGACGGTCGCCCCGCTGCTTCGGCCAGGCCAGCGGTTGGGGATCGGCGGGTGTGGCGCGCTGCTGCTGCTCGCCGCGCTGGACTCGCTGGACGGTGCGATGCAGTGGCTGCCGATCGACCTGCTGCTGCTGACGCCGTGGCCGTTGCTGTTCATCTTCCACGTCGACGCCATCATCGTCACGCCGTGGCTCTCGCCGCACAGCCGCCGCGCCGCGCTCGCCATCGCGCTGCTCGCGGCCGCCGCATTCGGGGTGCTGGCATCCTACGCCTACTTCTCCTACCGCGCGCTTGGGAGTATCCCGACGGACACCATGGCGGTGTGTTGGGTCGCTCTCATCCTCAATTCCACGCTGCAGATGATGCGCGTCGCGGCGGGGCGGCCGTTCGGGGGACCCACCGGTCCAGCGTGGACCTGCCCAGTCTGCGGGCAGCACAATATCATCGAGCGTACCATCTGCAAGCGCTGTCGCTCGCCGTTTCATAGCGAGGCACTCCGCCCGACGCCTGGCCGATGACAGCGGACTCGGCTGCGTCCCTACAGCTCCCCGCCGATGGGTTGCGTCCCTTCGCGCTTGGGTAACGGGCGTTTGCCCGTGCGCCCCCATCGTCCACGCCCTGCGAGGCACGCGCCGTGCATCAGGCTGCGGCGGCTGACGCCGAGGACTGCGTGCGTCGTCCGGTAGTGCGATGCCGGTGTCCGGCGTGCGACGTTCCGGCCTATCTGCCCGGTATCTCGTCATTCGCCACTCGCCACTCGCCACTCGTCAATAATCATTTGTCCCTTGTACGTTCACCCGATTACCCATCGCCCGCCCCGCGCCCGCCGAGCGTCGTCTCATCCGGCGGTCTGGGACCAGCCAGACCAGCGCCAGCAGCGCGTAGAGCGCACACGAGATCCACGGGCTGACGAAGGCCAGCGGGACGGCGAGCACCGGCAACACCGCCGACACCTTGCCCTTCACGTCGCGGCCGACGGCGGCGGCCAGCAGCGAGTCGCTGCCGTGCAGCGCCACCAGCGAGCTGCTGAGGATGTAGTAGGCCACCCCGGCCCCCACCAGCACGATACCGTAGAGCGCCACCGGCCAGGCGACGAAGTTGGTCTCGCCCATCCAGCTCGTCACGAACGGCACCAGCGAGAGCCAGAACAGTAGGTGGAGGTTACCCAGAGCACGCCGCCATCGACCCGCGAGCTGGCCTGGAGCAGGTGGTGGTGGTTGTTCCAGTAGATGCCGATGATGATGAAGCTGAGCACGTAGCTCAGGATCACCGGCAGCAGCGGCAGCAGCGCCGCCAGATCGGTCTCGTGCGGCGGCCGCAGCTCAAGCACCATGATCGTGATGATGATGGCGATCACGCCATCGCTGAACGCCTCTAGCCGACCTTTGCCCACGCTTGCCCCCTTCGTATCGTGTGCCGCCCATGTTCGCTGAGTGTACACGATAGTTGTACAACGTGCGAGATTGGAAACGCCGCTGGCGCTTGCACACCTGCAGCTGGCATTGTGGTAGAGCGTACATTGTTATACAGAAGGAGCGCGCCATGCAGGATGTCTCAAAACGCCATATGCTGCCCGCCGCCGCCGCGCCGAGCCGCCCGAGGACTGTGGACCGGGCATCGTGGCAGGCCGAACTGGATGCGCTGCTCGTTCGGGAGAAAGCGCACACCCGCGCCGGCGACGCGATCGCTGCGGGGCGCTCGCCCTCGTCGACGAGGGC
>JAYUUK010000486.1:0-7687 GCA_043754595.1 Roseiflexaceae bacterium | reverse complement strand
CGCCGGTGTGCCCAACGTAGTTGCTGTGGTTACCCGCGGGTTCCGGTGCGGACACGACGCGCTCGGGCAGCTCCACAAAGTTGTATGGCGCGATTGCGCGGCGATCATTGCTCACGGTGCCGATATGTTTAGGTGGCATTACACATCTCCTTCGGAAAGCTCGACGAGTCGGCTGGCGCACACGCGCACCAACCCGCTTGCACCATCAGTCATCAGATAACGGCGAACCTGGAGCATGGCCCGGCGGCGGGTAGTTGGCGTAAAATCCAACGGCAGTGCCTGCATAATGCCTCGGCTGCCCTCGCGTACCAACGTGAAGCCAGAGCTATGTTCGGCGGCATCGTCGCCCCACAGGAGCTGCGTCTCATTGAGATAGCGAATCGCGTCTCCAGCGCCGCCGTCGCAGCGCAACGACGCGACGAAGCCATCGTCGCTGCGCCGCAGCAGCAGCTCTCCGGCCACACCAAACGCACGGCATCGCTGAAGTGTTATCGCGCGCAGCAGTGGCATGCGGCTGAAGACCGTGCCCGATGTCACAAGCTCGTCGCCGCGCATCTCGCCCCAGACAACACCGTCATCGCAGTGTGCTAGCAGCCAGCGCAACCTGTGATGACGCATCTGCTGGCTGAGCCAGATAGCTATATCACCCTCAGGTGAGCCGAGCATCTGAACCTCGCTCGTAGCCGTCTGAATAGTGCGGTTGATCATGCTTTCACCTCCGCATGAAGCGCTGTAACAAACGCTTCGAGCCGCGCCCGCTGCGTGGCATCGAGCCCGAATCCTGGCTGATTAGTCAGAGTCATCGCGCCATCTGGTATCGTCAGCGTTGCGCTGGCACCTATGAGCCTGCCGCGCCCGACGCTGATCGTCCCGCCGAGTGGAAGATCGCCGGTCCACAAATCCTTGAGCAGCAGCAGTAGCAAGCCGACAGCTGGCTCAAGCCGTAGGGTGTCATCGCAGCGTAGCTCAAGGCAGATCTGCGTCGTGCCGCCGAATGCCGGCTGCTCGGCGAATAGCGCCGTATCGTACGCGCCGCCGGTGAAGCGATCGATCGCCACCCGTGATTGCACCAATGCCCGATCGCCATCGAGATGTGCGTCGTCCACGATCAGACGGCTGGCAGCAGCCGTGTCGTTGCTGATCGTCGCCGGTCCGAAGATCTGCTCGATCAGCGGCCGGGCTTGTGTTACAACCGAAGCGATCCGATTGGCGCGCGCCCGCAATGCCCCGGCGATGCTGCTGCCAGGGATGACGCGCACACCGCCTTCCTCCAGCATCGCTGTATCGGGCGTACGGCCATCGCGCAGCGGCGCGGCACCGCGCACCAGTAACGACCCATCGATGGCGGCGTCGAAGGTCAACACCGCCCGTCGCCGTCCATCCGGAATCGACTGAATTACAGCTTCGAACGCGGGTGAGAGATCATTGGTCGTCGGCAGACTATCGCGCTCCCGGTCATCGTGGTTGAGCCAATCGACGAGACCGGTTGCGGTTCTGAGGTCGTAGGTCTTGACGCGCCAGTCCTTCACTCGGCAGCGCCCGAGGCCACGGGTTTTGCGTGCGCCGAGCCGAATCTCGCCGCGTTGCAGCATCATCAGCACATCGACCAAAGCACCGAGTAGCGACAATGGTTGTCCCTCGCTCAGTAGCAACTCGAACCGCAGTGGAAAGACCGCCCCGCTTGCCAGCAGCTCGATATCGTACTTGGCCTCATCGTCCGCAGTGCGAGTCTCAGCTCTCAGTTTCACCCCATCACGAACCAGCGTCTGTGGTTGCTTCGCGTAGGCGTCATCGATGATCAGCGGGCTCTGGTCGCCATACTGATCAGTTTTTACCCCACCAAACAGCCTGGTGGTGACCAACTTCACTACATCTTCGGCGCTCGATCGTGGCGTCTCTCCCGCGGCGTAGCCACGCTCGCGCTGGAGCAGCGCAGCGCGCAGCGCCCCGGCGATGCTGGTGCCAGTGAGCAGCGCCGATCCATCGTAGGCATCGCGCGCCAGATCCATATCGGTTAGCTCGCCCCGTTCGCCGCTGCCGAAGTGCGCTGGGCTCAGCAGCTCCAGATCGCCCCAGACGACGATTCGGCGGTCGATCTCGCGCGATGTTGTCCAATTACTCATCGTTCGCACCTCGCTGCTTCTTGCGCGCCGCGCTCAACACCGCATCGATCAGTCGCAGCGCCGTCTTCTTCGTCAGATCGCTATCTGGATCTGGCTCGATGCGGCTACCAGCCACAACCGTTCGCTGCGCGATAGCATCACTTTCAAAATTGAGATGCGCGCTATCCCAGACGGTCGCTGGGCAAGTGAGTAGTTCTTCGATCCAGTGCTTCAGCGTCTCGCCAGACTGCATCCGCGTCTGCTCGAACTGATCGCTGCCAGCCGGTTTGATTTTGTTGAACGCGTTCTCAACAGCCTCCTTATCACCACTCGCTAGATACTGCCGGATCAGATTGCGTACGCGGGAAAGCTGGGCGTTGCTGATAGGCCGCTCCGACTCGATACCACGCAGCCGAGCGGTCTGCGTCATCTGCTGTTCGATCTGCGCGGCAAATCGTCGCTGGCGTAGTCGAGCCACGACTCCCTGCGAAAGTGGCGATAGATTGGACACAGGAGTCAGCTTTGGTCGTTCAGACGTAGATGTAGCAAAGTCATATTTACTAGCTTCGGTCAGTAGCTTGACCCGGCCATAGCCCTCGGCACGGCGATCGCCGAGTCCGGTCTCTTCGAGCCGTGCGACTCGATCGTCATCCCATCCATCGCCGAGCGTGAGGGTGAACAGGCTACCCGCCGCTAGCGCAGGCGTCTGTGGCAGCGGCATCCCCCAGGCACGGTTGAAGCCACCGATGACCGTGGTGCTGCTGAAGCTCCGCTCGGCGATAAGCGAGACCGGTGCGCCGAGTATCTGCGAGAGTGAGGCGCTATCGAGATTCAGCAGCGGCACGCCATGTTCGTCGCTCAGCAATGCATCGCTGAGCAGCAACAGCCGAGCTTCTGTGTCCTTGCTAAGCGAGATGAGTGAGGATGCCATCTCGCACCACGTCGATTGTTCCGCATCAACCTTGATCTGCACGCTGCCATAGCCAGCCCCGCGCGAGCGTCCCAGCGTCGCTCGGAGCGGTATCAGCTCACGAATGGCCGCAACGTCACTATCTTGGCAGAGAATAAAACCGATAAAGACCTGGCCCGCTGCCAGCGCCTCGTAGCGAAAGATATCGCCACTGCCAGCCAGCGCGCGCCCTTTTTGACGATCGCGGGCGATATGCACTGCCACCGTGATTGTTGGGCTGATCGTCGCGATAGCTTCGTCGCCAAGGCGCACAAATGGCGCACCGAGTGGCATAAGTTGCCCATGATCATCTTCGACCTCGCTGCGTTTGTCAGCATCGAACTCCGTATGTGCGGTGTCATAGTTCGTTCGGGTATCCGACGTATCGCGTTTGCCAACCATCAGCGATCGTGGAGTCGGGATCGTCCGGCGCAGGCTGCTATCTGCCGGATAGGCATGGAGAAAGCGGGTGGTTCCATCAAGGATAAGTCGGCGAAATGTTGGATCAAGCGCAGCATCGTCGGTCGGGCTGGCGCGCAGGTACGCCCCAGCGATCAATCCACGCATCATTGTCCCAGGGATCAGCGGGCGGCTTGCGCTACTATTCGGCTCACCGGCTGGCTCGGTGATCAGCAGCGGCTGTTCCAGCGTAACGGTATAGCGAAGTACTGTCATCGCTGCACCTCGGTGGCAAAATGATTAAACCACGCATCCGTCGTCGTTTGATCATCGAATGCTTCGTCTGTCTGCGGCGCACTGAGATGGATTCGAAGCGCTATCTTGCCACGGCCACGATTACGTGACACCCCTGCGCGCCGCACGCCAAGCGCGCAGGCCGCTAGCAGACCACGCTCGCGCTCGTTCAGCTCATCCTCACTCTCAATCTTCGCCAGCAGAGGTGTTCCGCGCAGCAGGGCGCGCATCGATCGCAATGACCCCGTCTCGGGCGCGCCATTTGTGTCGATCGATGTCTGGCGGCGAATCGTTGTGAACATGCCGAGCACCTCATCGGCTCGCAGGAGTTTGGCAGCGACATCGGCGGCAAGCGCTTCACGGAGGTCCTCGGGAAGTAGTGCTGCGCCGTAGCGTACCCGGCTCTGACCACTTTCTACATCGGTCGCGCCGACGCGGCCAAACAGGGTGGTGGAACCATCGTCCCACGCGTCAGCGTGCCCGATGGTTGCCAGTGTGTGGCGGATGTTGGCGTACTCCTCGACCAACAACCCCTTGAGCGCTCTGGCACCGAGGAATGGCAACCCGTCAGCATCGTGCTCGATCTCAACATCGACGAGCCCAGCGATGCCACTGCCAGAGCCAAATGTCGCATCGCTCAAGAGTTGCACGCTCATCCAATAGGTGATCATTGAGACACCTCCAGTGACAGCAGATAGTCGAGCGCCTCGATCGCGTCGAAGTAGCCACAGAACTTGCCATCCCATCCATTCGTTGATGTGTTGGTATCAGCGCTGGTCAGGGTTGGAAGCAACGGCAGCCCAAAATCCTGGCGATAACGTTCAACCACGCCTGGCCCGCCGCGCAGTTCATCGCGCAGTGCGATGAGCTTGTTACGGCGTCCTGCCCAGCACGGGCCATTGAACGCTGCGACAGTCTTGCTAAACTGTTCCCAGGTTCGCCAGGGCGGCATGAGCGCTGTTGCCTGCCCGAGCGTCACTGGCCGCTGGCAGAGTTGCCCGGCTTTGACTTCATACTCGCGCGTCCGTATCTCTTCGAGGCCCCCGCTCAGCCCACTCTGCGCGATGTGCCAATCGAGGGCTGAGCCGGATTTGTCTTCCTGTAACAACGCACGCTTTGCGCTTTTGCAGAGCTCTTCAGCAAGCGCGTAGGCACGTGCGAATGGGTAGTGAACCTTGACAATTGCCACCCCGGCGCAGGCATATCCAGGGCCGCCAGGGAGATCGCGCGCGGCCCGCTCGAACTCTTGGAGATAGATAGCCGCTAGCGGTAGACCAATCCGACCATCACAGACAAAGGTTACATCATCGCCGCCGAAGACTAATGGGCGGAAAGGAAGGGTTGCGCGACCATCCTTGCTCAGTGCGTGCGCGAAGCGTGAAAGAGTGCTCGCAGCATTGACCCGCTCGCGAACCTCTCTATCGATCACAGTGAGAAAATGATCGAGTGTGTGCTTGAGCGCCTGCTTCCCAGCCGCCTCAATCCTTTGCGAAAGATCGCAGATAGCATCGATGCACGCCTTATTTTGTTCCGCCAATGCATATATAGTAGATTCAACCAACATGCGAAAGCGCTGCCCCATGCCGTTGCCATCGGCGTGAACCACCGCGATATAGCTCTGCTCGCCAGCGCTCCGCCCAAGATTGTCGAAGTCATTGCTGAGTGTATAATTCGTGCGCGCTTCGGTCGAGAGCAAATCACGTACCGCATCGTTGGCTGTGTCGCGCTGCGCAAGCTTCTTCAGAATAGCTACACTGGCGGTTCGCAGCGTATCGTCGTCTAGACGTGGAGCCCATCCCGCCGCCGGGTCGCCGGAAGAGATACACTCGAGCGCCACACCGAAGTTCTCGTGTGCGATCAGTGGCAATCGGCGCTGCTTCTGCTGAGTAAGCTCGATGAACAATCGGTTGTAGACGCCATCGGCACCGCCAATCGGCTCGTTATCGCCGTACTCGCAGTGTGCCGCAGCGAGATCGATGCCTGGCGCATCGGTGAGGACTCGTGAACTGAGATCCTCAGCGACGGCGCGCGCCTGTGCCAGCGTTTCGCTATGGTAGAGCAGATTGCCGCCGCCGCTGACGATGATTTTACATCCGTGACGGGCACAGATCGCTGTTGCCCATGCGCCAGTGACCTGACCGACAAGATACGACGCGCCGATCTGCTCGCCCAGCCGGTTACTGCCAAAGATATACGGCTGGATGCCGAGCGTATCGATGACCGAGAGAACGTTTGTCATGCGCCAACCTCCTTACTTCGGTTGCCCGATCCATTGCGCCAAATGGGGACCAAGCTGATCGATGTGTTTGCGCCCAAAGACGCGCAACTGATTCGTTCGCGTGAGCGATCCTATCTCTTTCTCTAATTCTTCTGGCAACTCATAGGCGCAGACAAGCCCGGTCCGCGCCTCGGCCCCGCCTAGCTGTTGGGCTCTGA
Organism: Roseiflexaceae bacterium; assembly: GCA_043754595.1. Classification (GTDB taxonomy): domain Bacteria; phylum Chloroflexota; class Chloroflexia; order Chloroflexales; family Roseiflexaceae; genus JAYUUK01. The sequence goes on along the minus strand of JAYUUK010000486.1, from coordinate 1,507 downwards.
TAACGGCCTCTAGCAATTTACTTTTACACAGCTTTTTGTCCTTGGTGGTGCTGACCGAAATAGCAAACAGCCGATACCCCTGCATTGCTGCGACATCGAACTCAAACTCTACACCGTATTCGGGTTTGACGCCCATCGAAATATCGTGTAGCTGACAGCTCGTTGCCAGTGCCTGGAGTTCAGCACCGACATAATCTTCGAACCATTCGCCATCGAGCCACTCGGCGAGTTTGACACCATTCGTCACCGCGCTACCGACAGGCCCAAGCTTGCCAATCTCCTCAAACGTCAGAGGGAGAACAACCATTTGGAGATCGCGCGTCAGTGCATCAGCCAGTTCACCTGTTAATGCAGCTGATGTAATCCGTTTAAGCTCGCCGTCTGCCTTGAACTCAGCTTGCTTTGCTGGCCTCCGCAGTGTGTCATTACACCATGCTCGCCATTCTTCGGCCTTCGTTGGATCAACAAGGCGTTCGGCTAACGCCAGACGTGTACTTGGCCAGATCGCCATTTGTCGCAGTTTATTAGATTGTGGTGTGCCCAAACGATGGAGTTTCAGGAGATCGGTCAGTGTCACTGGCACGCGCATCTGTACTGACTTACTCACCACCTCTTTCCCTGGCTCCTCAACCCACAGGCTGAGCGTGCGCGCATCGAGATAGCTGGATGTGGCATTGCCGAGCGTGCGCATCACATTCACCGCCATCGATTTGGTTCCACCTGTATAGTGAACATGTACGCCTTGCGAAGTTTTCCACTGCTTCCGGGCGCTGCTCTGGATGGCGGTCGGGTCAGAATCCGCGATTTCAAGCGTCTCGATGCGGTATCCTAGCCGACCGAGCATCTCGCGCAAGCCTTCTTTTTGTTCGCGCGTCCCCTCGGAATGCACAAGCCAGATAGCTGTCTGCGCCGGCTTGGCCAGCAATTGCGCCGCCACATAGTTCGGCAGCGGGTTTTCGCCCACCAGCAGCACTAAGGTTTCGGCGGCGTACTCTTTCAGAAGTGGCGTGTTCGCGCTCATGAATCCTCCATTGTTACTATCGACGTTATATAGTTCAGTCTATCCCATACTATCTGTAGCTACATTCTCTACCGCCGCATCCTGGCCCGCTCGCGCATCTCGTTGAGATTGACGATCTCGGCCAGCTCGTAGCGCGGCGGCAGCGCGCCGGGCACCGGCCGGATGTGCAGGATCGGCGGGAAGTAGCCGCAGCGGCCGTGGATCTCGGCCAGCAGCGCCAGCGCCACCGGGGCCAGCGACGGCGGGTTGACCACGATCGGCCGGGTCTGCCACGCCGCCGCGCTCAGCCCTGCCCCCTCCACCAGCCGCAGCGCCTCGTCCGCCAGCGGCTGCATCCTATCGACCTGCGTCGGCACATCGCATATCTCGGGCTCACCACCTAACAGTTCGGTCGCCCGTATCACCTGGTCTGGCGTCAGCGGGTGGGCGAAATTCAATAGAAGTGCGTTCATCACGATCCTTTCTGGTCATACGATACGCCCGCTG
>JAYUUK010000485.1:0-7734 GCA_043754595.1 Roseiflexaceae bacterium | reverse complement strand
CGCGCCGAGCGCCGTCAGCGCGCGCCAGCTCGCGGCGGTGATGCGGTGCTCTGGCTCGTCGCTCTGGAGCGGCGGCGGCAGATCGCCGGTGAAGGCCGCACCGCCATCCAGCACCAGGCTGACGCTATCGTCGCTGTGCCCGGGCGTCAGCGCCAGCTCGCCCACGACGCCGATCCGCCCGAGGAACGCCCGGCTGGTGGCGGCCGTCAGCCAGATTGCGTCATCGAGCTCGATCTCCCGATAGGGCAGCGCCGGCTTGATGTGCCGCCGCAGCGCGGGAACCGCCGCCCGCTGCACATCGGCCACGATCAGCCGCACGCCGAGCCGCTTGACCTCCTGCGCCAACCCGGCGTGGTCGGGGTGATAGTGGGTGCAGAGCAGGTAGCCAATATCGCGCGGCGCGATCCCCTTGGTGCCGAGCTGGTGGAGCAGCCGGAACATCGTCCCAGGGAAGCCCACATCCACCAGCAGCCTGGCCGGCCCGGTGCCAATCACATAGTAGTTCGTTGAGTCATAACCAACGTTCACGATATGCATGCAGGGCTCCTTGGTTTTCCCGCTGGGAAACGGGCGCTCTCGCGTGCGGATCCGGCGTGCCGCGCCCCATTGGCGCGTCGCCCTGCGGCCGCGCTGTGCGGGTGCTGACGCACAGCGCGCCGTTACAGCCTGCGGCAGCGCGTTGGCCCAATCGCACTGCTGCTGCGGCAGCAACAAAAAAGAGCTTCCGCCACGTGTGCGGGTGCTGACGCACAGCGCGCCGTTACAGCCTGCGGCAGCGCGTTGGCCCAATCGCACTGCTGCTGCGGCAGCAACAAAAAAGTGCTTCCACGGCGCGGAGCGCCCCGCGCGCAGCGCGTCAGACAAGCGCTCCCGCCGTGCGCCAGCGCAATTGTCAAGAAGCCGTGCAGCGTGTATAATACATCGGATTAACCGTAATCGTACAATATTCGCCGCTCGGCGCTGAGCGGCGTTTTGTGTGGAGAGAACATATGGCAACCACCTCAGATCTGCGCACCGGCATCGTGATTCGCTGGAATGGCCAGCTGCACCGCGTCACCGATTTCCACCATCACGCCCCCGGCAACTGGCGCGCCATGGTCATCATGAAGATGAAGAACGTCGCCACCGGCAAGACGATCGAGGAGCGGGTGCGCGCCGGCGAGGAGATCGATCTGGTGCGGATCGATAAGCGTGGCATGCAGTACCTCTACCGCGAGGGCGAGACCATGCACTTCATGGACACCGAGAGCTTCGAGCAGCTTGAGATCGACGAGTCGGTCATCGGCGAGGGCTCCGAGTTTCTCAAAGAGAACGAGATGGTGGACATCCTGTTCTACGATGAGGACAAGATCATGGGCGTCGAGCTGCCGGTCTTTGCCATCCTCACCGTCACCGAGTCCTCGGTGGCTGTGCGCGGCGACACCGCCACCAACGTCCTCAAGTCGGTTACCGTCGAGACCGGCGCGGTGGTTCAGGTGCCAGGGTTCATCAACGAGGGCGATATCCTCAAGATCGATACCCGCACCGGGCAGTATATCGAGCGCGTCAAGGAGTAGCGCGATCCTATGTGAGATGGAACTGCGCGCGGCGGATGGGGGTTGGGGGCGCAGCCCCAACCCCCGATGCGTATCTCGTTTGTTCCACGGAATCGGTTTTTACGCCTGCGGCAGCGCAGTAACTTCTTTTATGCTGCTGCCCAGCAGTAGGTAAAAAAGCGCTTCCATGGCGCGCAGCGCCTCAAAAACGAGCGTGATGCACATGGGGCGCAGCCTCCAAACCCCTTTTCTCCTCCAATAGGTGCTCTATGGTAAACCCACCGCTCGCCGCCCCCCATCCCCGCGCCGCAGCGCTCTCGACCCGCGCCACGCGGCTGATCATCGCCGCAGCCATCGCGCTCGCCACCGTCGCGCTGCTCGTCGCCACCAACCCGCCGGTCGGCATCACCTGGGACGAGCCGGCCTACATCGTCGCCAGCGACTCGTACATGCAGTGGTTCGGCATCGTGCGCGACGCGCGCGGCATGGCGCTCCAGTCCAGCCTGCTTGACGCGCTGTGGAGCCCAAACCACGAGCACCCGCCGCTGGCCAAAATCTGGATGGGGCTGTTCGTCCCGCTCGGCGGCGCGCTCGGCATGGACGACCTCGGGGCGCACCGGTTGGGAAATATGGTGCTGGTGGGCGCGATGCTCGCCGCGCTGTTCCTGATGGTGGCGAGCGCCGCCGGCAGCCGCGCCGGGCTGCTGGCGGTGGCATCGCTGCTGGCCATGCCGCGCTTCTTCTTTCACGCCCACCTCGCCGCGCTAGATATCCCGGCCGCCGCCTGCGTCGTGCTGCTCACCGCGCTGTTCTGGTTCGCCCGCGAGCGGCGCAGCCTATGGTGGAGCCTGCTGTTCGCCATCGGCTGGGGCGTCGGTCTGGGCTTCAAGGTCAACGTGGCGTTTGTGATGCCGGCCCTCGCCATCTGGATGCTGCTCTGCTGGCGGCGCTGGCACCTGTTCTGGCGGCTCGCCATCGCCAGCCTGCTTGGCCCGCCACTGTTCGTCGCGCTCTGGCCCTGGCTCTACAACAGCACCGCAGATCGGCTGTACGACTACATCGCCTTCCTGACCTGGAACCACTGGCAGAACGGGCAGTTCTACCTCGGGCACTTCGTCCGCCCGCCGCCGTGGCACTTCCCGTTCATCACCGCCTACGCTGTCACTCCGCTCGGCATCCTGCTGGCCGCGCTCGTCGGCCTCATCGCCGGTCTGCGCGCCCCCGCCGCGCCGAAGCTGGCTTCCCCCGCCGCGCCCAACACCGTGCGCGCCGCAGCCGCGCTGTTTGCCATCGGCGCGCTCGTGCCGCTGCTGGCGCTCACCACCGGCAAGAGCATGGTCTACGACCAGGAGCGCATGTTCATGCCGGCCTTCCCGTTCATCGCCGCGCTCGCCGGGCTCGGGCTGGACGCCGCCGTCCGCTGGGTTGCCGCGCGCCGCGATGGCGCAGGTCAGAGCAGCGCCGGCCTGCGCCGCGCCATCGCCGCCGCAATCCCGCTCGGCGTCCTCGCGCCGCCGCTCGTCGCCGCAGCGCTGCTCTGGCCCCACTTGCTCTCGTTCTACTCGGCTGGCGTCGGCGGGCTGCCCGGCGCGGTCGGCCTCGGCTTCGAGCGCACCTACTGGACCGATGGCTACGCCGCCGCCATCCCGTATCTCAACGCCAACGCCAAGCGCGGCGCGATCGTCTGGAGCGAGACCTGGAGCCACGACGATCTTATCGCCTACCAGCGCATGGGCCAGCTCCGCGCCGACCTGCGGATAGCGATGCCGCGCGGCGTCCACTCGATCTTCGCCGACGATGGCTTCGACGGCGTCGAGGCTGAACGCCACGAGGCCGATGTCCTGCTGTTCGCCATGCGCGACACCTGGCTGGTCAACGATGCCGACGCCCGCTCGATCATCGCCGGCCGCGCGCCGGACTTCGCCATCGATCGGATGGGCGTGCGGCTGCTGGCGGTCTACAACGTCAATCGCTGAGCGCCGCGCCGCCGTCTGGGGTGCTGTGGCGCGGCTCGCGCACTTGGGTCGCCAGCAGGATGGCCCCAAGTATGGCGAGCGCCGCGGCCAGCGCGAACATCGGCCCGTAGCCGGCAGCTGCGGCCAGCCAGCCGCCGAGCAGCGGCGCGAGCGCCACCACCGGCGTCAGCAGGGTGTTGGTCAGCCCGATGTACGTCGGGCGCTCCTCGTCCGGGCAGAACTCGATGATGATGTTCAGAAACGACGAGCTGTCCGCCGCCAGAAATCCCCCGAGCAGCACGAACGCCGCCACTAGCCACGGCCACGATGGCCCGAGCCAGGCCAGCGCGGCGGACGCCGCTAGCGCCAGCGCGCCGCCCACCAGCACGATCTTGTGGCCGCTGCGGTCGCCGAGCACGCCCCACAGCATGTTCATCCCCGCTTGCGCCCCGATCAGCACCCCGGTCAGCAGCCCGACCTCACCGCCGCCGAGCTTGAAGCGCTCGGTGCCGGCCACCAGCAGAAACGCGCCGACCATCGTCGCTGCGCGCACCACGCCGGTGGCCACCAGGTAGCGGGCAAAATTCTGGTTGGTGCGCAGGATCGCCGGCAGCCGCCCGAGATAGCTGCGCAGTGACATCGCCGGGCGGACGCTCGGGCTCGGCGGCTCGCGGTTGAGGATCAGCCCGACCCACGAGATCGTCAGCCCCACTCCGGCCAGCGCGAACAGGATGAAGTAGTTTGTCGGGTAAGGCCAGCGCTCCAGGATCGGCCCGATCAGCGCCGCGCCCGCCACCCCCATCAGAGCCCCGAGCCCGTGGCCGACACCGCTGAACAGCCCGCGCCGCCGTAGCGGGATGACCTTGGCGATCAGGTCGTACCAGGCGGGCGTGGCGAACCCGGCCGAGGCGGCCGACATCCCGAACAGCGCGATCAGCCCGAACAGCGCCACGGCCGGAGCGCGCTCGGCGAACAATAGCACCACGACGCCGGCCAGCAGGTATGGCACGCGCTCGCCGAGCGACCCGACCAGCGCCACGAATGGCAGCTTGCGCGGCATGCGCTCGGAGTAGCTCGCCCCCAGCAGCTGCGGCAGAAACATCGCCAGGCTGTAGACCGCCGGCAGCAGCCCGATCACCACCGGCGAGTCGGTCAGCGTCCGCATCAGCGACGGAATCACCGTCTCGCGCGAGATCAGGCTCAGCCCCAAGCTGATGAATGAGATGTCGACTAGGTTGACCGAGAAGTTCCAGCGCGCGTCACGCTCCACCTGCTGCTCAAATGATTGTTCTGCCATGTCCTCGCATCTCGCTTCATTCATTGACTATTGCAGTCCTAGCGCAGAAGAAAAGGGACGATCTTGGGGACACCCAGAGGGTACCCGGCCCCCAAACCCCCGCTCTGCGCTGCGCGCGTCTGCATCTCGCGTAGGAGTGCTCTCGTGCCACCCGCCGCTCGCCAATCGTCAATTGCCACCCGCCGCTCGTCAATCGTCAATCGTCAATTATCTGGGGTATGCTATAGTAGCACGCATGCGCCACGCTATTGCACAGCCCGCGCCGATCCGCCGCGGCGACTCGCCGTACACCGATCGGACGATCCCGATCCGCCGCCAGCCGCCAGCGCGCGGCGGCCCATCGCGCCAGCCAGGCCGCCCGCGCGCGCTCTGGCCAAAAATCCGCCTCGCGCTGGTCATCGCCCTCGGCCTGCTGATCGCGCTGCTGATCTGGCTCTACCTTCAGGTCGGCGCGGCGTCCGGCCGCCTGGTGGTGGCAGACGCCCGGCCGAGCGTCCCGGCGAGCTGGGTGCCGCTGGGCATCAATCTGCTGATCATCGGGGTGGACGAGCGGCCGGGCGCGCCGGAGGAGGGCGTGCGCAGCGATACCCTGATCGTCGCGCACCTGGACCCAGGCGGCCGCCGAGTCAGCCTGCTCTCCATTCCGCGCGATACCCGCGTCACCATCCCCAACTTCGGCGTTGGCAAGATCAACACCGCCTATGGCTACGGCTACGGCAGCGCAGCGCAGCTGTTCGGCGATGGCGCATCGCCGCGCCAGGGCGGCATGGCGCTCGCGGCGCAGACCGTCCAGGATTTTCTCGGCATCCCGATCCACTATACCGCGCAGGTCAACTTCGATGGCTTCGCCAGCGTGATCGACGCGCTCGGCGGTATCACCATCGATGTGCCGCGCGCCATCCGCGACGACGAGTACCCGACGCCCGACTTCGGCGTCACCACTATCGAGTTTCAGCCAGGGGTGCAGCAGATGGACGGGGCGCGCGCGCTGATCTATGCCCGCACTCGCCACGCGGACTCGGACTTCGGCAGGGCCGAGCGTCAGCAGCAGGTGATCGACGCGATCGTCGCCAGGCTGCGCGAGCGCGGCCCGCTCGGCGCCGCGTCGCTCGCCGGGTCGCTCGGCGAGACCTTTGACGGCGCGGTGCTGACGACGCTGCCGTTCGCCAGGTTGGACGCGCTCGCGGCGCTCGGGTTCCTCGCCAGCGGCCTCAGCGCAGATAACGTCGGCCGCTTCGCGCTCTCGCCGCAGTCGGCGCCCAGCATGGTCGAGGATGGCTCCGACCTGGTGTGGGATCCGGCCGAGGTCCAGGCGGTGGTGGCGCAGTTCCTCGACGCGCCGGCCGCCGCAGCGCCGCAGCGCAGCGCCACCGTCCAGGTGTTCAACGCCACCGCGACGCCGGGGCTGGCGCGGCGCGTCGCCGGCGAGCTTGAGAGCGCAGGGTTCACGGTCCTGGAGTCGCAGAACGCGGCGGCCGATGCGCCCAAAACCGTAGTCTACGACCGCACCGGCAACCCGGACGCCGCGAAGCGCCTGGCGCGCCGGCTGAAGTGCGCCGTGGTGCGCGGCGAGCCAGATGGCATCCCAAGCACCGCCGACCTCGTCGTCGTCCTCGGCGCTGATACGAGGTGAGCGGTGAGGGGTCTTCCAGGAGACGTCGTCAGCAAGCAACAGCGCGTGCTATACTGATAAGCGAAGGAGAAAGATATGGAATCGACTACCGACACCTTGATTGTTATTTCGCCCGATATCCTCAGCGGTACACCCGTGTTCGCTCATACCCGTGTGCCTGTTAAAAACCTGCTCGATTACCTACGTGCTGGTGAAACGGTAGATGCATTCCTTACCGATTTTCCGTCGGTCTCTCGTGACAACGTAAACGCCCTGCTCACCCGTCTCGAAACAATGCTGCTTGGAGTTGCCGATGCGCGTGCTGCTTGATGAGTGTCTGCCACGCCCACTCAAACGATTAATCTCGGGTCACAGCGTTTCCACTGTCCAAGAACGTGGTTGGTCGAGCAAGAAGAATGGCGAATTGCTACGGCTGATGCGCGACGAAATTGATTGTTTTGTCACATCTGACCGCAATCTTGAATATCAACACGATCTCGCAGCAATCCCATTTGGTATTATTGTCTTGATCGCCACTGATAATCGCATCGCGACGCTGGCTCCACTCATACCAGCCATGCTCGCACAACTGCCGAATATAGTACCCGGACAGATCTACCGTATCGATACATCTACAGACTAAGCAAAAGCTTCGATCCTCGTTGGGCCAGAGACTCCATTGGTACGCAACTCAAATAGTATCGTTCTGGTCTATCACAGTCATCGTGCTCGTTTGCACACCACTGAAGGCTCGCCGTTAGGCGTCCATGAGATGCTGTTCGCTCCCACGAGACCTGGAAATGTCCGAGTGAGACAATCAAAAATCAGTAGTAATAGCTGACTGAGCTATGTGTGTGGAGTATTGAATCACACGAGAGTCGCTGAGCGTTGCCAATGAATGAACAACACATCGAAGCAGAGTTGATCGCAAAGCTGAGCGATCTCAAATAGACCTTATAAATTTTTAGAAAATGTCATTCTATGCTATAATGGAACATATTGGAATGGCTATGGAGTAACCCATGAAATGTACATCGCTGATCGAAAATGAACCGCGCCTCTCCGCACTCACAGGACTATCGCGACGCGAATTTGACGCGTTGTTACCGAGCTTTTCTGCGGCTGTGGCCGCGACAATGGATGAACAATGTATGGATGGCTACATACGAACCGGTCGGCGATGGTCATCATATGTCAATGCGCCACTTCCGACAGATGCCGATAAGCTCGTCTTTGTTTTGACGTATCTTCGCCAGAACACGACTCAGGCGATGCATGGCGCACTTTTTGGGATGACACAGCCCAATGTGAGCAAATGGTATCGGCTTTTGCTGC
>JAYUUK010000484.1:0-2620 GCA_043754595.1 Roseiflexaceae bacterium | reverse complement strand
CCAATGAGGTCCAGCGCGCCGCCATCGTGCGACCGCTGCTCCGGCGATGCGAGGAACAGATAGCCGGCCCGCACCGTCGAGTGCGTCAGCCACTCCAGCGCCACCATCGCGTTCCGGCTCGCGCCCATCAGCGCAACGACGATATCGCCGGCATCGGTGGCCACCTGCATCCCGAGCTGCTGCTGCCGCAGTCCATCGCGGGTCGCGTTGTCCAGCAGCTGCTGCATCGCCCGATCGGCGAGCTGCGCGGCCCGCGCTGCGGACTGCGGCGGCGCGGCATCGCGCAGCAACGCCAGGGCGGCCGCCAGCTGCTGCTGATCGTCGACGCTGCGCCCGATGACTGGCAGCAGATCGCCGAGCAGCTGTTGGGTCTGCTTCCCATCGCCTGCGGCAGCGGCGGCGAACTGCTCGACGAGTTGATCGATGCCGACCACCAGATTGCTGCGCCGCGCGTCGAGAATTTCGATCAGCTGCTCGCGCAGCGGGAGTGCGGCGCGCGCCACATCGGCTGGCTCCTCAACGATCCCCACGGTGCTCTGACGCACGATCAGCCGCGCCGGGCTATAGTAGATGCCGCTCGACACGCGCTCGCCGCGCACCTGCCGCAGCGCGAGCTCGGTGGCCCGCTCGCCGAGCTCAAGAAACGACTGGCGCACGGTTGTGATCGGCGGGATCGTCGTGCGCGCCACCAGCGCGTCGTCGAAGCCGGCCACCGCCACATCGCCTGGTATGCTGCGCCCGGCGCGCAGCAGCGCGGTGATCCCGCCGGCCGCTAGCTCGTCGGTGGCGGCGAACAGGGCGTCGAAGTGGACACCGCTCGCCAGCAGCCGCTCGACCGCCTCAGCCCCGCCGCGCGCCGTCCAGTAATCCTGCCGCCAGTCGATCGAGACCGTCAGCGCCCGCTCGATGGCGATGCTGCCGGCGTGGAGCGCGGCGCAGTAGCCGCTGTAGCGGCCGGAGATATCTTGGTTACCGAGGTGCCCGATGAACGCCACAGCGCGGCGGCCGACGCTGAGCAGATGGGCAGTGGCGAGCTGCGCGCCGCCGACGTTATCGGGCAGCACCCGCTGGCAGCCTTCCAGCGCCTCACTCGGGCTGATCTGCACCACCGGGAGGCCAGCGGCGAGCTGCTGCTCGGTCCAGGTGGAAATAGCAAAAATATTGGTGACGACCCACGCCGCCACTGTGCGCCGCCGGCCGCCGCCCATCGAGCGGCCGAAGGCCTCATCGAAGCTCACGTGGTCGCCTTCGTAGCCAGCGTGAAACGCCACAACGGTGTAGCCGGCGGCATCGGCCACCCGGCGACACCCCTCAAGGATGCGAACGTGGTCGGCGCTGCCAAGCCACGGCAACACCACACCGATGATCGGTCGCTCGGACGCCGCCCCGTCGTGCATCGCGCACCCTCTCATATTCAGCCGTCAGGCGATTGAAGTAGTGGGCGGCGAACAGGCTCGCCACCCACCTCCGCACTAGGGCTTCTCGTTTTGATCGCGGCGCTGCCGGGGGGCTTTGTGGATCATCTTGCCAAACTCCTTCCCCTGCTGCCGCCTATCGCCCTTGATACCGAGCTCCTTGCCGCTCTGCTTGCGCAGCCGCTGGAACCCGGCCTCGATCGCCGCTGGATCGTCGTCGGTGGTATCATCGTGCTCTGGCACGTGCCGGCTGCCTGGCATATGCGAACTCCTTGGCTCAGTATGATGGTCGATCGCGCTCGGAAGGCCGCAGGTATCGCCGACACAGTGGCAGGAGCGCCGGTCTCCCGGCGGGCACGCCGCTGTGTCAGCGCCACGCCGAGCTTGAGGGGGACCGGGTGCTCATGAAAACCCCTTTCGTGTGACGCGGCTCGCACATCGCATCGCCCGTCGATCCGGTGCGCCGCGCCTCAGATGAAGCATACCACATCCGCGTCTTTCTCCACGAGATCCTAGCCAGATCTTCATTCTTTCTGCACAATCTCGCGCTATGCTACCCACATACATCACCGAGCCACACGTAGTTCGGTTCAAAGGAGATAGCATGGAGACCAACGGACGAACACTTGGCTGGATAGCACTGGCGCTGGGCGGGCTGGCACTTTTCTTCGCGCTCGGCCGGGGCGCGCAGCCAATGAACTATGGCCCGCCGTGGGCCGCCCAGCGCGGCGGCATGATGCAGATCGAGCCAGATGACGGCTTCAACCAGGGCGCGGCTGCCGGGCGAGGGCACGCCATGGGGCAGAACGCGCCGGGGGCAGGCGGCTACGAACAGGGCTTCCGCGATGGAATGCGCGCCGCGCAGGGCGGAGACGAGTACGGCCGGGGCCGCGAGCACGGCTGGGGGCACCGCCACGGCTTCCTGCCGTTCATGCTACTCGGCGGGCTGTTCAAGCTCATGATCTTCGGCGCGATCCTGTTCGCAGCGCTGCGCTTCTTCCGCCGCGGGCCGTGGGGTCGCGGGCCGTGGGGTCGCGGGCCGTGGGGGCATCACGGGCACCATAGCGAGGGCGGCGAGCGCAAGCCGGAGCCGGAGCGCACCGATGGGCCGAGCGACGGCCCGAGCACCGATGGTACAATTCGGCTGTAGCGACGAGCCAGCTGCTGCTCGACTGCTGAAGGATCGCCGCCGCGCAGTCTCCTGC
>JAYUUK010000483.1:0-23369 GCA_043754595.1 Roseiflexaceae bacterium | reverse complement strand
GTCATCGCTCATTGTCCCCTCCGCGCCAGCACATCGCGGCGCTTCAGCTGATACTCCTCGTCGGAGAGCAGCCCGAGGTCGCGCAGATCGGCCAGGGTCTTGAGCAGAGCTTCGGTCTTGTCGGTCTCGGGCGGCAGATCGCCATTGTCGCCCTCGTCTTCCACATCCACGGCGTAGCGCGTCACTGGCTGTGCCGCGTGACGCGCAGCCGGCTGGGTGTAGGCCGCCACGCTCTGCTGGTCGAGGTACTGAGAGCCGCGGTGAAACTCTTGCTGCGCGTTGACCATGGCGCGCTTGAAGGCGAGCGGGTCATCGATCCGGTGAAACAGATTGACGCCGGTGTCAGAGCCGGTGATAATCTCGACATCGCCAAAGCCCCAGACACGCCCCCACCAGCTCTGGCGCAGCTGAATATCGTTGATCTTCTCGAGCGACGAGTCGAGCGACTCGCGGCTGAAAATACCGCGGGTATGAATCACGCGCTGGTCGGTCACGATAAACTGCTCGTGGCTCCAGCGCAGGTAATCGAACAGCGCGCTGATGAAGACCGCAACGCTAATCACGATGCAGACCATCATCACCAGCTGGCCGACTGGCTGCCCAAGCACGACGCTGTTGGGGAAGGCGACGCCAGAGGCCACGCCGGCCGCCACCAGCAGCACGATCAGCATCAGCTCGGTGAGCACATTGAGGACTAGCACATAGGGGTGCTGTCGGCCGACGAACAGGACGTGCTCGCCCTGGCCGAGGAGTTCATCCAGAAACGCCATCAGTTGCTCCTTGCACGTGCTGTGTGCGAACTTCTTCCAAAAACGCCACCGACTTGAGATCGCGCTCCAAGATCCGCCTGATGTACGCCTGGAGCAGCCGCTCGGACTCGCGCCTGGTCTCGGCCGAGATCGACATCTGCTGCACTGCGCCGATCTCGTGCGTCTGCAGATAGCGTAGCAGTTTAAACGTGGCGAGCGACATCGTCAATGCGCCGGTGTCCCCGATGCTACAGCGGCGACAGATCGCGCCGCCGGCGGCCGGGCTGAAGTGGCCGGTCTCCTCGGTCAGAGTCTCGCCACAGATCGCGCACGCCCGCAGCTGCGGCCGGTAGCCCAGCGCGTCGAGCAGGTGCAGCTCGCAGGCGCGCAGCACCAGATCGATATTGGCGCCGCTATTGAGCAACTGGAGGCTGGCCACCAGAATGCTGAACGCGCGGCGGTTCTCGTCCTCCTCCTCGGTGAAGCGGTCGAACAGCTCGGCGATGTAGTAGGCGGCCCCGATCCGCACCAGGTCGCCGCGCAGCAGATCGTACTGTTCGAGCGCCACGCTCTGGGTCAGTACATCGAGGCCGCGCCCGACCGCCAGCATCAGCGTGGCGTGGGTGAACAGCTCGACGTGGCCAGCCAGCCGGCTGGTGGTCTTGCGGATGCCCTTGGCGATCACCCTGCGCTTGCCCTGCGGCGTGAGAATTGTCAGCATCCGATCGGCCTCGCCATACTCACTGCGCCTGATGATCACGCCCTCGGCCCGATAGACTCGCTCGCGCATCGTGCCCCCTAGATTTCCAGCGCGCTGCGCACCCTGGCGCGCGCGGTGTGGCTCAGCCGGCGCCCAAGCCGCCGCGCCAGCGCATCGGTCGCCCCATCGTCGGCGAGCAGTCGCTGCCGCAACAGCAGCGCAGCGTAGATCAGCTCAATATCGGCATCGCTGAGCTGCGGCTCTGGCCGCTGCGTCCGATCCACCACGGCGTACCCCGCCCGACCGATCCGGCTGCGCAGCGCGGCCAGATCGCGCTCGTCCACCAGCAGCCGGGTGTCGTCGATCGGCACCAGCGACGGCAGCTCGCCGAGGCGCTCCGCGTAGAGTCGCTCGATCTGCTGCGGGTCGTCGGCTACCAGCAGCGCCGCCGGCTCGATACTGAGCGGGAGCAGCTCGGCGGCCCAGCCTCGCAGCCGGTCTGCCAGCGCTGGCGGCAGCGGCGCGGCGCTGGAGCGCTCCAGAAAGCCTATGATATCCTCGGCGCTGACGCCGCGGGCGAGCGCGGCGCGCAGCGAGCGTTTGACGATACGGTAGCTGGTGGCGTGCGCCGCAGCATCCTGGCGCTCGGCGAAGCGGCCGATCTGGAAGTGGATCAGCGGCGACGCGTCGTGCGGCACGTCGGCCACCCCATCGGCGTCGAGCGTCAGGCTGCGCGGCTCAGCCGCGGCCTGCGGCGTCTCGCCGCGCAGCAGCGCGCGCCCGAGCTCAGTCAGGCGGTAGCGGGTAGGTGGGTCGCTCGCATCGCTGGCGAGCAGCCCAAGCCAGCGCAGCGATGTCAGCGCGCCGCTGACCAGCGCCCCATCGACATTAACCCAGTCGTCGAAGCCGGCGCGGCGCTCGCCGCGCGCATCGCTTATCCGCCAGTCGGCAAAGCCGCCAGGCGGGCGGGCGAAGTCGGGGGCGCGCTGGCGGATCAGCTCGCGCAGAGCGACGACATCGACCCAGGAATCGGGCGGCGCGGCCTCGGGCGGCACGATCAGCGGCAGCAGCGCGCGCCGCGCCACATCGAGATCGCGGCCGGGCGCGGCATCGAACGTCAGACCGGCGAGATCCGCTTGCTCGTCCCAGCCGCTCTGGAGCCAGCCCTCCAGCAGCGCGGCGGCGCGGCCGGGCAGCGTCTCGCCGAGCCAGGCCAGCGCATTGGCGGTGACGGCGAGACGTCGCACCGCATTGGCGCGCAGCAGGCCGGTGCCCACCAGCGTGAGCCGCAGGAAGCGCACGTATGGCCAGCGGCGCTCGGCGGCGAGCTGCTTTGCGTCTGGCTCGCCAAACGCCGTCGCCAGGCGCATGAGCGACGGCGCATCGAGCGCGTCGTGGCGGGTCAGATGCAGCAGGCCGTCGCGCGCCAGCTCAAGCATCGTGACTACCCGCCGCTGGAGCTGGGACAGATCGGCCGGCCAGACCAGCGCCGGGTCCTCGGCGCGGCACGATTCCCACGCGGCAGTATCATCGAGCCGCGCCACCTCGCCGGTGACAATAGCGCGCAGCTCCAGCGGCAGCGCGTAGTGGCGAACCCCAGCGCGCAGCAGCGGCACGAGCATCGCGCCGAGCAGCAGCCGCTCGATTGCGGTGTGGGGCGGCGACAGCGCGGCGAGCAGCGCCGGCGATCGCGCATCGCTCTGGCGGCAACGCAGCGGCCCGTGCAGACCATCGAGCAGCTCGGCGGCGATGCACCCGCCGTGCGACTCCACCAGCGCCAGGGCCGCGCGCTCGTCTGCGGCCAGGGATGGCGCGCGCAGACCGATCGCCGCAGCCAGCTCGGCGGGCGGCGACCCATCGAGGCCGTGGTGGCGCGCGACCGCCAGGCGATCGAGCGGCGTGAGCGACGCCAGGTAGTCTGTCAGACTAATTGTACCGATTTCAAAACCCATGGTGCGCTACCATCTGCTGGGCATTCCAACGCGAGAAAATGCAGAGTCGAGTCACAAAAGAATGCACCATTCCATTATAGGCGATCGGCTGGCGTGCGGCAACAGGTTTGACAGAACATAACGCTCATGCTATACTGCGCAGCGTTGTGGGGGTGTAGCTCAGCTGGGAGAGCGCGACAATCGCACTGTCGAGGTCAGGAGTTCGAGCCTCCTCACCTCCACCACAAGTTCATATGGGGCAATAGCTCAGCTGGGAGAGCGCAACGCTGGCAGTGTTGAGGTCAGGGGTTCGATCCCCCTTTGCTCCACCAAATCCCACTCGGGGGCACCGCAGGCGAAACGTACAACGTTTCGCCTGCGGTGTTTTTTGTGCGTTTGCATATCATCGCCGCGTTCGGCACTGCGCTTACGACGCTCGGGCTTGAGGGCCGCCTGTGGTGAGATAGTGCCACCAGCGCTAGCCCGCTGCCCGCGCATCGAGATCGATGGCCACCGACAGCGCCTCCCGCTGCCACTCGCGCAAGTCGCCCGCCGAGCCTGGCTGATATTTGGCAAACATCAGATCCCGCGCAGCCTGATCCTCGCCGTGATCCGCGACCAGACGCCCGCACCCTTCAAACACCCGCTCGCCGATCCGCAGCGTGACCGCCGGATTGGCGGCGATGTTCTGGACCCAATCAGACGTATGGCTGCCAGCGAGCAGCAGCGCGGTTGCGCCGCGCAGCGCAAACCAGATCTCGATCGTGTGGAGCCGACCCGAGACGCGGCCGACCGTGGTCAGGTAGCAGAACTCAGCGCTGGCGAGTGTGTCCAGATCAATCATTATAGCTCTCCTTTTATTGCAGTCCTGTCGGAGGAGAAGAGGGAGGATCTCGGGGATGTATGCCCAAACCCCCACTTCCATCAAGCTTCTTTTTCTGAGGCGCTGCGCGCCATGGAAGCACTTTTTCGTGCTGCTGCGCAGCAGCAGTAAAAACAGGAACTACCGCGCTACCGCAGGCCGAAAAAACGCACTGCGCAGCGTCAAAATCGGTTCCGTGGAACACGCGTGATGGGCATAGGGGCTGCGCCCCCAAACCCCCACTGTGCGCTTCGCGCGTTGATATATCATAGAGGATTGCTCTGCATCTTCTCGTAGTGGGGGGAAATCTATGGTCACCACAGACCGCCCGGGCCACATTATCATCCTGAACGGTGCGCCGCGATCCGGCAAATCGAGCATCGTGGCGGCGTTTCAGCGGCGCACCGACGAGCTGTGGATGAACCTTGGGGTGGATCGGTTCATGCCAATGGCGCCGCAGTGGGTGCAGCCGGGGGTTGGGCTGCGGCCTGATGGCGAGCGGCCGGATCTCGAACGAGCGCTGCCGTCGCTGTACGCCGCGCTCTACGAGTCGATCGCCGCTCATAGCCGTCTCGGCCTGAACGTGATTGTGGATGTTGGGCATCACGACTGGTATTCCAGGCCGCTGGCGATCCTGCCGGATTGCGCGCGGCGGCTGGCTGGGCTGCCGGCGCTGTTCGTCGGGGTGCGCTGTCCGCTCGACGCGATCATCGCGCGGCGGCGCGCCACCGGCTGGGAGATGGGCGAGCCGGGCGGCGCGATCGAGCGGGCGATTGTGCGCTGGCAGACCGCTGTGCATACGCTGGGGATCTACGATCTGGAGGTCGACACATCGCAGCTATCGCCCGAGGCGTGTGTGGCGGCGATCGATGCGCGTCTCGGCGATGGGCGCGAGCCGACGGCGCTGCGGCGGCTCGCGGCGCTGACGGCAGAACCATGATCAAAGCTCCGCCCCACACATGCGGGGGCGGAGCCTTTGACGCGCAGCACCGATTGACCATTGACTATTGCCGAACGCGGCGTTCTGATGCGCGGCGCTGCCCGTATGATGCAAACAGTCTTGCTTGTCACAGCGCTAGAGCTGCAGCCTAGAAATCCGTCCAGAGCAGCTGGTTGTAGACCTCGTGATGGTACTGGATCTCGGAGGGCTTGATGATCGAGCCGAGCTTGGCCGGGCTGCGGTCGGCGGCGTTCTGTTTGAGCTCGGCGAACTTATCGCGGATGGGCGTGCCGAGCAGCGTGGCGGTATACTCGCTGGCGGTGAAGTTCCGTAGCGCCGTCAGGATGTTATCCGGCAGGAAGCTCTCGTGGTTGCGAATATCCGGGTTGTGCGGCCCTTCGAGCCCGGTCTTCAGCACGGTGAGCAGCGTCATGTACGGGCTGGCGTCTGGGCCGACCGAGCGAACCTCGACGCGGGCCGACTTCTCGTTGCCGATCGGGATGCGGACCATCGAGCCACGGTCCACCGGCGAGGCCTTGATCTCGTTGGGGGCCTCGAAGTGCGGGTCCAGCCGGCGGTAGGCGTTGACCGACGAGTTGAGCACCAGGCAGATATCGTTGGCACTGGTCAGGATACGCTCGATAAACTGCCAGCCAAGCGGCGAGAGCCCCTCCTCGCCGCTCGGGTCGTAGAACAGGTTCTTGCCCTCTTTCGAGATCGACAGGTTGGTGTGCATGCCGTTGCCGTTGACGCCGGTGACCGGCTTGGGCAGGAAGCTGGCGGTCATATCGAGCTTGGCGGCCACCTGCCGCGCGATCAGCTTGTAGAGCGAGATTTGGTCGGCGGCGATGCTAGCCTCGGTGTAGGAGTAGTTGATCTCGAACTGCGCCGGCGCGACCTCGGGGTGGTCTTTCTCATTGGCGAAACCCATGGCGCGCTGCACCTCGGCCACCGTGTCGATGAACTGGCGCAGCGAGTCGCTCGGGAGCGAGTGGTAGTAGCCGCCCTCGCTGGCGAACTCGAAGCGCCCAGTCTTGGCGTAGTACTGCTCGGCGTTGCGTCCCTTGAACAGGAAGCCTTCGATCTCGTTGGCCGCGTTGAGCGTCAGCCCCTGCTTCTCATAAAGCTCGTTCGTCCAGGCCTTGAGCTGTGCGCGCATATCTGCGGCGTAGGGCGAGCCATCCTTATCGATCACATCGCCAAAGACCAGCACCTTGCCTGAGCCAAAGATATCGGACGGCAGCCAGTAGAACGCGCCCCAGTCCAGCCCGAGCCGCAGATCGGACTCGGCCTGCGCGGTAAAGCCGCGGATCGATGAGCCATCGAAGGTCAGGTTGTCGGCCGACTTCACCAGAAATTTCTTGTCATAATCCAGCATGTGCAGTCGGCCCTCGAGATCCGAGAAGCAGACCGTAACCGCCTTGATGCCTTTGGTATCTGTAAGATAGCGCAGGCGCTTCTCCTGGAGCTTGTCCATCGGTGTGCGCCCGGAGCGCTCGGCCTTGGCCTCCAGATTTAGCTCTTCAAGCTGCTCGTATGGAAGCTCAAAAAAATCTCGCAGTGGAGATGGCATGTTCATGGCCGTAAGATCCTCCATTATTAGGAATCGGAAACACTCGAATTATACTCGGTGGATCTGCCGCTCACGCCAGAAAAGCCTCGGCAGAATATACGAACATTTTTTCTTCGTATACGTACAAAGTAGACAAATTGGGGTGGGAATAGTCAATCGCTCAATCGCCAATATATTATGGCGCGCAGTCCAGAAAGGGCGTCGGGTCAGTGTTCTGCCCGGCGTGCCAGACCTCGTAGTGTAAGTGCGGGCCAGTGGTCATGCCAGTCATGCCAACGGTGCCGATCACGGTGCCGGCCTCGACGATCTGCCCGTCGCCGATGTAGACCTGATCCAGATGGGCGTAGGCGGTGCTCCAGCCCGTCTGCTGGTTAACGATGCGGACGTAGTTGCCCCCCGGCCAGCTCCCCAGCCGCACGATCGCGGTGCCGGCGTTGGGGGTGAAGATGAGCGCGCCGAGCGTGCTCGCCGGCTCGGACATCCCGTCGCCATCGGCGTCCAGCCCGAGATCGAGCGCGCCCCAGATCGCTGCCGGCGCGTGGCTGCCGACGCCGTACCCCTGGTTCACCACCACCGCCCCTGCGCCGACCAGCGGGCAGCCGAGCGGCGACCCGTCGGCCGGCGCCGCTGACGCGACGATCGGCACTGGCGCTGGCAGCGCGGCTTCGGTCGTCGGCGCTGGCAGCGCGGCTTCGGTCGTCGGCTCGGCGGGCGTTCGCTGCGCCGCGCGCTCGACGAGGCTGGCGAGGCCGGCGAAATCGGCGGGCGGCGCGGCGGCAGCGAACGCTGTGCGAGAACGTGGCGCTGGCAGCGACTGCGGCAGCGTATCGGCGCGCGGATCTGGTCGCTCCGACGCGGGGAAGGCCGCATGCGGCGCGGGGAGATCGCGCGGGAGCCACGCCGCCGCCAACGCGGCGGTGGCCAGCGCCGCCGCCAACGCCGGCGAGGCCAGCCTGGCCTCGGCGATCAGCCGCTCGCGCAGCGCATGCTGCAGCGCCGGCGGGCGCGGGACGCCAATGGTGTGCGGGCCGACGGCGAAGGTCTGGGCTAGCAGGGTGCGGGTCTGGATATCGAGCGGGCGGGTGCCGTACTCGATCGCGCCGAGAATCCGGGCCGGGACACCGGTGATCAGCGCCACATCGACGATTGTCAGGCCGCGGGCGCGGCGCAGAGCGTGTAGTGATATCATAGGAACAATGATAAAATACGATGATACAGCGGTGATAGAACGGTGGATGACAGCTCGCTGACACCCGAAGGAGGATCGTATGGCTCGCCGCATACTCTATGGCGCTATCGTACTACTTCTGGTGGCAATCGCCTCGGTCGGCGCGCTGGCCGGTGCGCTGTGGCTCACCCGCGCCGCGCCGAGCCGGCTAGTGGCGCTGGCCGGGCCGAGCGCGCTCAGCCTGCTGGACCGCCAGCAGGCGCGGACGCTGGCCAGCGATGTCAGCGTCGATACCTACGGTTTCCCCGCCCCGTCGCCGGACGGCGCACGTCTGGCGTTCGTCTCGCACCGCGGCGACGCCACCGCAATCAGCGTGCTGGATATCGCCAGCGGCCAGCGCCGCGAGCTCGCTGCGGTCGGCAGCGAGCCGCTGGCGCTGGCGTGGAGCCCCGATGGACGCTACCTGGTGTATCTGCTCGGCGGGGGGCGCACCACGCATATCGTCGCCGCCGATGGGTCGCAGCCGGCGAAGCTGATCGCCTCGGGCGGGCCATCGTACTATGTCTGGAGCCCGGACGGCTCGACGTTACTGCTGCACCTCGGCGGCCACAGCACCGACGGCGGCACGGTCGCGATCTATCGTCCAGGCGATGAGCAGGCCCGCCCGCTGCTCGCCGACCCTGGGCTGTTTCAGGCGCCGGCCTGGAGCCGCGATGGCACGGCGTTTTATTATGTCTCGCAGCCGCCGCTCGCCGGCGCACCAAGCGCCGAGTCGATCAAGAGCCGGATCATGCGCGCCAGACCCCAGGGCGGCGACCCGGTCCAGCTGATCGACGAGGGGTTTTCGGATGTGCGGCTCGTCCGATCGCCGAAGACCGACCAGATCGCCTATCTGCTGACGACCATCGAGACGACCGGCACGCTCAAGCTGATCGATGGCGCTGGCGGTGCGGCGCGGCCGATCTCACGCCCCGATGAGACGGTCACGTCGTTCTTCTGGTCGCCAGATGGGACACAGATCGCCTATCTGACGTCGGTCGGCAGCTACGCGCCAGATGGCCGCCGCCGCTGGCACATCGCCACGGTCGCCAGCGGCCACATCGAGGACATGGCCGAGTTCACACCCAGCACATCGTTCGCCCAGTTCCAGGCGTTTTTCGACGCCTACACCTTCTCGTTCAGCCCGTGGTCGCCCGATAGCGCCGCGCTCGCCTACGGAACCAGCGAGGGCGTCTACACGCTGGATGTGGCCAGCGGGCGCTACAGCCGCCGCTCTGATGGTACCATGGCGGTGTGGGTGCGATAGCATATTGACTGTTGAGCAATTGACAATTGACAATTGCCAAGCGCTGCGTCGTGCTGCCGCAACACGCCCGCGCGACTCACACCATGCAGCTTGAAACTGCGCGAGCACCAGAGGAGAGACAGATGCCAGCGTTTCTTGTGACGGTCAGCTCGACGCTCGACGACGCCGCGCCACAGGCGCTGTACCTGCTCGATGGCGAGCTGACCGACCGCGATCTGCGCGCGCTGACTGCGCTGCTCCACGACCCGGTGATCCAGCGTGCGGCGTGCCAGCCACTCGCGGCGCTCGACGCCCCGCCAGCCGGAGCGATCGATGTGGCGTTTCGCCCAGGCGTGACCGATAACGAGGCCGAGAGCGCGCTGCTCGGCGCGCGGCGGCTCGGAGTCGAGCGGCTACGCACTGTGAAGAGCCTGCGTCGCTACGCCGCAGACGATCTGCTGGACACCGACGCCCGCTTCAACCCGCTGATCCAGACCAGCCTGACCGACGACGACCCCGCCGCGCGCCGCGCCTGGTACGATGGGCTGCTGGCAGCGCCGGCCGAGGTGACCCCAGTCATCGCCACGGTGCCGCTGCTCGAAGCTGACGACGCCGAGCTGGAGCGGATCAGCCGCGTCGGTATCCTGGCGCTCGATCTGGCCGAGATGCGCGCGCTCCAAACCTACTTCACGGGCAGGGAGCGCGCCCCGACCGACGGCGAGCTTGAGACGATCGCGCAGACCTGGAGCGAGCATTGCAGCCATAAGACATTCAAGGCGAAGGTGCGCTATAGGAACGCAGAACGTAGAACGCAGAACGCAGAGCCGCAGAGCCAGGGAACCAGCGAGCCACAGAACCAGGGAACCAGCGGGCTAGACCCGGCGCTGTACGGCGCGCTGCACCAGCTTGAGGCGGGCGGCGAGGTGACGATCGATAGCATGATCAAGACTTTTCTGATGGTTGCGACGCAGGAGGTGCTATCCAGGCGCGGCGCGACCGATGATACATTCGTGATCTCCGCATTCGTCGATAACGCCGGCATCCTGGCCTTCAGCGAGAGCCACGAGGTCTCGTTCAAAGTCGAGACTCACAACCACCCGTCGGCGCTCGAACCGTTCGGCGGGGCCAATACCGGCGTCGGCGGGGTTGTGCGCGATGTGCTCGGGGTCTCAGCCAAGCCAATAGCCAACACCGACGTGCTATGCTTCGGCCCGCTCGATACGCCGCCGGCGAGTGTGCTGCCGGGCGTGCTCCACCCACAGCGTGTGGCCGCTGGCGTGGTGGCTGGCGTGCGCGACTACGGCAACAAACTTGGCATCCCGACGGTCAACGGCGCGGTGCTCTACGACCCTGGCTACATCGCCAACCCGCTGGTCTACTGCGGCACCGTCGGGCTTGCGCCGCGCGGCATGCACCCGCGGCAGGCCGCGCCCGGCGACGCGGTGGTGGTGGTGGGCGGCAAGACCGGGCGCGACGGCATCCACGGCGCGACGTTCAGCAGCATCGAGTTGACCCATACCACGGCACAGGATGTGGGCGCGGCGGTGCAGATCGGCGACCCGATCACCGAGAAAAAAGTGATCGATGTGATCCTGCAGGCGCGCGACGAGCGGCTCTACAGCGCGATCACCGACTGCGGCGCCGGCGGGCTCTCGTCTGCGGTGGGCGAGATGGGGGCCGAGACCGGGGTGGCGGTGGCGCTCGATGACGTGCCGCTGAAGTACGCCGGGCTCCAGCCGTGGGAGATCTGGCTTTCTGAGGCGCAGGAGCGGATGGTGATCGCCGTGCCGCAGCCTACCCTGGCGCGGCTGCTCGAACTGTGCGCCAGCGAAGATGTCGAGGCGACGGTGATCGGGCAGTTCACCGACGACGGGCGGCTCAGCGTGACCCACCGCGGCGCGACGCTGGTCGACCTCGATATGCGCTTCCTCCACGATGGCCGGCCGCAGCGCGAGCTGGTGGCGGTGTGGCGGGGTGACCAAGGAACTCATAAACCAGGGGATCAAGGAACTCGTGAACCAGGGGAGCAGAACAGAGCGATAGCGACCAATACACTCCTTGACCTTCTCGCCCACCCCAACATCGCATCGAAGGCCGCGATCGTGCGCAGCTACGACCACGAGGTCGGCGGGCGGACGGCGATCAAGCCGCTGGTGGGCGCGGAGATGGACGGCCCTGGCGACGCCGCAGTACTGCGGCCGCTGCCAGACATGCAGCGCGGTATCGCCATCGGCTGCGGCATCAACCCGCGCTACGGCGCGATCGACCCGTACTGGATGGCACTGGCATGCGTCGATGAGGCGCTGCGCAACGTGGTGGCGGTGGGCGGCGACCCGCGCCAGACCGCGATCCTGGACAACTTCTGCTGGGGCGACCCGAGGCAGCCGGACCGCATGGCCGGGCTGGTGCGCGCCGCCGCCGGGTGCTACGACGCGGCGCTGGCCTATGGTGCGCCGTACATCTCCGGCAAAGATAGCCTGAACAACGAGTACCGCGCCGCAGACGGCAGCCGGACGCCCATCCCACCGACGCTGCTGATCTCGGCGCTGGCAATGGTGCCCGATGTGCGCCAAGCAGTCTCGATGGATCTCAAGGCTGCCGGCAACCTGCTGCTGCTGTTGGGAGTGACCCGCGACGAGTTCGGCGGCGCGCACGCTCCGGCCCCTGGCGGCGCGCGCGGGGCTGTGCCACATGTGGATCTAGCTAGCGCGCCGGCCATCCTGGCGGCGCTACATGGCGCAATTCGTGCTGGCGCTATCGCGAGCTGCCATGATCTGAGCGAGGGCGGGCTGGGCGTGGCGGCCGCCGAGATGGCGATCGCCGGGCGGCTGGGGCTGACCATCGATCTGGGCGCGGTCCCGAGCGAGGGGTCGCCAGATGATTATGTCACGCTGTTCGGCGAGAGCCAGACGCGGCTGCTGCTCGAAGTTGCCCCAGCGCACGCCGAGGCGGTCGCTGCGCACCTCGCCGGGCTGCCGTGGGCGATTGTCGGGAGCGTGACGGCCGAGCAGCGGCTGGTGATGCGGCGGGGCGATGCGGCGGCGATCGACATCGCGGTCGACGAGCTCGCAGCGGCGTGGCAGTAGGGGCGAAGCACGCGCATGGAGTCGATCGCCCGACGAGGTGGACACGCGCCGTTTCGCCCGTGCGGCGCGCGGGGAGCGATGGCCGTAGAGGCGAAGCGGCGCCGGGATGGCCGCCTGGTAGGGATAGCTAGCGCCTGCTTCGCCCGTACGGCGTGCGGGCGAAGCAGGCGCAATGGGGCAGCGAGCAACAAAAGGATGACCTATGACCGAGCAGATCCCGATGTCCGCCGAGCAGTTTGCGGCCTACATCGAAGACTATATCAGCGACAACGCGCAGGGCATCGAGGTCGTCAACGGCGACGGCGTCACGCTGACGCTGCGGGTTGATGGGGTGGAGACCGAGGCCGACCTTGGCCGGCTGTACCGCGCCTACCAGCGCAACCCAGGGCAGCTTGAGGCGGTGGGACGAACGTTCGTACGCGCGCTCGGCGGCGCGGCGACCGCCAGCGGCAGCGATAGCTTCGACGATCTGGCCGACCGAGTGATGCCGGTGATCCGGTCGCTCGAGCTGCTGGTGCTGGTGCGCGAGCGAACGCTGCCAATGCTGGTCTACCGCGACTTCCTGGCCGGCCTGATGATCGCCTACGTGATCGACGAGCCGCAGAGCCTGGCCTATATCAACGAGGATCAGCTGGAGCGCTGGGGGCTGGCGAGCCACGAACTGCACGAGCGCGCGCTGGCCAACCTGCGGCGCCGCACCGACGATGACGCGCCGTACACCACCGTCGGGGCCGGCGACCAGCGGCTGTTCATCTACAGCGCCAACGATGGCTACGATGCGGCGCGGCTGCTGCTGACCGAGACGATGGCCGAGTGGTCGCGGCAGGTGCGCGGGCGGCTGGTGATCGGCATCCCGAACCGCGATTTTCTGATCGCTGTGGGCGATGGCAACCCGGATATCCTGCGCGCGGTGGCGGCGCAGATCCAGGTGGACTCGCAGCAGCGCGAGAGCGGCCTGACCGACCAGCTCTTCACGTTCAGCGGCGGGCAGATCCGCACCTACGAGTGGGAGTAGCTACTCGCGCTTAACTACCACGAGCGTGATGTCGTCGTGCTGTGGCGCGCCGGCGGTGAACACCTGGACGGCGGCGACGACCCGCTCGATGATCGCCTGCGGGCCGAGGTGTGCCGATGCTCCAAGCAGCGCCGTCAGGCGGTCGGTGCCAAACATCCGGCGCGGCACGGTCATCGCCTCGGTGACGCCGTCGGTGTAGAGCAGCAGCACATCGCCGCGCTCAAGCGCGGCCGTCCGCTGCCCAAACGTCGCCTCGGGGATGATACCGAGGATGGTGCCGCGGGCCTGGAGCGGCTCGATCTCGGCCAGGCTGGCGCGGTAGAGCAGCGGCTCGACGTGACCGGCGCTGGCGAAGACCAGCTGGTGGGTCGTGGGGCTGAGCACGCCGTAGAAGCACGTGACCTGCTGCTCGGCGCGCGCCTCCTCCAGGATCAACCGGTTGACGGTCTCCAGCACCGCCGAAGGTGGGCGGGCATCGCTGGCGGTGGCGCGCAGCAGCGTTCGCGAGAGCACCATGAATAGCGCCGCTGGAATGCCCTTGCCGGTCACATCGGCGATCACCAGGCCGAGCTGCTCGCCATCCCCCTCGGCCACCCTGATGAAGTCGTAAAAGTCGCCGCCGACCTGCCGCGCCGGGTGGTAGAACGCCGCGATGCTGTAGCCCGCCACCTCAGGCGGGTGGGCCGGCAAAAAGCTGGTCTGGGTAGTGCGCGCGAAGTCGAGCTCCTGCTCAAGCCGCTGCGCCACCAGCGCGTCCTGGTGCAGCCGCTCGCGCTCGATCAGCTGCGCCACCTGGCTGCCGAGCAGACCGAGCAGCTGCGCCTCATCGTCAAAAAACTGGCGCTGCGCCAGCGTATTGACCATCAGCGTCCCGATCGGCGCGCCGTTGATCTGAACATCGAGCGCCATGTGGCCGCGAAAGCGCTGCGTGCGCAGCAGCGGCGGCAGCGGGCCGTGGGAGTCGCTGGCGAGCGCCGCGCTGCGCTCCGGCAGGTACCACATGTGCGGGTTGACGGCATCCACCACCAGCGGCAGCGAAGCGCCGGCCGGAAGCCGCCAGCCGTGGGCTGCCACCAGCAGCGCCTTGCCATTCGGCTCATCCGCCTGGATGAACGCGCAGGCGTCCACGCCGAGCAGCCGCGCGCCGACCCGCGCCAGCCGCTGCATCGCGTCGCTGGTCGCTCCGCCCACCAGCAGATCCTGGGACAACTTGAGCAGCGCTGCCTGCTCCTGCACCCGCCTGACCGTCACCTGCTCGTGGAGCCAGGCGCGGGCGATGGCGGTGCCGAGCAGATCGCCGATCGCCATGAGCAGCTGCATGGTGGCGGCGTTGAAGCGGCCGAACTCGGTGGTGGCGACGTTGAGGATGCCCACCACCGCGTCGCCGTTGTGCAGCGGCACCGAGGCGTGCTGTGCCAGCGAGCGCTTGTCGCCAACAGCATAGCGCAGCCGCGAGCAGCGCATCGCGACCACGACGCCAGCCAGCCTGCCGCCGAGGCACTCGTCCTGGCAGGTACACTCGTTCTGCCAGGCGGCCGAAGGGTAAGCGATGGCTGGCGGAAGATTATGGCGCGCCGCAAGCCGGAAGCCGTCCTCTTCGCGCAAAAAGATCCAGCCGGTCTGCAAGCCGACCAGCTCGACGATATGCGGCAGGGCGGCCTCGAGCGCTTCGCGGAGATCGAGACCTCGGTTGAGAATCTGCGTCAGCGCGCTGAGCGTTGTAAACTCAGCGACGCGCCGCTGGGCATCGGAGAGGGCGGGCATGGATCTTCTTTGAACGTAGAACGTAGAACACACTAACAACAAGGAGCCAGTATAGCAACCCTCCGTGCGTTGTCCACGCGCGAAGCGCAGGGCGGGGGTTTGGGGCACAGCCCCCAAGATTTCCCCCTTTTCCTACACTGATTGGGATTGTTATAGTACGTAAAGTAGCCAGTAGTACGTAGCACCAGGGAACCAGGGAACCAGCGAAACTCCTTGCTCCTCGCTCCTCGCTCCTCGCTCCTTACTCCGTCGTCTCACGTTTGCGGCAGATCGCCACGCCGTCGCGCAGCGGCAAGATCACCGATTCGAGCTCGGGATGGTTCATGATCTTGCGGTTGAAGGCCTGGATGCCGGCCACTGTCGGCGCGGCGTCATCATCGAGAACCAGCGCATTGCAAAGCACGTTGTCTGCGATCAGCAGCCCGCCAGGGCGCATCTTGGGCACGCAGACGTCGAGCGCGCGCGGCGCGTCCCCGGCGTCTGACAGGTGGCGCAAAATGTCCAGAAAGATCAGATCGTAGGGGCCGGGCAGCATCTCCAGCTCGGTGAACCACTCGCCCTCGTGGATGACGAACGCGTCGCCGTAGCCGGCCGCAGCCGTGACCTCGCGCGCCATGGCGATCCGTTTCGGCTGCTGCTCGATGGCGGTGAGCCGACCGCCCCCGGGGGCGATGGCCGCCAGGATCCACGATGCGGCGTAGCCGGTGGCCACGCCGATCTCTAGCGCCTCGCGCGCACCGATGCTCTTGGCCAGCAGGTAGAGCAGCGTCCCCTGCACCGGGCCAACCAGCGGCAGCCCTTCCTTGCGACCGCGCGCCTCAAGCGACGCGAGCGCATCGGGCCGGGGCGGCATTAGCCGCGCCATATAATCTTCGATCTTGATGTTGGTGATATCGTCGCGCATTCGCGTCCTCTATAGTATGTGCGGCGATTGTACCACAACACCCCGCCGCATTGACAGCGATCAGGTGACGCGGTATCATCGCGTGCACAGCATCTCGCGCATCGACGAAGGGGTCCGCAAATGCATCGCGCACACCACAGCTGGCACAGCCCCGCGCTCGGGCGCACCATGGAACTGCTCGTATTTGGCCACGCGGGCGCTCCGGTCCTGGTCTTCCCCACCTCGCGCGGCCGCTACTTCGAGTACGAGGACCGCGGCATGGTCGCTGCGCTCAGCGGGCCGATCGCGCAGGGCAACATCCAGCTGATCTGCGTCGACAGCGTCGATGAGGAGAGCTGGTACAACTATGGTGCCCACCCGCGCCACCGGCTCTGGCGACACGACTGCTACGAGCACTATCTGATCGATGAGGTGCTGCCGTTCGTGCGGGCGCAGAACAGCAACCCGTTTGTGATGACCCACGGCTGCTCGTTCGGCGCGATCCACGCCATGCTGCTGGCGCTGCGCCACCCCGCCCACTTTCGCCGCGTGGTCGCGCTCTCCGGCCTCTACGATCTGCGCCGCTTCCTCGGCGGCTACTACGATGAAGATGTCTACTACCATAACCCAGTGGACTTCGTGGTCGGCCTGCAGGAGGGCCAGCTGACGAGCGATATCCGCCGGCTTGAGATCATCATGGCGATCGGGCACGATGACGCCGCCGCCGATAGCAACACCCGGCTCTCGCAGGCGCTGTGGGATAAAAATATCTGGCACGCCATGCGCTGGTGGGATGGATGGGCCCACGACTGGCCGTACTGGGCGAAAATGGTGCAGATCTACGTTAACGGCGCGGATTAGAACTATTGACTATTGACTATTGACATTGAACAATAGTCAATAGTCAATAGTCAATAGTCAATTAAAACACTTCACTATACAGCAATCCTATCTGGGTTGTAAAGAAGGGAGGGGATGTTCTTGGGGGCTGCGCCCCCAAACCCCCGCTTTGCGCTGACGCGCGTTTAAAATTCATTTAGGAATGCTAAGCAATCCTATCAGCGTAGGAAAGGGGGAGATCTCGGGGACACCCAGAGGGTACCCGGCCCCCAAACCCCCGCGCTGCGCTGCGCGCGTGGACAACGCACGGAGGATTGCTCTACTTTACGGAGCAGGCATGAAAAAAATTGGCATCATGGTCGGGCGCGAGAATACCTTCCCGCAAGCGTTTATCGATGAGGTCGCCAAGCGCGACGCTGGGGTCACCGCAGAGCTGCTGATCACCGGCGGGATCATGATGGGCGAGGTGACGGACTACGCCGTGATCATCGATCGCATCTCGCACGAGGTGCCGTTCTACCGGACGTATCTCAAGACGGCGATGATCGCCGGGGCGCATATCGTCAACAATCCGTTTTGGTGGAGCGCCGACGATAAGTTCACCGGCGCGAGCATCTGCACCAAGATTGGCGTCGCCCACCCAAAATCGGTGGCGCTGCCATCCCACGGCTATATCGCGGATATCGACCCAGTCGAGTCGCTGCGCAATCTCAAGGGCCGCATCCCGTGGGAAGAGTACGTCGACTACGTCGGCGGCTTCCCGCTGATCCTCAAGCCGTCCTCCGGCGGCGGCTTCAAGAAAGTCTATAAGCTGCACACGATCGAGCAGCTCTGGAGCGCCTACAACGAGACCGGCACCGAGTGTATGATGCTGCAGCAGTTCATCGACTGGGACAAGTATGTCCGCTGCTTCGGCATCGACCGCAAGGACGTGCTGGTGATGAAGTTCGATGTGAGCGCGCCCTACCCGCACCGCTACTTCGACGAGCCAGATTACCTGACGCCCGATGAGCTGGCGCACGTGACCCGCGATGTGCTGACGATCTGCAACGCACTCGGCTACGATATGAACACCTGCGAGTTCGCGCTCAAAGACGGCGTGCCGTACGCGATCGACTTCACCAACCCCGCGCCGGATATGGATTACTGGAGCCTGAAGGAAAAATTCTTCGGCTGGGTGGTGAGCGCGATGGCCGATATGTGCATCGCCAAGGCGCTCTCCGGGCCGTTCGTGCCAACCGAGTACAGCTGGAGCAAGCTGCTGCTGGCCGAGCAGGCGGCACCGGCCAAGACGAAGAAGACCCGGAAGAATTGACAATTGCGCGATGTTGGACGGCGGGATCGGCTGCTGCGGCAGGGCTGAGCTTCCGCGACGCTGTCCATCACGTTGGACGGCGGGATCGGCTCGCCAGCGTCGCGGAAGCTGGCCAGGAGGTCTGAGCGATGCGTCGATCGATCGCGACACTGACATGCGTCCTGATCGGTGTGGCGACGCTGCTGTTGGGGCGAAGCGCGGCGCACACCGGTCTGCCTGACTCGGTCGAAAGACTTCGGAGTTTGAGCCGCGAGGACCAGTGCCGCGCCTGGGCGCAGATGAACCAGGGAGACCCGCAAAACGCCACGCCGCCGACCGAGATACTCATCTGCCGCGAGGTGTCGTACGCTGAGTATGCTGCCGCTCGTTCGCGCGTTCGCCACGCCGGACATGGTGTTCGCCGCCGAGCAGCTGGCGCTCCAAGAAGGAGCGGATAGAATTACGCAGCAGCAGGCGGATCGCAAACGGCAGCGGAAGCAGCCGAGGTCATATCCGGCTCCACAATCGTACCCTGCACCGTAAGGGCGGCAAATCGTCAATCGTCAATCGTCAATCGTCAATCGTCAATAATTCTATGCTCCAAACCGCAATCGACCGCTACCATCAGATATTGCAGGACGGCGCGTGGCAGGAGACGCAGCGCGCGCTGACGGCGATGCAGCAGGAGCAGGGGCTGTTCTTCGGCACCCGCCCGCTCGTCTCGGTGCTGCGCCCGCGGCTGATCAGCCGCGCCCAGTACGCCATGCTCCAGCACGCATGCGGCCTCGTGGGCGGGGCGCTGCGCACGCTGGGCGATGCAATGCTCGGCGATGCGACGCTGCGCGCCAGCATCGCGCTCACGCCGCAGGAGGAGGCGCTGGTTCACATGGACCCCGGCTACGCCGAGCATAGCGCCCACTCGCGCATGGATACGTTCCTCACTATCGATGGGCAGTCGCTCCAGTTCGTCGAGTACAACGGCGAGAGCCCGGCCGCCATCGCCTACGAAGACTCGCTCTCGGCGGTGTTCCTTGAGCTGCCGGCGATGCGCGCCTTCGCCAAAGAATATTCGGTGGCCACGCTCCCCGCGCGCCACAAGCTGCTAGAGACGCTGCTAACGGCATGGCGCTCGTTTGGCGGAAGCACCGCGCCGCGGGTGGCGATTCTGGACTGGAATGGTCTGCCAACTCGCTCCGAGTTTTTGCTGTTCCAGCGCTATTTCCACGAGCACGGCATTGAGGCGGCGATCTGCACCCCAGACCACCTCATCTATCGCGATGGCCGGCTGCTCGCCACCCGCTACGAGACTCTTGGGCAGACCGGCGGCGACTTCCCGATCGACCTGGTCTACAAGCGCGTGCTGACCTCCGAGCTGCTGCAAACATACGGCGACGATGCGCTAGCCCACCCGCTGATGCTGGCCTACGCCGCCGGCAAAGTCTGCGTCGTCAACTCGTTCCGCGCCAAGCTGCTGCACAAGAAGGCGATCTTCGCGCTGCTGACCGACGACGCGCTCCAGCCCATGTTCACCCCCGAGCAGCGGCAGGCGATCGCCGCCCACGTGCCGTGGACGCGGATGGTGCAGCGCGGCGAGACTCGCTACCAGGGCGACGCGATCGAGCTGCTGGACTTTGCCAGACGCAACAAGGAGCGGCTGATCCTCAAGCCCAACGATGAGTACGGCGGCAAGGGGATCGTGATCGGTTGGGAGAGCAGCGCCGATCAGTGGGACACGGCGCTCGCCGATGCGCTCGCCACGCCTTCGGTGGTGCAGGAGCGGGTGACGATCGCGTATGAGGACTACCCGGCAGTCATCGACGGGCAGCTCCAGATCGGGCGTCGTCTAGTGGACACCGACCCATTTATGTTCGGCAGCGAGGTGACCGGCACCCTCTGCCGACTCTCGACGGTGACGCTGCTGAATGTGACGGCCGGCGGCGGCTCGACGGTGCCGGCGTTTGTGCTCGAATAAGCGAAAGGTGCCGCGATGACGTCCTACGACCCGATGTCGCCCGATTTTCCGTTCACCATTGGCATCGAAGAAGAGTACCAGGTCGTCGACCCCGAGACCCGCGAGCTGCGCTCATACATCACGCAGATCCTGGAGCGCGGCCACATGATTCTGCGCGAGCAGATCAAGCCGGAGCTGCACCAGAGCATGGTCGAGGTCGGCTCCAACCCGTGCCGCAACGTCACCGAGGCTCGCGTCGAGATGCTCAAGCTGCGCGGCACGATCGCCGGGCTGGCGGCGGCCAACGGGCTGGCATTCATCGCTGCCGGCACCCACCCGATCTCGACATGGATGACCCAGGAGATCACGCCGTTCGACCGCTACAAGGGCGTGGTGGAGGAGATGCAGCAGCTCGCGCTCCAGCTGCTGATCTTCGGTATGCACGTCCACGTCGGCATGCCCAGCGGCGACACCACGATCGAACTGATGAACGTGGCGCGCTACTTCCTGCCGCACGTGCTGGCGCTCTCAACCTCCTCGCCGTTTTGGATGGGGCGCAACACCGGCTTCAAATCCTACCGCTCGACGATTTTTTCCAACTTCCCGCGCACCGGCGTCCCGCCGTCGTTCAGCTCGATGTCCGAGTTCCAGAGCTACGTCAGCATCCTGGTCAAGACCGGCTGCATCGACGATGGCAAGAAAATCTACTGGGATATGCGGCCGCACCCGTACTTCAGCACACTAGAGTTCCGCGTCTGCGACGTGCCCACACGGGTGGACGAGTGCATCGCGTTGGCCGGGCTGATGCAGGCGATCATCGTCAAGCTGCACAAAATGTTCGAGGATAACACGACGTTCCGGGTCTACCGGCGGGCGCTGGTGATGGAGAACAAGTGGCGGGCGCAGCGCTACGGCCTCGACGGCAAGCTGCTGGACCTCGGCAAGCGCGAGGAGGTGGACGCCAAAGCGATCATCCACGAGCTGATCGCGTTTGTGGACGATGTGCTGGACGAGCTCGGCAGCCGCAAGGATGTGGAGTATCTGCTCAAGGTGGTGGACGAGGGGACCAGCGCCGACCGGCAGCTCAAGATCTTCCGCGAGACCAACGATCTCAAGGCGGTGGTAGATAATCTGATCACCGAGACGATCGAGGGTGTGCCGGTGCTGATGCCGTAGACGAGGGGGACTGGGTGACTGGGTGGCATGGAGGCCGGGTGAGGTAGGGGCGAAGCGCGCGTCCAGATCGACCCCGTCCCGCCGTGCCTGCCGGCGCTTGCTGCGCGATACGAACCCGACGGAGCGCAGCGACCGGGACGCGCCGCAGGGAGCAAGGAGCAAGGAGCCGGCCGGCGGGCAGCGACCGGGTGACGGGATGAGGTAGGGGCGACGGCGCGGCACGACGAGGCGATGGTCTGCACCCGCGTCTGGCCGGCGCGGGTGATCTTCTGTCTGATGGCGCCACGCAGCCCCGATCGACCTTCGGCCGCCAGCACCATCGCATCCAGCGCGAGATGAGCGTCGCGATCCCCTACCGGCTCGGGCTGTGGCTGCGCCAGAAGCACCGGCCGCAATAGTTTGACCATCCCGCCCGCCAGGCGTCCCGACTGGCAAGCGCCTGACGTATCTTTTGCTGCTCGCTTCGCCACGCGGCGTCTTCCGCCTGGCGCTCACGAAAGATCGTGTATCGTTTCTGGCGCAGAGCGCTCCACGTGGCATCCTCGGCATCATCAGTCCGGGCAATGGCACCACCCATTCACTCAACGAGCTTCCAGATGCTGAAGTTTGCAGGTTGCGTTTTCGCGTTGAAACGCAACCTGCAAACCGCAACACTTACTCAGGCTTGACCGCATCATCGTGATAGATATTGGCCGAGTTGTAGAGCATCCAGCCCATCGTCGGGTCGAAGTCTTTGGTCGCGTCGATTTGGGCGCGCACGTCCTTCGCGGTGTATTCGACAACCGGCTTCGACCACGGATCGGTGTGATCTTGCAGCCAGGGTCGAATGTGCGCGCGCTTGTCAGCAACCTGTGGGCCAGACATCTTCAAGCTGCCCAAAATCGTCTCATACGGATGCGCCGAAGGAAGATCTAAACCGAGGTAGCCGCCCCAGAACAGCGACGGGTAGATCATTGGTGCGATGTAATCAGTATGGTCAGCAGCAGCGCCGATATCCTGACCAATTGGCAGCGAGCGCTTCACCACCGTGCGGCCAAAGAAATCGACCGAGAGGTATGCGCCAGCCTTGTTGACACGCCCATGCGCTGCTTCGAGAAAACCAGTGATCGTGTCGAACATTGCCTGCCCATTCGTCGCCGGGTCGATTGGCTGCGAGAATTGATACTTCTGGGCATAGGCGCTCAGTTCGCCATAGGTATCGCTGAAGCGAACATAATCATAATTGATTTCGTCGAAGCCAAGCTTTGCTGCCTCTTCGCCGAGCTGAATGTTGTATTCCCAGACATTCCTATTGGTCGGATCGAGGTAGGCATAGCGAATCCCTGGCCCCGGTAGATCAGCGTGGGTTTTACCCGTCGCGCGGTCGATCATCGTCCATTCAGGTTTAGCATCGGCCAGTGCATTGTCGTGCGAAAAGAGTTGGACACGGGCGATCAGGTAGATGCCACGTTTCTTGGCTTCGGCAATAATCCCTTTGATATCCATGTAGTCGCGGCCTGTGCCAAGCTCTTTGACCATTGGCACCTGCGAATTGTAGTACACCAGGCCCAGGTCATCGCGCAAGTCAGACTTGAGATCGATGATAATCGTATTGATTTCGGTCTTATCGATCACACTGAAATATTGATCGAACAGATAGTTCGAGCGCGAAGCGACTGCCGCAGTCACATACCAGGCTTTGATCTGAATTGGTTCGAGCTTGATTTCGGTTGGCACAGCTCCTGGCTTGATCGCAACCTCGGCGCGTTTATAGCCCGGTGCAAGCGCATACAGCACGCCCTGCTCCGGCAGGCTTTCGAGCGTGAAGCTGCCGTCGGCGCTATTCTTGAGGACGACCGACACGACATCGCTGGCACCAATGGCGCTGCCAGCAAAGACACTGGCGAACTTAATTGGGCTACCGGTTTTGGCATCGACGAGCTTGCCAGTTACCACATCGGGCCGCAGGATTGCGTCGATTGTTTGCTGCTTCTCGACTGCTTGGCTGAGACGCGAATAGCCAGCGGCACTGATTTCGACGGTTGGATTAGGCGGTAGGTTGGTCAACGTGTAGCGCCCATCGCCGCCCGTTGTGACGCTCACGTCGCCTGCTTTGACGGTTGCATTTGCCAGCGGCTTGCCTGAGTATTGATCGGTGACGGTGCCACTGAGC
>JAYUUK010000482.1:0-7754 GCA_043754595.1 Roseiflexaceae bacterium | reverse complement strand
TGCAGCGTCTCGCCGAGACCGATGACGAACTCGGGCAGCGGCTGGCGGGCGATGGCGCGGTTATAGAGCGCCACGGCCTCGTCGGTGCGGCCCTGCGCCGCGCGTACCCGCGCCAGCCCGGCGTCCGCATAGACATAATCAGGGTAGTTTTGCAGCGATAGTGCGTAGAGCGTCTCGGCCTGCGCGATCTCGCCGCGGTTGAAGTGCAGGTTGGCGAGTTGGACGCGGGTCCACTCGGTGGACTCGCTGCTGGGGCCGCCGGCCTCGACCGCCATGGTCATCGCCTCGATCGCGCCGTCGCTGTCGCCGTTGAGCTCGCGCAGGTAGGAAATCCGGCTGTAGGAGCTAAGATCTGGCCGGGTATCGACCATCTGCTGGATGGCGGCCACCGCCTCGGGGTACTGCCCAAGCTCGACGTGGGCGTCGCCGATGATGCCATAGATCCTGGCGACGTGGCTATTGGTGGCGGCGGCGCGCTCGCCGTACTCTAGCGCCTTGGCGAACTGATGGCGGGCGAGGGCCAGCTGGCCGCTGCCGATCAGCGCCTCGGTGTTGGCCGGGTCGCGGCGCAGCGCGTCGGCGAGCGACTGCTCGGCCTTGGCGTAGTAGCTCGGGTCGCCGTTCTCACGGACTTTCTGGAGGTAGAGCTGGCCGAGCACGGCGCGGGCGTCGACGTTCTCCGGCTTGGCTTTGACCGCCTCCTGGTAGTCGTAGATATACTTGTCGGTGCCGGTCAGTTTGGGCACCACTTGCGGCGCGAGCGGGGCCGGCCTGGGCGCGAGCGCCGCGTAGCCCGCGACGCCGGCGATCAACACGGCCACGGCGATGGCGATTTGGGCGATTGGCAATTTGGGTGGCAATGAAAGTGTTCGCATACGATTTCCTTACGCTGCGCCGCAGCGGCTTCTTTTTTGGCCTGCGGCAGCGCGGTAGCCGCTATTTGGGAAAGATCTCGGGGACACCCAGAGGGTCCCCGGCCCCCAAACCCGCCGCTGCGTGTGATGAGCGCCGTGCCCCAAACCCCGCCGCTGCGCTGTGAAGCAGCGCAGCGGCGGAAAACGCGCCCTGGAGAGAGCTAGCGGTGCAGGCCGCTATCGTAGCCAGCGAACGGCGACGCGACGTACGGGAACGTGGTGGAGAAGGCCTTATCGTTGGCATTGACCCCATCGCCGACGATGTTGTTCGGGCTGTTGTTGGGCAGGCCGAACAGGCTGTTGAGCGCGAAGCCGTAGCCGTCGGCCACCGCGCGCAGCTCGATGTCGGTCACGTCATCTTCGAGCCGGCGGCCGTTGGGGAAGCCGGCCAGATCTGGCGAGGCCGAGGCCGAGGTGGTGATCACGGTCAGCGGGTTGCCCTGCCCGACAGGGGCGCTCGGCATGATGGAGACGTTGAGGCGCAGCAGGTCCGCCTTCGTCGAGCCGGAGAAGTTGACGCCCGGGATGCCGGTCAGCAGGATCAGGCTCAGGTCGGTCCGGCCAGTGGTCCGCGCGTCTGGCAGGCTTGGGTAGACCAGGTTGACGATCCCGGCGAGTTCCGGTTTGAGGTAGTAGGACTCGAACTTCGAGTCGTTCTTCGGCTCGGTGGCGTTCCACTCATCCTTGCGGCCGACCGGGATGATCACTTCATTGATCAGCGGGTTGCCGAGGCGCGAGACCTGCACCCAGCTGCCGGAGGTGCTGACGCGGCCCTTGTCGCGCAGGACGGTGGTCTTCTGGCGGCTGGCGCTGGCGTAGATGCCGAGCACCGGCTGCCCGGTCTCGCTGGCGATCTTGCCGTCGACGGTCAGCTTGCTGATCGGGATCTGGAGTACGATCGAGTGCGTGTTGTAACCGCTCACCCCATCGATGCCGTTCTCAGTCGGCAGCGGCAGCAGGTGCGCGCCGTTGAATGGGCGCAGGCCGCCGAGGTCGAAGATCGAGCCAAGGTCGACGAAGAATGGGTCATCGCGCTGCCCGGCGAACACCGTGCTGCCATCGCCAAGGGTCGTGATGGCCTGTGCGGCGATCGCGTCGTAGTTCGGCGTGCTGCGCGGGCCAACGTTGACCGGCGGCACCACGCCGCTGCCGATCATCGTCGTCGTCGAGTTTATCTTCTTCTCGACGGTGTAGGTCTGCTGCTGGTTGTAGTTCGGGTCGGTCGGCGATGTGATCGGGCCGGTGGCGTAGAGGAAACTGTCGGGGTTCTGGATCGTGGTCTTGAAGCGGAAGCGATAGGTGATATCCTCATCGGCGTTGCGGTTGTTGTCGATGTGGATCTCGTAGCGGACATCATCGCTGAAGGTGGCGAAGTTCGGGCCGCCGTTCGGCTCCTCAAGCGGGATGTAGTTGGCGATGATCGTGACCGTGTCCGGCTTATCAGGGCTGCGGAAGGCGTAGAGGTCGGTGTTATCGGCGAGCGGGTCGCGGCTGATCAGCGGCGCCTCGCGGTGGCTGGACGCTGCGGCCGGCTGTGGGATAACGGCGATCGAGAGCGCGAGCATGCTCACGGCGGTGGCGCCGGCGAGCAGTTTGGTCAGTCTCATTGCTTCTTCTCCTGGTGGATTGCCTGACGATAGACGACTCGACAGTGAACGACTCGACAGTAGCTGACTGGACGCTGGATGGGCAAGCGTCACGCCTCCTTTCCTGGGCGCAAAAAACCAAGCCTGCGCGAATATGCACGTGCTCGATGCGGATCGGTCATCTGCCACCCGCTACGGCGAGCCGCGCTCGCGTTGGTGACCGATAAACTTCCCTGGCGGCGACACAGCCGATGCGATGGTGTGATGGTGGAATGTTGGTGTCATAGATCTCTGCGAAGCGAACCCGCAAACGGATGACTCTTCGGGGCGTGGATTTGGCGGCGCAGCCCCTTGCGAGTCACGCGTGTTTTCTGAGCCTATGGTAAGGACGTTTTCATGCTGCTGCTGCGCTGCGGAGCTGCGCAGCAGCAGCAAAAAGCGTCACGACCGCGCTGCCGCAGGCCAAAAAAAGGACGCCGCTCTCCCGAATGTACTACAATAGCGAGCGCTACTCAGCCTTACACAAGAGGTCATTCGATGCTGCGTCAATTTGGGACGACGGGACTGTTCGTATCGCCGCTGTGCTTCGGCGGCAACGTGCTGGGCTGGACGATCGATGCGCCGACTTCGGCGGCGGTGCTGGACGCATTTGTGGCTCGCGGCGGCAACTTCATCGATACCGCCGATGTCTACTCGCGCTGGGCGCCTGGCCACGTCGGCGGTGAGTCCGAGGCGATTTTGGGCGACTGGATGCTTGCGCGCGGCCATCGCGCCGAGCTGATCATCGCCACCAAAGTTGGCATGGAGATGGGGGATGGGCCAAACATGCGCGGGCTATCGCGGCAGCGGATCATGCGCGGCGTGGAGGATGGGCTGCGGCGGCTCAAGACCGACTACATCGATATTTTGCAGAGCCACGCCGATGACCCGCGCACGCCGCAGGACGAGACGCTGCGGGCCTACGACGATCTGGTGCGGCAGGGGAAGGTGCGCTACATTGGGGCGTCCAACTTCAGCGCGTGGCGGCTGATGGAGAGCCTGATGGTCAGCGAGCGCGGCGGCTACGTGCGCTACGCCAGTATACAGCCGCGCTACAACCTGGTGGACCGCACGGATTTCGAGCGCGAGCTTGAGCCAATGGTGCTGGCGCACGGCATCGGCGTGATCGGCTACTCGTCGCTAGCGTCGGGGTTTCTCTCTGGCAAATATCGGCGCGACACGCCGCTGCCAGAGAGCAAGCGGGCGGGCGGGGTGCAGCAGCGCTACATGAACGAGCGCGGCTTTGCGGTGCTGGATGCGGTGCTGCGCGTGGCCGAGTCCAAAGGTGCGACGCCGAGCCAGATCGCGCTGGCGTGGCTGCTGCAGCGCCGATCGGTCACCGCGCCGATCGTCAGCGCAACGAGCGTGGCGCAGCTCGACGAGCTGTACGGCGCGACCGACGTGGTGCTCGCCGCTGCCGACGTGACGGCGCTGGAGGTCTAGCGATGCAGCTCCACATACTGTGGGTTATACATCACGCCGATGCTATTCCCAAATGGGTCGATCGCTGAGGCGGTGACGAACCTGCCGCCGCGCGCGGATGGTGGGTCGTGGTGTACATTCCCTAGCTGACGCCGTCGAGCGTCGCGCTCGTCAGCCGGTCGACGGCGTTGTAGGTGGGGGTCAGCGCGCGCACGAGCGTCCCGGCGGGCAGCATGGCGGTGGCGATCGCGGTGGCGGTCGGGGCTGCCGTGGCGGTCGCGGTCGCGGTCGGCGCGCCCAGGTCGGTCACCAGCTAGCTCATCGCTGGCCACCACCATCGCCGCGCGATCACGTGCATCCACGCCGATGCTGATATGATCCCGGGGTTTTGGAGAGGATGCCTGGCGTGCCGATGGCTGCTAGCGATTGAGTGGCAATGTAGCGAAGATCAGGCTCGGCATCGTGCAGCAGTGCATCGATGCTGTGTCAGCGTGAATATACGAAGATGGTGCCTTGTCGCCAGTCAATGAGACATCAGCGAGAGCTTTACACTGATGCAATACGCTATTCGGAGGGGTTCAAAGCATCATCATTCCATGCTTCTCGCTGTGGCTGCACACACCTGCTGCAACCCCCTTGAAAGTTTACGCCCACAGCTACAGCGCCTTCTGGTTCTCGCGCGCCGTCTCCAGCCGCCCAAGGTGCGAAGCCTCGCTGAGCGACACCAGGTAGGGCAGGTCGTCGCCGTACTCGATAGCGCTGACGCTGGCGTTGGTCACCCAGATGCGGTTGATCCGATCCATATCCATCCCCAGCGCGTCGGCCACCAGGATCTTGACCACCACGTCGTGGGTGCTGACCAGAATGTTGGCGCTGTCGTTGTGCTCGCGCAGCAGGAGCTCTTTGAAATCCAGCACCCGCTTGAGGATGTTGGAAAAACTCTCGCCGCCGGGAAACTGCGAGCGCGTCGGGTGCTGCCGCCACTCGCGCAACCCATCGCCGTAGCGGTCGCGCACCTCGGAGGCCAGCAGCCCCTGCCAGTCCCCGTGGTCGATCTCCAGCAGCGCTGGCTCGCGGGCGATCGCCAAATCGGGGTGAAATCGCGCCACCGACTCGCAGGTGTGGGCGGCGCGCTGGAGCGGGCTGGTGTAGATCGCCGTCAGCGGCTCGTCGCGCAGCCGGTTGGCCAGCGCATCGGCCTGCCGCAGACCCAGCTCGGAGAGCGGCGCGTCGGCCTGACCCTGGTAGCGCCCGATGCGGTTCCACTCGCTCTCCCCGTGCCGTATGATGATCAGACGCATTGCCCCCCCTTTCGCACGATCGAACGTGACGCATTATAATATACCGACGCCATCACGTGAGGAGCCGCATGCCCCAGCCGACTGTGCCACAGATCTATCCGGACGCCACCGCGCTCGCCGATGCCGCGTGCGCGCTGATCGCCGCCGACTCGCAGCGCGCCATCGCCGAGCGCGGCACGTTCAGCATCGCGCTCTCCGGCGGCAGCACGCCAAAGGCGGTCTACGCGCTGCTCGCCAGCCCGGCGTGGCGCGAGCGCATCGAGTGGGGCCGCTGGCTAGTGTTCTGGAGCGACGAGCGCTTCGTGTCGCTCGCTGACCCCGACAGCTCCTATCTGCTAGCGAATCAGATGCTACTGTCTCACGTCCCTGTGCCCGAAGACCAGGTCTTTCCCGTCGCCACCCATCTGCCCGACCCCGAGAGCGCGGCGATGGCCTACGAGCTGACGCTCACTGCCAGGCTCGGGGCGCTGCCAAGGCTCGATCTGATCATGCTCGGCATGGGCCCCGATGGTCATACCGCCTCGATCTTCCCCGGCCAGCCCGAGGCGCGCCAGCCGATCGATGGGCTGGTGCTGGCGGTCAGAAATGCGCCCAAGCCGCCGCCGCTGCGGGTCTCGTTCAGCTATCGGCTGATCAATGCCGCCGCCCGCGCGCTGTTCCTGGCCGCCGGCGCCGATAAGGCTGAGACTCTCGCCGCCATCTTTGAGGGCCAGGCGAACCGCGCGGCGCTCCCGGCGCAGGGCGTCCGCCCCGAGCGCGGCGAGCTTAGCT
The DNA here is from genome assembly GCA_043754595.1 of Roseiflexaceae bacterium. Lineage (GTDB taxonomy): Bacteria > Chloroflexota > Chloroflexia > Chloroflexales > Roseiflexaceae > JAYUUK01. Next base: position 1,721 of record JAYUUK010000482.1, on the reverse strand, counting down.
GGATGGTCGACGCCGCCGCCGCCGCCGGCCTCGCCAAATCGGTGCAGCCTTCATCTTAGAGCGAACCAAACGATGCGCAACCAATCCGATCTTTACAAGACAAGTCAGATCGGGCAGCTTCAGCAGCTGCTCGATAGCGCCGAAAGAGGCTTCACCAGCGTCGGCTCGGTCCAGGGAAGCGTGGTCGATGTGATCCTCGCCAGCGATCAGATCTTCGCGCTGATCGGCGAGCTTGAACCGCGCACCATCGATGTCCGCGCCGAGCGCGCCCGCGCCGAGACCCTGATCCGCAAGCTCACCGGCGGCGCGCCCGGCATCGTGCGCCTGGTGCAGTCCTCCGGCCGGCAGCGCGAGCTGCTGCGCAGCCCGACCTACGACGCCATCCTGCAGGCGCGCATCAGCCAGAGCCGCGGGCGCGTCCGCCGCATGTGGGTGATCGGTGTCCCGATGCTCGCCGTCGTCATCATGGTCGGGTTTGTGCTGCCGCGCTTCTCAGCTCCCTCGGTCAACAGCAATGAGCTGCGCTCGCTGGCGGCGGATGGCAAGCTCGACGCGGCGCTCGTCAGCGCCCGCGCCCAGTCGGCCCGCGCACCAAACGATCTTGAGGGCGCGCTGTGGGTCGGTGCGCTGGAGCAGGCGCGGGGCAACACAGCGGCGGCGGATGCGGCGTGGGTGCGGGCGCAGCAGATCGAGCCGGATGGCCTGACGTTCCACTTCCAGCGCGGGACGATCCTACTTGAGCTTGGCAAGGGCGATATGGCCGAGGCTGATGCACGGACCCTGATCGCCGATACGGCGAGCGCTGCTGCCGGCTATGTGCTGCTCGGCGGCGTCGAGGAGCAGCGCGGCCACGTGCCTGAGGCGTCGGCCGCCTTCGAGCAGGCCGCCAAGCTCGCATCTGAGCAGAACAAACCGCAGATCGAAGTCATCGCCAAGACTCGCCTCGGCATGCTGCGCCGCGCCGGCCCCTGACCAGTCAGCTTATCCACAGATAAACACAGATAGGCACAGATGGCGAATACATTTCGCCTCTTTGCGCCTCGCGTCAAATGAGACGTAGCTGCTTCGTGTGGCTATCTGTGGACAAACTGCCCGGTATGTGCGGCTATCTGTCCGGCGCGTCAATCAGGGAACAGCTCCTCCACCTCATCGAGCGCCTGCGCGAAGGCCACCGCCGGCGTCGCATCGAGCTCGCTCGCGCCCATCGCCCGATAGAACGCCGCATCGTACGGCCTCGTCTGCACCACCACCGCCATCGGCACCGCGTGGCCGATCAGCAGCGCCTGCTGCCGCGTGTCAAGGCTCGCCAGCACCGCGCGCAGGCTCGATGCGCCGCTGACGCCGGTGAACACCGCGTCGATGTCTTTGTCATCGTTGAGCAGCGCCGTCACGCGCGTCCCGAGCTGACTCATCACCTCGTCCTGGATCGACGACGGCCGCTGGTCCACCACCAGTAACGTCACGCTGTACTTGCGCAGCTCGCGGGCGATCGTGCCAAAAATGGTCTGGCGTGCCACCTGCGGGTTGAGGAACTTGTGCGCCTCTTCGATCGTGATCATCAGCTGCCGCGGCTTGTCTGCGGCGTTCTGCGAGCTGAGATAGCGCTCGCTCTGCTCGACCCAGCGCCGGTGGATGCGCCGCGTGATGATATTAGCCACCAGCATATACGCCAGCTCTTTGCGGTACTGCCCGAACTCGAGCACGATGTGGTAGCCGTTGGC
>JAYUUK010000481.1:0-7766 GCA_043754595.1 Roseiflexaceae bacterium | reverse complement strand
CTCGTGCCGTGCGGGCTGCCGCTGCTGGCGATTTTCACCCTGCTGACCGAGGCGAGCGCCGCGCCTATCCCGCAGCGCCGCCAGATGCTGCTGGTGCTGCTGGGCCTGGCGGCGCTGCTGGCCACGGCCGCTGGGGCGCTGCGCGCCGATGGGGTACGGCGGCTGGCGCTGACGCAGATCAGCGCCCACTTCGGCCTGATCGTCGTGGCGCTCGGGCTCGGGCAGGGCGGGACGATCGCGGCGCTGGCGCTGCTGGCCAACGCCGGGCTCTCCGGCTGCGGCCTGCTGCTTGTGGCCAACGCCAGCGAGCGCCGCGACGGCAGCTCGGTCTGGCTCGCGCCGCCGCTACTGCTCGCCGTCGCCTCGCTGGCCGGGCTCCCGGGGACGCTCGGGTTTGCCGCGCGGGTCTGGCTGCTGGACGCGGCGGGCGGCGCCGCGCCGTGGGCGATCGCGCCGCTGCTGGCGGCGTGGGCGCTCGGGCTGGCGGCGCTGATCGCGCCGCTGGCCGCGCTGCTGCGCGGCGCTGGCCGCGATGGGCCGACGGCAGTGGCTATCGCCGTCGCGCCGCTGCTGCTCGCCGCCGGGCTGGCACCAGCTTCGGTCTGGTCGCGCTGGATCGAGCCGGCGGCGCTGGCGCTCGGCAGCGGCGCATCGCCGTGGCTGCCGGCCGTCGGTCAGCAGCTCGCCGCCTCGCTCGCCATCGTCGCACTCGTCGCCGTCGGCGTCTTGGTGGCGCGGCGCACCACCGGCCCGGCGGCCGGGCCGGTGGCCGAGCCGCACGCGCTCGCCGAGACCCTCGGCGGGCTGGAGTGGCTCGGCGCGCCGGCCGTCGGCGGCGCGGCGGAAGCCTCGGCCGGGTTCTTCGTCGATCTGCGCCGCGTCGCGTCGCCGCTGATCCGCCGCTACTACCTCGCTGTGGCGCTGCTGTCGATCATCGTGGTAGTGCTGCTGTTTCTCTAGCCCGGCGCGCCTGAGCGATTGTGGGGAGTACGCCTATGAGCATCTCAGCGATCGGCATGATCGTCTGTGCCAGCCTGATCCTCCTGCTGCGCGATTGGCGGCTGACGCTGCCGATCCTGGCGCTCCACTACCTCTGCCTGGCGGCGTTCCTGGTGCGCCAGGGGCTGATCACCGCCGACCTGCACGTCGCTGGCATCGGCATCGGCACGCCGATCATCGCCAAGTGTATCGCCGGCGGCGCGGCCACGCTCATCCTGGCAGTCACGGCGCTGACCTTCTCGCGCGACTATGGGCTGGAGCACCTTGACGAGTTCTCGCTCACCGAGCTGCGCCGCGCTGCCCGCCGGGCGCAGCAGCAGGCGGCCCGCCCGTTTCGCCCGACGGACTACCTGCTGCCGGCGGTCACGCTGCTGCTCGTGGCGCTCGCCAGCATCGCCCTGCCGCTGCTCTACCCCGTCGGCGGCCCGCAGGTCGATCTAGTCTGGTACTGGCTCGGGCTGAGCGGGCTGTTCACCCTCGCTATCGCCGGCGATCTGCTCAAGGCCGGCAACGGGCTGCTGCTGATCGTCAGCAGCGCCGACCTGCTCTACACCTCGGCCGCGAGCTCGCTCCAGGTCTTCCCGCTGCTGCTGATCGACGTGACCACGATCGTGCTGGCGCTGACCATCGCCTACCTCAGCGGGCTGATGTACGCCAGGCTCAAGACCCTCGATCTGGAGAGCCTGTTCCAATGACATACCTGCTGCTGATCGCGCTGCCGATCGCGCTCGCCGCCGCCTGCTTTCTGCTGCGCCAGCGGAGCCGTCTGGTGCTCGCTGTGGCCGCCATCAGCGCCATGGCGCAGATCGGGCTGTCGCACGCTATCGCCGACGGCACCCCAAGCCGGCTGATCGGGCTGACGATGAGCCTCGACCCGCTCGGGCGGCTGGTGCTCGACGCGATCCTGATCGCTGGCGTCGTGGTCTTCCTGGCAGCGATCTGGCTGCCCCACGGCGAGCAGCTCGCCCCGATCGGCACGCTCATGCTGTCGCTCGCGGCCGCCACCGTGCTGCTCATCCAGCAGCCGTACCTGGCCACGCTGCTGCTGGTGATCACCGCGCTGCTGGCGGTTCTGGCGATCGTGGATCTGCCGGCCGAGAGCAGCGCGCTAGTCTCGCCGCGGCTGATCGCGACTGCGCTCAAGTTTCTGGTGCTGATGCTGCTAGCCGGCGTGTTCGTGACCATCAGCCTCGTGCTCGTCGGGCTCTATCGCCCTGGCGCGGACCCCGCCACATCGCCGGCGCGCTTCATCCTGGCGCTGCTGGTCATCGGCTTCGGGCTGCGCCTGGCGCTCGCCCCGCTCCACGTCTGGCTGCCGGATCTGCTGGACGACGCGGCGCCGCTGGTGGCGGCCTTCGCCATCGCGCTCAACAGCGCCCTCGGGCTGCTGCTGCTCGTCAGCGCGCTGCAGTTCTTCCCCACGCTGGTGTTCGAAAATGAGCGCGGCCTGGGCGCGCTGTCCGCCCTCGGGATGGGCTCGGCGGTGCTCAGCGCGGCGCTGGCCGTCGGGCAGGAGCGAATGCGCCGCGCCTTCGGCTATCTGTGCGTCGCCAACGCCGGCCTGATCGTCTTCGGCACCGCTACCATCAGCGTCACCGGCATCAGCGGCGGCCTGCTGCTGGCGCTACATCAGATCCTGGCGCTCACCGCGATCTGCATCGCGCTGGCGCTGATCGACACCGCCGATCTGCGCGGGGCGGCGCTCAACGCGCTGGCGCGGCGCAGCCCGGTGGCCGCGATAGGGCTGCTGGCGGGAGTGGCAGCCCTGATCGGGCTGCCGCCGTTCGGCGGGTTCGCCGCCTGGCTGCTGCTGCTCAGCGCCGCAGCGGCCCGCGGCCCGGCGTTCGTCGTCGGCCTGATCCTGACCGCGCTGCTCGGTATCGTCGCCGTCGGCCGCATCGGCTACCAGCGATTGCTTGGCCCCGACGAAGACGCCCCGCCGCCGCCGCCAGAGCTCCGCATCGGCGACCTGCCAGAGTTCGCCCAGCGCCCGCCCGCCACCTGGCGCGAGCCGCTGCTGCCGGCGCTGCTGGTAGTACTGCTGCTCGGCGTCAGCCTCGCCAGCGGCATCTACCCCCAGCCGGTGCTCGATATCATCGCCAGGGCCATCCGCAGCCTGACCTTCGTTCGCGTGCTGTAGGCCAGATACAACGCAGCCACCAAAGTAGCCGCAGCGTTCAGCCCGCCAGACGCCAGACGCCTGTGGTACAATAGCAGCAATTCTGTTCGCCTATACCACTCCTACTGGCAAAGGGGATAGCTCGGGTCATGCGCCCCAAACCCCCGCCGTGTGCTTCGCGCATTGACAATGCACGTAGGACTGGTCTATTGGCCAACATCTGACAATCGTCAATTGTCAATCGTCAATGTACAGGGGGCGCTATGACGATCCGCGTGCTCGACCCAACCGTCGCCGCACAGATCGCCGCCGGCGAGGTCGTCGAGCGGCCGGCGTCGGTCGTCCGCGAGATCGTCGAAAACGCGATCGACGCCGGCGCGCGTAAGATCGCCGTCGAGATCCGCGATGGCGGGCTGCGCGAGATCACCGTGCGCGACGATGGGCGCGGCATCGCGGCTGACGAAGTCGAGCTGGCGTTCACCCGCCACGCCACCTCCAAGCTCAGCAGCGCCGATGACCTGTGGGCGATCGGGACGCTCGGGTTCCGCGGAGAGGCGCTGCCCAGCATCGCGTCCGTGGCCCAGGTGATCTGCACCACCCGCGCGGCGGACGAAGAGGTCGGCGTCGAGCTGCGGATCGCCGGCGGCGAGGTGCAGGCCCGCAGCCCACGCGGCTGCTCGCCTGGCACCGCCATCAGCGTGCGCAACCTGTTCTACAACACGCCAGTGCGTCGCGAGTTCCTGCGCTCGGAGGCCACCGAGAGCGCCGCTGTGGCCGCCACCGTCACCCAGTACGCGCTGGCCTACCCCGAGATCCGCTTTACGCTGGCCATCGAAGGCCGCATCACGCTCCAGACGGCGGGGGCCGGCGAGCTGCGCGCCGCGCTGATCGAGATCTACGGCCTCGACGCCGCACGGCAGCTGCTGCCAGTCGAGGCCACCGTCGGCGAGGATGATGCCGCCGTGAGCATCAGCGGGCTGGTCTCGCCCCCCGGGCTGACCCGCAGCTCGCGCAGCGCCATCCACCTGTACGTCAACCGGCGAGCTATCTTGCCGCGTGGGCAGCCGCTCTACGTGCTCGAAGAGGCGTACCACACGCTCATGATGAAGGGGCGGCACCCAATGGCGGTGCTCAACATCGCGCTGCACCCCGGCACGGTCGATGTCAATGTCCACCCTACCAAAAGCGAAGTCAAATTCCGCGATGCGCCGCGAGTGATGAGCGCGATCGGGCGAGCCGTGCGCGACGCGCTGCTCGAGGGTGGGGTACGCCCATGGGCCGACGCCAGCGAGCCGTCGGCGCTCGATATCGCGCAGCGCCGCTTCGAGCTGCGCCGAGTCGGCAGCGCCTGGGAGCAGGCCGCCGCGCCGCGCCAGGGACAGTGGCAGATCGATGGGCGCGACGCAGCGAGCTTCGCCCCGCCAGACCCGCTCGAACAAACGAGCGGCGCGCCGCTCGCCGCGCCCACGCCGCTCCCGCCCCACCGCCTCCCGCCGCTACGGGTCGTCGGGCAGATCCACAACGCCTACATCCTCGCCGAGACTCCGGAGGGCATGTATCTCATAGACCAGCACGCCGCCCACGAGCGCGTCACCTACGAACGACTGATGACCCAGCGCGCGTCGGGGGCGATCGAGCGCCAGGAACTGCTGATGGCGCAAATCGTCGAGCTCTCGCCAGAGGCCGAGCAGACGCTGCTCGCCAACGACGAGCAGCTCGGCGAGTGGGGCTTCACTATCGAGCCATTCGGCGAGGGGATGCGGGTGCGCGCCATGCCAGCCACCGTCGCCATCGGCGAGCTGAGCCGCGCGCTCGCCGAGATCGCAGATAACCTTGGCGGCCGTGGCGGCGCGACCCCGGCGGACCGGCGCGAGGCGATGCTGATCACGCTCTCGTGCCACACATCGGTCCGCGCTGGGCAGCGTCTTTCCTCCGAGGAGATCGAAGGGCTGCTCGCGTCGCTTGAGCGCTGCGACTCGCCGCGCACATGTCCGCACGGCCGGCCGACGATGATCCTGCTGACCCACACCCAGATCGAGCGACAGTTCGGCCGCATCAAGTAGCGTCCAGGCGGTCGCCGCCCCCACTTCCGCCCCCACCGCTGCATGTCACGCTGAGCGCCCGATCATGCCCTGCCCGCCAGCTGAACCCTCCGCAAAGCGTCTGTGCCGCTACCGCACCCCGGGACCAAGCACCTGCAGTTCGTATCCTCTCTTTCTGATCCGGACTCTCTTATACACATATGTATGGGTAGAAATACCGTAGTCATAGTAGTGTCTGTGGAAATGTGGAGGAGCGAGGATTGTCGGCATCGCAGCGCCACGATCGGCGGTGGAGCGATTGTGGATCGTCATCAACATATTCCACAGCTGCGGCCCGATGCTCGCTGAGCGGCCCCGATCAGTGCCGCGCTCTCCGCATGTTGTGCCGCGCTTCTCCACAACATGTGGAAAACGGCGGCGGTCGAGTGGCAATCACTCCGCATATCTTCCACCGGCTATCCACCGGCTCTGCGAGCGATTTATCCACAGTTCGCCCCAGTTATCCACAGGAACATGCCACTTATCCACAATTTTGGGCAAACGAAGCGGGGGAAGGGGCGTTCGCCCCTCCCCCGCTCGCGTGTCGATCGGGCAGCTAGTTCTTGTCTTTGCGGCCTTTGTCGTCCTCGTCGATGTCGAGGGTGTTGATGAAATCGCGGAAGAGCGAGAGGCCTTCTTCGGGGACGGCGATATCCGGCTCGTTCTCATTCGCCTGCGCCGCGCCGGCTGTCTCTGGCGCGCTCGCGGGGGCGCTCGTCGGCTCATCATCGTCGTAGAGCACGCCCTGCTGCTCGATGACGTGGTCCTCGACGTAGATCGGCACCTCGCTACGTACCGCCAGCGCGATCGAGTCGCTCGGGCGAGCGTCGACCTCGATCGTGCGCGTGCCCTGCTGCGCGACGATCCTGGCGAAGAAAGTCGAGTCTTGCATATCGTAGATGAAAATGTGCTGGATCGACGCGCCGAGCTCGGTGAAGACCGACTTCAGCAGGTCGTGGGTCATCGGGCGCAGCGGCTCGTGGCCCTGCATCGCCAGCGCGATGGCATCGGCCTCGAACGCGCCGATCCAGATCGGTAGGTAGCGATTGCTCTCCTGCTCGCGCAGGACCACAACCCGGTGTTGCGTGAGCAGGCTCACCCGAATGCTGTCGACGGTTACGCGGATCATTGGCCGACCTTTCTGAAGAGATAAAACTATCTCTTCTGGGGACAGAGGCGTTGCGCAAATATAGTACCATGCCCTGAAACACAACGCAAACGCCCGACGATATGCTAGGATGACAGCGAGCTCAATGTGGAGGAGTATGTTATGGATCACGATCTGCGTTTTGCGATCATCGGCGCATCGGCGAGCATCGTCGCGACTCATCTCGACGCGCTGCGCGACCTCCCCGGCGCTACGATCGTCGGGATGGCCGATATCGTCGCGGCGCGCGGCGCTGAGCGCGCAGCCGCCGCTGGGTGCCCGTTTTTCACCGACTACCGCGAGATGCTCGATGCGATCCGCCCCGATGTGGCGGTGGTCTGTGTGCCCCACCCGCTCCACGCATCCGTATCGCGCGACTGCATCGCCGTAGGCTGCCACGTACTCTCGGAGAAGCCAGTGGCGATCGATGTGGCTGACGCCGACGCGCTGATCGCCGCCGCCGCCGCCGCTGGCAAGGTCGTGGCGGTTAACTTCCAGCAGCGCTTCCGGCCGGCGATCGTCTATCTCAAGCGGCTGATCGAGGCTGGCGAGCTCGGCGATCTGGTTCGTGTGCTGTGCGTCGAGCCGTGGTATCGCACCGCCTTCTACTATCGGACCGCCCCGTGGCGCGGCAGCTGGGCCGGCGAGGGCGGCGGCGTGCTGATGAACCAGGGGCCCCACCCGCTCGACTTGCTCTGCCACCTGGTCGGCTCGCCGGCGCGGGTCACCGGCTGGACCCGCACCCGCGCCCACGCCATCGAGTGCGAGGATAGCGCGCAGGCGATGCTCGAATACCCAAATGGCGCGCCCGGCTACATCTACTTCAGCACCGTCGAGGCCGGCCTGCATCGGCGCACCGAGATCGTCGGCGACCGGGCGGCCGTCGAGCTCGTCGAGGATCGGCTCACGATCCATCGCTTCGCGCCGCCGCTCAGCCAGCACCGCGCCGAGAGCCAGGAGATGTGGGGCAGCCCGCAGGTGACGAGCGAGACGATCGAGCTGGCATCGGGCGACGGCGGCGGTCACCGGGCGGTCTACGAGGATTTGATCGTCGCGCTCCACGATGGCCGCCGCCCGCGCTGCGATGCCAGCGACGCGCTGATGGGCCTTGAGCTCGCTAACGCCATCATCTACTCTAGCCAGATCGGCGCGCCCGTCGAGCTGCCGCTTGACCGCGCGGCCTACTCGGCGATGCTCGCGCGGCTGCGTGGGGCGACGGAGTGAAGGGGTAGCCTATGGTAGCGCAAGGGGCAAGCACAGAATACCTGGTGCGCTGCGCGGGGCGGGAGGTATGGCGGGGAACCCTGCACCGTTCAATTGTGCGCTGCGCGGGGCGGGAGGTATAGCGGGGAACCCTGCACCGTTCAATTGTGCGCTGCGCGGGGCGGGAGGTATGGCGAGGAACCCTCCATAGTTCGAT
>JAYUUK010000480.1:0-7774 GCA_043754595.1 Roseiflexaceae bacterium | reverse complement strand
GCTATCTTTCCCCGCACCGTCTGCTGGGTTCAGCTACTTGCGGTCGAAGAAGAAATCCCCGCTCTGCGTCGCATCCGCCACGATCGTATCGCCATCGCGAAAACTGCCCTGGAGCAATTTGAGCGCCAGCGGGTTCTGCAGCCGCTGCTGGATCACCCGCTTGAGCGGGCGCGCCCCATAGGACGGGTCGTAGCCTTCGGCGGCGAGCCTGGCGCGCGCCGGCGGTGTCAGCTCGAGCATCAGCTTGCGGTTGGCTAGCATCTGCCGCAGATGGCCGAGCTGGATATCGATGATGTTGCCGATCTGATCGCGGCTGAGCGGCCGAAACACGATCACCTCGTCGATCCGGTTGAGGAACTCCGGCCGCAGCTCGCTGCGCAGCTCGCTCAGCGCGGCGCTACGCAGCTGCGCGGCGCTCGCGCCGTTGGCGGTCAGCTCCTGGATCATCGGGCTGGCGATGTTCGAGGTCATGATCACCACGGTATTCTTGAAGTTCACAACCCGGCCTTTGCCATCGGTGAGCCGGCCATCGTCGAGCAGCTGCAGCAGCACGTTGAAAACATCGCTGTGCGCTTTTTCGATCTCGTCGAACAGCAGCACCGCGTACGGCCGCCGGCGCACCGCCTCGGTCAGCTGACCGCCCTCATCATAGCCGACGTAGCCGGGAGGCGCGCCGAGCAGCCGCGAGACCGTGTGCTTTTCCATGTACTCGGACATGTCGATCCGCACCATGGCGGTCTCGTCATCGAAGAGAAACTCGGCCAGTGCGCGCGCCAGCTCGGTTTTTCCAACGCCCGTCGGCCCGAGGAATAGGAACGATCCAAGCGGGCGATTGGGGTCTTGCAGCCCGGCGCGCGCGCGGCGCACCGCATTCGAGACCGCCTCGACCGCCTCATCCTGGCCGATGACCTTCTGGTGCAGCCGCTCCTCCATATGGATCAGCTTCTCGACCTCGCCCTCAAGCAGCCTGGTAACCGGGATGTTTGTCCACTTGGCCACTACCTCGGCGATGTCCTGGTCGGTCACTTCCTGGCGCAGCAGCTGGCTGGTGCCGCTCTTGGCCTCGGTCTCGCCCGCCGCAAGCTGCTTTTCGAGCGCCGTGAGCGTGCCGTATTGGAGCTCGGCGGCGCGGTTATAGTCATACTCGCGCTGCGCCCGCTCGATATCGACCCTGGTCTGGTCGATCTGCTCTTTGATCTGCTGCAGCTTAGTCAGCTGCTCGCGCTCGCGCTGGAGCTGCATATCCACGGCGGTGCGCTCCTCGCGGACATTGGCGAGCTCGCCCTCCAGCTTCTCCAGCCGCTCTTTGCTGGCCTGGTCGCGCTCTTTTTTCAGCGCCTCGCGCTCGATCTCCAGCTGCATCTCGCGCCGCTTGAGGTCATCGAGCTCCTGCGGGTCCGAGGTGATCTCCATGCGCAGCCGCGCCGCCGCTTCGTCCACCAGGTCGATCGCCTTATCCGGCAAAAAGCGGTCGGCGATGTAGCGGTCGGAGAGCACGGCGGCGGCCACCACCGCGCCATCGGTGATTCGCACGCCATGGTGGGTCTCGTAGCGCTCCTTCAGCCCGCGCAGGATCGAGATCGTGTCATCGACGGTTGGCTGGTCCACCATCACCGGCTGAAAGCGCCGCTCGAGCGCGGCGTCCTTTTCGATATACTTGCGGTACTCATCGAGCGTGGTCGCGCCGACCATGTGGAGCTCGCCGCGCGCCAGCATCGGCTTGAGCATATTGCTGGCGTCCATGCTGCCCTCGGCCGCGCCGGCGCCCACCACTGTGTGCAGCTCGTCGACGAACAGCACCACGTCGTTGCGGTCCTGAATCTCCTGCAGCACCGCCTTGAGCCGCTCCTCAAACTCACCGCGGTACTTGGCGCCGGCGATCAGCGCGCCCATATCGAGCGAGACCACCGTGGCGCCCTTGAGCGCCTCTGGCACATCGCCGCGCACTACCCGCTGCGCCAGACCCTCGACGATCGCGGTCTTGCCGACGCCTGGCTCGCCGATCAGCACCGGGTTATTTTTGGTGCGGCGGCTGAGGATTTGGATCACGCGGCGGATCTCTTCATCGCGACAGATCACCGGGTCGAGCTTGCCAGCGCGCGCGCTCTTGGTGAGGTTGCGGCCGTACTGCTCAAGCGCCTGGTAGGTATTCTCCGGCGTCGGCCCGGTGACCCGCTGCGTGCCACGGACCTCGCGCAGCGCGGCGAGCAGGTTCTCGGCGGTGACGCCCGCCTGCTTGAGCGCGCGCTCGACCGCGCCGCCGGCGTGCTTGCGCAGGCTGAGCAGCAAAATTTCGGTCGAGAGAAAGGTATCGCCAAACGGCTGCATCTCGTCGAAGGCGCGGGTGATAACCTGCACCATGCGCTGCGAGTAGACCAGCCGCGCTCCGCCGCTGACCCGCGGGAACTTGGCGATCTCGCCGCGGACCTGCTGCGCGAGCGCGCCGGTCGCCACATTCATCTTGCCGAGCACCTGCGGGACGACGCCGTCGCTCTGCTCGATCAGCGTCAGCAGCATATGTTCTGGCTCGACCTGGGCATTTCCATTGCGCTCGGCGAGCGTCTGGGCACCGATCAGCGCTTCTTGGGTTTTTTCGGTGAAACGATTTGTATCAAATGACATCTATTTTTGCCCTCCCTGATGATGACGTAACCGTACGGACTATGTCGGCGTCGATCGCCGCGCACTCCCTGAACTGATTACTGTATGCTGTAGCTTACCACGCCGCAGCGGCAGATTCCGTTAGCGGAGTGTATGTGTTCGCCTGAAGTGTGGAGGATACCGTTGAGCTATGCTCGCGATACGTTGGCGCTGCTGGACCGCGCGCTACTGCTGGTTCGCAATCGTTTTGGGCCGCTGGTCTTGCTCCAGCTGGTGCTGCTTGCGCTGTATGTGGTCGGTCAGCCGCTGGGCGACGGCCCGCTACTGGGAATTGTGACGGCGCTGCTGGGGTATGTGGTGGTTCCCGCCTGGCAGACGGCGGCGCAGCTGGCGCTGATCGATGGTGAGCTGACGCAGCGCCGTATCGATCTTGGGGCAGCCGCAGGTGCCGGGCTGCGCCGCGTCCTGCCGATGAGTGGCTGGATGCTCATCAGGCTCCTGACGATCGGGCTGCCCGCGCTGCTCTCAACGCTGCTGATCGGGCCGCTGGTGGCGAACTTGGGGGCGGCGGCTTACGGGCAGGCGCTGGTGGCGCTAAACCTGGTGTGGGCCATACCGGCGCTGCTGTTCACCACAGTCTGGATGGTCGTCCCGCCGCTGATCGTCGCCGAGCGGCTCGGGACGCTGGCGGCGCTGCGGCGGGGCTGGGCATTGGTGCGGCCACAGTTCTGGCGCGTGGCGTGGCTCGGGCTGGCCTTCGGCTGTTTTGGACTCATCCAGTACGTCTTCGTCACCTTCGTCGGTGTAGCCCTCTCGATGTGGGCATCGTCGATAGTGGTAAGCGGTCTATTTGGACCGGTCTACGCGGCGTTGATCGGACTGCCAAGCCTGGTGCTCGTGCCGCTGACGCTGGCGTCGCAGGCGCTGATGCTGCACGATCTGCGCGCCACCGAGGCGGCCACGAGCGCGCCGGTGCCGCAGGTGAATCGCGTCTAAAGGAAGCGATGGCTCGTCAGTTCGTGCTATCTGGCGTAGGCGGCGAAAGGATTGGCGACCGTCAGCTGCGCGATGGTGGCGGCGTCCACGCCTGCGGCGGCGAGGCGCGGCAGAAAGTGCTCGGTAAGGTAGGTATACGATTTGGGCTCGCCGCCGCCCGGCAGCGCCGGGTCATACCAGCCGCGATCGTGGCTGAGCAGCAGCCGGTGGCCGAAGCCGGCGTCGAGCATGCGCAGCACGCGCTCGATCAGCATGGCGTCTGGCTGTCCGCCGATCCAATCGTACTCGATCCAGGCACCGCGTCTGGCGGCGGCGATATTGGTCGCCAGGTCATCGGCGCTGGCGTGGATCCAGATGAAGCGCTCGGCGGTGTAGCCGCTGGCCTCGACGCTATCGAGCTGGGCGTCGAGCACGCTGGCGCGAATCGTGTGGCTGCCGATCGTCGCGCCGCTGTGGGCGGCGGCGCGGGCGGCGGCGCGCAAGATCTTGGCCTCCTGCTCGGTCATACCGTCATCGGTGGCGCTGAGCTTGATGAACGCGGCGCGTATGCCAGTTTTGCCGATGCCACGCTCCAGCTCACCGCGCATCCAGGCTTCGAGCGCATCTGCATCAGCTTCGAGGGCCCAGCGCGGCACCCATGGCTCGCGGTAAATCCCGGTCGGGATGCCGATCGGGAGCCCGCTCGCCGCCGATGCCGCGATCAGCAGGTCTGGCCGCCGACCGACGCCCACCGGCGTGCAGTCGATCAGCGCCGTCACGCCCGCCGCCCGAGCGCGCGCCAGCTCTGGTAGCATCAGGCGCAGCACATCGCCGGCATCGGCCTCGGCGTGGCCGGGGGTCTCAGGCGGGCGAAATTCGACGAACACGTGCTCGTGGGGCAGGATCAACCCTAGTGCGGCGGCGGCGAGCGGGCCGGCGGTGGTATGGAGCACTGGAGGCATCGGCTGGTTTCCTTCGTTGTTGCGCGCGCCAGCTGGGCTATTTTACACTGGATGGAGAGAGGAACTGCATGGACCCGCTTTACCGCCCGCCGCTCGCGATTCTCGGGCTGCTGGACCGAGCCTTCGCGCTGCTGCGCCGGCACGCGCTGACGTTATTTCCGATCGCCGCCGCCTTTCTGCTTCCGTCGATCGTGGTGTCGGCGCTGGTGCCGCTGGTGCCAACGCTGACGCTGCTCGTCACTCTGGTGAGCATGGTCTGTAGCACAATCGCCAGCGGCGCGCTGATCTTCGCCTGCGACCGGGCGCTGCGCGGCGAGTCGGTCTCGATCGGGGCGGCGTTTCGCGGCGGGCGCGGCAGCTACTGGCGGATTTTCAGCGTCAGCTTACGCCAGGGGTTCGCCATTTTGCTGCTGATACTGCCGACGGCCATTGTCGCCGCCTGGCAGTCGAGCTACATAGTAGCCGCGCTCGCCGCGATCGTCGGGCTGCTGGGCGCGCTGCTGCTCAGTACCCGCTGGATGGTGGCCGAGACGATCGTGGTGCTTGAGCGGCAGGGTGCGGGTGAGGCGATGCGCCGCAGCCGCGCGCTTGTCGCACGGCGCTTCTGGCCATCGTTCGCCGTCGCGCTGATCAGCGGGCTGCTGGTGGGCGCGCTGACGCTGCTGCCGGTGCTGCTGATCAACTACATGGGGGTTGTCGGCTTGGGCGAGACCATCGGCACCTCGCTGATTTCGGCGATCGGCAGCATCTTCACCGTGCCGTTCGGCGCGCTGGTCCAGCTGCTGCTGTACAACGATCTACGCAGTCGTTTCGAGGGAACCGATCTCGAGGCCGCCGCTGCGGCGCTCGGCGCTCGCTAGCTGCGTGCGCTGGCGGGCGACCGGCACGTTCGCCCGCCAGCGCATAGATCATCCGCCCTGTCGCACCTGCGGCAGGTACAGCAGGTGGCCCACCGTCGTGGTCGTCGCGTCGCCGGGCGGCGGCGTGCGCGGGTCGTCGCTGCGCGTCGGCGTTATCCCGCCGCCGCCAATGCTCGCCTGGGCGACGATCGCCGCCACCCCCGGCGGCAGCGGCGCGGCGATCCTGGCGTCGTAGACCACCCGCACGTGCTTGCCTGCCGGCAGCGCACCGATAGTGACGGTCGACTCGCCGGCATTGGGCTGGGCCTCGCGTCGCTCCGTCGGCGCGATCGTCTGGCTCATGAGCTCGCCGCTCTGGGTCGACCGGTCGTCGAGCCCGAGCGTGTGGCCGACCTCGTGCAGCACCACCGTCAGCAGGTCGAACTGCCGCCCGCCCCAGCCCCAGCCCGCCGCGTCATCGTCGATGGCGATGCTGCCGCCGATCGTCTCGCCGAGCCGCCCCGGCCCGAGCTGCGCCACCCGCGCGGTCAGCGCTTCGAGCGTGGCGCTGTGGCTCGCCCCCAAGTCTGTCCGCTTCCAGCGCGCCACCGCCTGTGCGAGCGCGGCGTCGAGCGTCGCCTGTTCCAGCGTGGGCGCTGCGCCCGGCCCCTGGCCACCGGCGGCGAGCTGCGGCGCGGCACAGCTGGCGGCCAGATAG
Source organism: Roseiflexaceae bacterium (assembly GCA_043754595.1). Classification (GTDB taxonomy): domain Bacteria; phylum Chloroflexota; class Chloroflexia; order Chloroflexales; family Roseiflexaceae; genus JAYUUK01. The sequence goes on along the minus strand of JAYUUK010000480.1, from coordinate 1,679 downwards.
GTCCCGGCATCCGCCACCGCAGTTGGGAAGTCGATGTCGGTGCCCGCCGCGTAGGCCGCCGCCTGGGTCGCGCTGGCGGGCGATGGTGTCAGATTCTGGATCTGGAACACCGCCGCGCCGCCGCTGACCCGCGCCAGCGAGTAGTCTGCGATCGGCGCGGTTGCGCCTGCCACGCTGGCGCGGTTGTCGATCAGATTGACGCACAGCCGGCTGGCGTCGCCGCTGGCCGCGCCGGATCGCAGCGCAAGCGCCGCCTGGCCGTTGCTGGCGTTGGCCCCGGCGATGGTGTTGGTGCGCACCTGGGCGTCGATCGTCGCGCTGGCGCCGCGCGCGTCGATGAGCAGGCCGTTGCTGCCAAACGATGTGACGGTGTTTGTGCCGAGGTCGAGCGTTATCGCGCCAGCGCCGTCGGCGCGAACCAGGAGCGCGTCGGCGGTTGGGCCGCTGCTGGCGAGCGTGTTGTTGAGCACCGTGCCGCGGATGGTGGACCCGGTGCTGGTGCCGCTGTTGACGATTCCGATCTGGGTGCCGACGCCGCTGAGGCTGTTCTGCTGGATGGAGACCCCACCGATTGTGCCGCCGCCACTGGTCTGCAGATCGATGCCGCGCTCGTCGCCGGCGATCGTGTTCTGCTGGATGGCGAGCGAGCCGACGGCGCTGGCGGCGCTGGCGCGCACCGCGATCGCCGCGCCGCCGCTGTTGCCAAACGTGCTGCCCCTGATGCTCAGCGCCGCGCTCACGCCGCCGTTGTAGACCAGCGTCACCGCGCTATCGCCGGTCGATGTTCCGTTCGAGCGCAGCAGTCCGCCAGTGATGCTTAGCCCAGCGACGTTCGTGCCGCCGATGCCGCTATTTGCGGTGCAGGCGATCCTGACCCGCGTCAGCGCGATGCCGCCGCCGCCGCCGATAGTAATTCCATCGCCGCTGCCGCCCTTGCCGATCTGCACCGCGCTCGTCGGGATCGGTCGGCTGCTCGTGGAGCAGGCGGTGGGCTGGCCGATGTCGAGGTTGGTCAGCTCCAGCGCGGTCATCGCCGTCTGGTCGAGGGTGATGGCCGTGCCGTTGGTGCCAGCGATCGCGCCGCCGCTGCTCAGCGATGTGCCGCTGCCGGTGATGCGGAAGCTGCCGGTGGTGTTCTGCAGCGCGATCGCCGTGTCCGGGCGATTGGCCGCCGTGCCACCGTCGGTGGCGGTGACCGTCTGGATCTGCACGTCGAGCGCGGTCGGGCCGGCACCGACGATGCTGATCACGCCAGGTTTGCTGAACGACGACCGCAGCGCGCTGCCGCCGCCGCTCATGGTCAGCGCGAAGCTCCCGCCGCTGGTCACATCGAGCGCCCGCTGCCGCGAGGCTGTAATCGTGATGGTGCCGGCAAACGTCACCGAGCCGAGGTTGGCGTTCAGCCTGATGGCGGGCGCGGCGCTGACTGTCGTGCCGCTGACGGTGCCGCCGAAGCTGACGCCGCCGCCGCTGCGGTTCTGGATTGCGACGATCCCGCCCGTGCCGCTCTGGGTCACCGTCGAGGCGCTGTCGAAGCTCACGGTCGCCGCGCCGCCATCGATCAGGACGGCGTAGTCCAGGCTGCTGACGGCCACCGGCGCGCGGGCGAAGCTGACGCTGCCGCCGCTCGATGTCAGCGCGATGCCGTTGCCTAGGCCGCCGCTGGTGCCGATGCTGAC
>JAYUUK010000479.1:0-7808 GCA_043754595.1 Roseiflexaceae bacterium | reverse complement strand
CGGCCCCCGCGCCATCGCTCGGCCTGCGGCCCCCGCGCCACCGCATCGCCCGGCATCGCCCGCGTCATCGCTCCGTACGGGCGACACAAGGGCTCTGCATCCTCGCCAGGGATCGATCCGGCGCGCATCGCCCGACCATTCGCGCCGCTCCGAGGCTACGGGGCGACGGAATGCCGCAGGTAATGCTCGCCAAAGACCACCGCCATCGCCAGGATCAGCCCGGCGGCGGCGCGCAGCCCCACCTCGCGCGCCAGTGATCGCAGCCCGCCGCTCGAGTCCGCCGGGGTGGGGGCGACCAGCACGGTGAGGTTGATTCCGTTCTGCTCCGGCGTCGCGTCGCGGTCGCCCCACAGCCGCAGCCCCCGCTCGCGCACCAGATCAACCGTGGCCCGCGTCAGCGCCTCGGCCAGCGCGGCGCTCGGCGCGGTGGCGGTGATCTTGATCGGGCGGCCCTCGTCGGTCGTCGCGTCGATCATGGGGCGGATGGCGTCGGCGTCGGCGCTGAGCCCGGCGGCGGCGGCGCGCTCGGCCAGCAGCCGCGCGAACGGCTCGCCCTGCACGATCGCCGGGAGATCATACGCCAGCGTATCCTGGGTGTCAAAGCTGCTGGTGGCGGCCGGCCGCCCGCCCGGCATCCGCGAGTCGGCGCGGGTCAGCAGCAGCGTCACCGACGACTGATACGTCGCCGGGCGACCGATGCCGATGGCCAGGCTGATCAGCGCGGCCAGCAGCGGCAGCGCCAGCAGCACCGGCCAGCGCCGACGCGCGATATCCAGATAGCGTACAATACCTTCCATACTCTCCCGAACAGCGCAGCGCGTCAGCAGCGCGCGGCTCGATGATACCATACCTGCGAGAAGCGAGCGCCGCATGACGTTCCACGAACCGCCGCCGTCGCTGTTCAGCGATCAGGATCTTTATCTGTTCCACGAGGGAACCCACGCCGACCTGCCCGGCTGCTTCGGCGCGCACCTCACATCCGTGGCCGGCGTCGCCGGGGCGATGTTCGCCGTCTGGGCGCCAAACGCCGCTTCGGTGGCGGTGTTTGGCGATTTCAACGGCTGGGACCCACAGGCCCACCGGCTGCGCCGCCGCGATGACGGCGGGATCTGGGAGGGGTTCGTGCCGGGGGCGCAGCGCGGGCAGCGCTACAAGTACCAGGTCGTCTCGACCTACGACGGCTACGTTGTCGATAAGGCCGACCCATTCGCGCTGACCGCCGAACTCGCGCCGCAGACTGCATCGCGGATCTGGGATCTTGGCTATAGCTGGGGCGACGCGCAGTGGATGGAGACCCGCGCCGAGGCCAACACGCTCGACGCGCCGATCAGCATCTATGAGGTCCACCTCGGCTCGTGGATGCGCGGCGCGGCTGGCGAGTGGCTCAGCTATGCCGAGGTCGCGCCGAAGCTCGCCGCCCACTGCGTCGAGCTCGGCTTCACCCACGTCGAGCTGCTGCCGATCACGGAGCACCCGTTCTACGGCAGCTGGGGCTACCAGACCACCGGCTACTTCGCCCCCACCAGCCGCTACGGCACGCCGCAGGAGCTGATGCAGCTCGTCGATACGCTGCACCAGGCGGGGATTGGCGTCCTGCTGGACTGGGTGCCATCGCACTTCCCGCGCGACGCGCACGGGCTCAACTTCTTCGATGGGACGCACCTCTACGAGCACGCCGACCCGCGCCAGGGGTTTCAGCCGGACTGGGGCAGCATGGTGTTCAACTACGGCCGGCCGGAGGTGCGGGCGTTCCTGCTCTCCAGCGCGCTGTTCTGGCTGGAGCGCTACCATATGGACGGGCTGCGGGTCGATGCGGTGGCAAGCATGCTCTATCTCGACTACTCGCGCAAGCAGGGCGAGTGGGTGGCCAACCAGCACGGCGGCCGGGAGAACCTTGAGGCGATCGGGTTTCTGCGCCAGCTCAATCGGCAGATCGCAGCCCGCCTGCCCGACGTCCTGACGATCGCCGAGGAGAGCACCTCCTGGCCGATGGTCTCCTGGCCGGTGGACGATGGCGGGCTCGGCTTCGACCTTAAGTGGGACATGGGCTGGATGCACGATACGCTGGCCTATTTTGCCGAAGATATCATCTACCGCAAGTTCCACCAGAGCCAGCTGACCTTCCGCACCGTGTACGTCGCCAGCGAGCACTTCGTGCTGCCGCTCTCGCACGACGAGGTGGTCCACCTCAAGCGCTCGCTGCTCGGCAAGATGCCCGGCGACTGGTGGCAGCAGCTCGCCAACCTCAGGCTGCTGCTGGCCTTCATGATCGGGCTGCCCGGCAAGAAGCTGCTGTTCATGGGCGGCGAGATCGGGCAGTGGCGCGAGTGGGACCACGACAGCGCGCTGGAGTGGAGCCTGCTGGAGCTGCCGACCCACGCCGGCCTCAAGCGCTGGGTGGCCGATCTGAACTGGTTCTACCGCAACGAGCCGGCGATGCACGAGCGCGACACCGAGGCCGATGGGTTCGCCTGGGTGGACTGCAACGACGCCGAGCAGAGCGTGCTGAGCTTCACCAGGCGCGGCAGCAGCACCGATGATAGCATCCTGGCGGCGTTCAACTTCACGCCGACGCCGCGCTACGGCTACCGGATCGGCGTGCCGCGCGCCGGGTTCTGGCACGAGGCGCTCAACTCTGACGCCGTGGACTATAGCGGCGGCGGCATCGGCAACGCCGGCGGGCTCGCCACCGAGCCCATCCCGTCGCACGGGTTCCCGCAGTCGCTCGGCCTGACGCTGCCGCCGCTCGGGGCGGTGTTCTTCAAACACGCGGGGTGACGCGGGCGATCAGCTTCCGGGACGCTGCTGTAGTCATGCGATGGACCTGCACCGGCGCAGCGTCCCGGGAGCTCGGCAGCGGCGCGCGAACGCAGCTTGCTGCGTCCCTACAGTACGACCTACAGCACGATCGTATCGAGCTCGCGCTCGTCCAGGAAGTTGCGCAGCTCGTCACAGTCCGGCACCGCCACCACCTGCATCCCGCCGTCGCCGCGCAGCACAAACTCGAAGGCGCAGACCCGGCCGGAGCTGGCGAAGTACGCCGCTCGCTGGATCACCGGGGCCTCGATCCGCCAGCCGCAGCTCATCTGCCGCTGGAGCCACGCAAAACGCTCCGCTGCGTATGTGACCATTGGGCGTATCCTTCTCGATGGGAACTTTCCGCCGCCGCGCGACGTTGTGCTGCTAGGAAGATGCTCTACAGCATACCATCGCTTGATTAAGACAGCATAAGCCGCCGGTTAAGTCTCGATATACTGTGAGGTCATCGTATGCGCCGTCTCTCTCTGCTGCTGCTCGCCGCGCTGCTCAGCGCCTGCGCCGCGCCAACGCCGCCGCCAACGCCCGCCCCGACGACCCAGCCGTCGCCGGTGGCAGCGCGGCCGACGCCAGCCAGCGCCCACACGCTCGATCTCGTGCCCGCGCCGCTCGCGTCGGTCGCGCCGCTGATCATCGCCCGCAGCCCGGCCCCAGGCGAGCAACTCGCCCCGGACGCGCCGATCACGCTGACCTTCGACCGCCCGATGGACCAGCAGTCGGTCGCCACGTCGCTCAGCGTCGATGGCGTCAAGGGCGCGCTGACCTGGCCGACGCCGCGCACCGCTCGATTCACCCCCAGCGCGCCGCTCAGCCGCGCCGCCTCCTACGCGGTCACGCTCGCCGCAGGGGCCAAAGCGGTGGACGGCGCATCCACCGCCGCCCCGATCAGCTTCCGCTTCCCCACCGCCGGCTTCCTCTCAGTGGCGCAGGTGATCCCCGCGCCAGGCACCGCCGACGCCGACGCCAAGGCCCAGATCACGGTGATTTTCAACCGCCCGGTGGTGCCGCTGCTCACCAGCGCGGATCTGGTCAAGCTCGCCGCGCCGGTCAGCTGCACACCCGCCATCGAAGGCGGCGGCGAGTGGCTCAATACCTCGATCTTTCGCATCGCGCCAGGCGCGCCGCTGACGGCCGGGGCCAGCTACACCTGCACTATCCGCCCCGACGTGGCCGATACCTCGGGCGCGCCGCTGCAGAACCCGTTCAGCTGGAGCTTCACCGTCGCCCCGCCCCAGGTGCTGGACGCCACCCCGGCCGGCGGCAGCACCGTCCCGGTCTTGCCGACCATCCGCATCAGGCTCAACCAGGCTCCCGACCTCGCCTCGGCGCGCGCATCGCTGACGCTCACCGGCCCAAGCGGTGCGGTCCCCGGCGATCTGGCCATCGAAGGCGAGACGATGGTCTTCACGCCGACGCAGCGCCTGGCGTTCGGCGCGTCCTACCGCTATCAGCTCGCCGCCGGCGCGCAGGTGGTCGGCGGCGGCGCCGGGCTGCCGGCTGGCTTCGCCGCCAGCTTCCAGACCTACCCGCTGCCCAGTTTGGTCTCCACCACGCCGGCCGATGGCGAGCGCGCCGCGCAGCCATACGGCGGGCTGACGCTGACGTTCTCGGCCCCGATCGACCAGGCGACCGTGCTGCCCAACCTGACTATCACGCCGGCGATCTCGATCACCCAGGTCTACAGCTACACCGCAGACGACGGCCGCAGCTTCGTGCTCGGCGGCGGCTTCGCGCCTTCCACCGACTACACCGTGACCATCGGGCCCAACATCGCCGACCCGTACGGCAACACCATCGGCCAGGGCCGCACCGTGCGCTTCCGCACCGACCAGCTCCCGCCAAATGCCCAGATCCTGGATCAGGGGAGCGTCTCGCTGTTCAGCGCCGCCAAGCCGACCCGCGTCGGCATCGTGGCCACAAACCAGCCACGCGTCAACCTCACGCTCTACGCTCTCCCCGCCGATGCGGTGAGCTGGCTGAGCGGCCCAGGCCAGTTCTACAACGAGCGCAAGCCCCCGAGCGGCGCGCGCGAGATCCGGCGCTGGGACGCCAAGCTCAGTAGCGCGCTCAACACCCCGACGCTCAACCTCGTCGAGCTCAGCGCCGACGGCGGCCCGCTCGCGCCTGGCGCCTACCTGCTGCTCCAGCAGCGGCAGGAGAGCGGCGGCCAGCCCGAGCCGCACTTGATCCTCGTCTCGGCCGTCAGCCTGACGCTCAAGACCAACGGCAAGCAGACGCTGGTGTGGGCCACGTCGCTCGCCAACGGCGCGCCAGTGGCCGGGCTCGCGCTGCGCTTCTTCCTCCAGGATGAGACGGCGGCCGGCAGCGCCACCACTGGCCCCGATGGCATCGCGACCGTCGATCTCAGCCCAGCCACGCCTGGCGGCGAGGTGATCGTGACCGCCGACCAGCCGTTCGCCGCCGTCACCTCCGGCTGGAGCAGCAACACCTCGCCGTGGAATTTCGATCTGCCGTTCGACCCGAGCGCCACATCGATGCGCGCCGATATCCAGACCGACCGGCCGATCTATCGGCCGGGCCAAAAGGTCTTCTACAAGGGCATCATCCGCAGCGACGACGACGCCAAACTGACGCTGCCGCCGGCCGGCGAGTGGCAGGTGATCATCAGCGGCGGTAACGGCGAGCAGATCGCCGACCAGAAGGTCACGCTCAGCACCAACGGCAGCTTCTCCGGCGAGGTCGCGCTCGCGCCCACCGCGTCGCTCGGCGGCTACAGCATCAGCGTCCAGCAGCAGGACCGCGTCTTCAGCGGCCAGTTCCAGGTGGCGGCCTACCGCCCCCCCGAGTTCAGCGTGGCGGTGACGCCCCAGGTCGCACAGCAGCTGCGCGATGCCCAGGCTCAGGCCAGCGTCGATGTTGGCTACTTCTTTGGCGGCCCGGTCGCTGGGGCGAAGGTGACGTGGGTGGCGAGCGCCACGCCCGTGCCGTTCTCTCCGGCGTGGGCGGCCGGCTTTACGTTCGGCGACGGATCGAGCGGCGTGTGCTGGTTCTGCTGGTGGCGGCCCACTCCCCAGCCGCAGCAGTTGCTCGGCGGCGAAGGCGTCACCGGCGCGGACGGCAAGCTCGCCATCGCCATCCCGGCCACGGCGCTGGCCAAGGGTCCACAGGGCGACTACGCGCTGACGATCGAGGCCACGGTGGTCGGCAACGATAACCAGGCGATCAGCGGCCGCGCCCAGGTGTCGGTCCACCCGGGCGACGCGGCCGTCGGCATGGCGGCGCGCAGCTCCATCGGGCGCGCCAAGCAGGTCCAGACCATGGACCTGGTCACGGCCACATCGGCCGGCGAGCGCCTGCCAAACCAGGATGTTAGCGTCGATCTGTTCCGCGTCACGTGGAAGAACAGCTTTGTGAAACAGGGCGACGGCGGCTACTGGACATCGGAGGAGCAGCGGACGCCGGCCGGGACGCAGCGGGCGCGCACCGACGCCCAGGCCGCCGGCAGCATGAGTTTCACCCCCGATAGCGGCGGCAGCTACCGCGCCATCGCCAGCCTGACCGACAGCGGCGGGCGGGTGGTGAGCTCGACGCTGACGCTGTGGGTGGCCGATAGCGCCGATATCAGCTGGGAGCGCACGCCGGGCAACAAGCTCCAGCTCGTGACCGATAGGCAGGAGTACGCCCCTGGCGAGACCGCCACCGTGCTGGTGCCGAGCCCGTTCAGCGGGACGCAGCAGGCGCTGATCACCGTCGAACGCGGCGGGATTTTGAGCCACGAGGTGCGGCAGGTCAGCGGCAACAGCCTGGTGCTGCAGATCCCGCTGACCGCCCAGCACGTGCCGAATATCTATATCTCGGTGACGCTGATCGCGCCGCCTGACGCCAGCGGCGTGGTGGACTTCGCCTACGGCCTGACCAGCGTCAGCGTCCGGCCGGACCCGCAGACGCTCAAGGTCACGCTCACCCCAGACCGCCAGGGGCCGTACCAGCCTGGCGAGACGGTGGACGTGGCCATCGCCACCACCGATATTCAGGGCGCGCCGGTCAGCGCCGAGCTGGCCGTGGACATGGTGGACGCCGCCGTGCTCAGCCTCGCGCCGCACACCCCCGACGCCACCCGCCAGACGTTCTATGCGCCGCGCCCGCTCGGCGTGATGACCGCCTCTTCTATGAGCGCACTGGCCGACCGGCTGAACCAGCAGCTGGAGGAGCAGCTCAGACAGCAGGAGCGCCGCGGGAGCGGCGGCACAAACGGCGTATTCGCACCGATCAACAGCGGCCTGCCGGGAAATTCAGCTGCTATGCCGGCAGCCACGGCGGCCCCCGCCTCCGAGGGGCTGGCGGACAGCAGCAAGGGCGCGGCGCCGGCCGGGCCGAGCGTGCGTACCGAGTTCGCCGACACCGCATTCTGGAGCCCGGCCGTCCAAACCGACGCCGGCGGCAAGGCGCAGGTGAGCATCAAACTGCCGGACAACCTGACTACATGGTCGCTGCGCGGCGTGGCCGTCAACGCCGCTACCCAGATCGGCGAGGGGCTGGCCGAGGTGGTCAGCCGCAAGCCGCTGCTGGTCCGCCCGGTCGCGCCGCGTTTCTTCGTCCTCGGTGACAGCGCCGAGCTGGCCGCCAACGTCTCCAACACCACCGACGCGCCGCTTGCGGCCACCGTGGCGCTCTCCGCCACCAACGTGACCGTCACCTCGCCGCTCTCGCAGACGGTGACGGTGCCGGCCAACGGCGAGGTCCAGGTGCGCTGGCAGGTCAAGATCGAGCAGCCGATGGCTGCCGCTGACGCGCCGCTCGACACATCGCTGCTGCACCCGTTCGCCTACGCCGATCTGGTGTTCAGCGCCGTCAGCGGGCAGTACCAGGACGCCAGCAGGCCGCGCGCCGCCAGCGGGCCGAACCAGACGCTGCCGATCTATCGCTATAGCGTGCCAGAGGTCGTCGGCACTGGCGGCGTGTTCGATGCGGCCGGCAGCGCCACCGAGGTCGTCGGGCTGCCACCAGACGTGGACCAGACCAACGGCGAG
>JAYUUK010000478.1:0-7808 GCA_043754595.1 Roseiflexaceae bacterium | reverse complement strand
ATTCCAAGCCGACTAGCCGCCCCAGATAGCCATACATAAGATTTCCTGTGATATCCCATCGCCAGCGCCGATCAGGACGATCGAAGAGCGTGAGATTGTTCCCAAATCTTCCTTGGTAATATCCCTTAATATCAGCAGGGCCACCTTCGCGGACGAGTAACGCAAATGCGATGAGCCGATCAAGTTGCTCAAGCTCTTCAATCGTTGACCATATACACGACGATGCGATGTCTCCGTTACGCTGATTTGTAGCTGCACTCGTCTGGGCTATAGGTAATTGTTTCGCACGGTTGCGTGCCAGAATTGTGAGATCGTGCTGTGCCAGACGTACGAAATCATTCAAAAAGCTATCAGTGGCATCATCCACGCAATAATCATCGCCCTGCCCGGCTTGCGCGCACCACCCCGTCGGGTCGGTGTTGCTGACCGGGTTCGCATACCCATACTGATACGCGTGGAGCGAGTACGGCGTCGTATCGTCTCCCGCGTAGGGGTCGCGGCTGCCGAAGCTGCCCCGCGCGGCGTTGTACCACCGGGCGCGGAGGTAGACATCACCGCCCTGTTGGAGCTCGCCGGTGAAGCCAAAGGGCGCGAGCGCAACGCTGCCGCTCGCCAGCACACCCCACGCGTCATAGTGGGCCAGCCCCTGCACTACCCCCGCGTCATTCGTCATCTGGCGTACCGAGCCGAGCAGATCGCCATGCTACCACGTTCGTACCCCGCCGGTCACGCCCGCGAGCCGATCCACGCCGTAGACGTAGCTCGCCGTCCCGTCGCTGAGGATCTGGCTGAGCGGCGCAGCGAGATCCTGCACATAGCGGGTCGTGGTGCCGCCGGTGGTCTGCGCCACTAGCACGCCATCACCGCTGTAGTCGTTGGTACGGGTCTGCCCGGCGCTGGTGGTGCTGGCCAGCCGGTTGAGCGCGTCGTAGGTGGAGCTGGTCGTGCCGTCGTTGCGCAGGTTGCCCACCGCATCGTAGCTCGCACCCATGACCTGGTTTGGCGGCATTAGACGTCCGTCCGCCGTCGGTGCGGTTGCCCGTCAGGTCATAGCTGAAGCTGCCCTGGCTCACGGCGGTGAGTGTCACCCCCGTCAGCCGGTCGACGCCATCGTATGCATAAACGAGCACGCGCTCCAGCGTCCCCGCCGGCGGTGTCGCCGTGGCGGTCGCCGTGGCGGTCGCGGTCGCGGTCGCGGTCGCGGTCGCCGGTGCACCGGTGGGCGTCCGACTGGGTGTGGAGGTGCGCGTCGCCGTGGCGGGCACGCCAGTCATCGCACTGGACGAGGATCGGCGCGTTCGTCGCCCCGCTCGTCAGCTGCACGAGCGATGCTCGGCGTCACGCCGCCGCTTGTGGGCGCAGCAAGCTGCGCCCCTACGCCCTATCGCTGAACAACCTGGCCCGGCGCTGCCACCCCTGCCAGCAGCTTTTCGGTCTCGTACCCCGCCGGCACCGCCGCGTCTAGCAGCGTCGCGACGATCTCGCCGGCGTGGCGCAGCGCCGTCCCATCATCGTCGTCGGTGTCGAGCGCGGCGGCGAGCAACAGCCAGTGGAGCACGTCGGCATAGCCATCGCCGTTGAAGTAGGTCACGCCATCGTAGGTGTTAACCCCGAGCAGCGCTATAGCCTGCTCATCGGCCAGCAGCGTGTCAAGCAGCGTGGCCGCGTCGTGGGTCTCCGGCTGCCACGCCTGCGCCCGCGTGATCCAGCGCAGCGCGCCGTAGGCATAGCGCGCGCTGCGGTCGTCGTGGCCGAGCGTCAACAGCGTCGTCGTGGCCACGCGATCCACCAGCCACTCATCGAGCCGCCGCGCCCAGTCATCGCCGTCGCCGTCGGGGTCGCTGATGCGCCCAAGCTGCCCGACGAGGGCCCAGATCAGCGCCGTCGACCAGCGCGCCATACCGCTCGCCGGCAGCGCCCCGAGCCAGCCGTTCAGCGCCGTGAGCGCCAGATCGTCGGGCGCTGCGGCGGCACGCGCCGGGATTGCTAGCAGCCGTCCGACCCGCGCCATCGTCTCATCGTCGGCGGCGGTCTCAGCATCGGCGTCGACGTAGGCGGCGATCGCGCGGCGTAGCGCAGCGCTGCGCGATGCCACGTCGCGCAGCGCTGCGCTTGCAGCGGCCACGATCGTCGGCGGGGCGTCGAGCGGCGTCGGCGGGGCGTCGAGTGCGGCGAGCTCGTCGGTCTCGCTCGGCATGCCGTCGTCGTCGGCGCTGCCGAGCGGCGCCAGATTATCGTCGGCGGCATCATCGTCGTCGTCGAGGACCGCGAGGTCGTCGTCATCGTCGTCGGCGAGCTCCGCGTCGAGCGCGTCGAGCTCGCCGAGCGTCTCGTGCAGGTCATCGTCGTCGGCGGCCGGCGGCGCGCCCTCATCGGTCATCGCGATCTCGGCGATCGCCTCGGCGCGCTCGGCCGGAAGCGTGCTGCTCGCCAGCGCATCGATCAGCTCCGGCGCGAGCAGCGCGCGCAGCGGGGCGAGGATCGGCTGGAGGGCCAGCTCGTCTGCGGCGATCTCGATGTTGGCCGTGCCTCGCCCGCCGAGTATCGCGTTGATCTGGCCGTAGCGCCCCTCGTGGTCGTAGACCTCGCGGATATCGACGAACACCAGGCAGGTGTAGGCCCCAAGCATCACGAACATGCCGCGCTCGGCGATCTCGCTCGTCGGGCGGATGTACTCAAGTCCAGCCATTGCGTCGTGCATGATCAGGTAGCGGTTCTCGCCGCCCTCCAGCGCCAGCCCGTCGAACAGCGTGCGCTGCACCAGCACCTTCTCATCGCCATTGCCGGTCTTGACGGCGAACGCGGCCGAGAGCTTGATCCAGCCGGCGGCCTCGGCGTGCTTGTTGTGGTACACCACCAGCGAGCGCTGATCGTCGAGGCGGTTGGAGTAGGCGATCACATCTTCATTGACCGCGCCGCCATCGGTGTACAGATCATAGAGCAGGAAGTGGTCAGCCCCGGCGAAGATCGCGCGGCGGTGGGTCAGCGGGTAGATCACCCGCCGGTGGTGCTCCATCAGCCCGTAGTCGGGCGTCTCGTCGTAGTAGGCGCGGCGGTACTCCATGCCGTACTTCTCGGTGAAGCCCTCCAGCTGCCCGTGGCCGAACATCGGCAGCCCTGGCAGGGTCAGCATCAGCGCGCAGACGCCAAAATATTTCTCTCCCCGGCCAAACTGCTCGACGGCGGTCTTTTCGTCCGGGTTATTGAGGAAGTTGACGTAGCGTTGCATGATCTGGGTGTCGAACTCGAGCGTGTTTTTGATCAGCGAGCGGAACTTGACGTTGTCCTCATCGCGTAGCAGCACCATAAACGCGCTGTTGTAGACCCGGTGCATGCCGAGCGTGCGGACGAAGTAGCCCTCCATCATCCAGAACGCCTCGGCCAGCAGCAGCGTGTCGGGGGCCTCAACGGCGCAGCGATCGACCACCTCGCGCCAGAACTCCTGCGGCATCAGATCGTCAAACAGCGCGCGGATCATGCCCTGTTCGGCGCGCGAGGCGATGTCCGATCCGCTGCCCGGCTCGGGGTACCACAGCCGGTGGACGTGGCGTTTGGCCAGCGTCATGGCGGCGTCGAAGCGGATGATTGGGAAGTTGTGGGCAACGTGTAGGATGGTCTGGATCACCGCCTCGCGCACCTCAGCCTTGAGGTAATCGAGCTGCGCCGTGTCGTTCCACGGCATGCTCGTCCCGTCGTTGCCGTGGTAGATGTAGCGTGCGTCGCCGCTCCAGCGATCCACCCGTTTGAAAACCACCGAGGCGTCGCTTCGATTGTAGTAGCCGTCCTCGATGAAGATCCCGACCCGGTCGTCGCTCGAGAGGTCGGGCCCTTCGAATGTATAGCCGGGGAACGGCGGGTACGGCAGCTGGACGAACCACTCGGGGTGCTCGATCACCCAGCGGCCGTCGACGCCGACGTGGTTTGGCACCATATCGGAGGCCAGGCGGACGCCGCGCTGCCACGCGCGCTCGCGCAGATTAGCCACGGCAGCGTCGCCGCCGAGGTCGTGGGCGATAGCGTAGTCGTAGAGCGAGTAGGCAGATGCCACAGCATCGTGGTTGCCCATGATCTGCTTGATGCGCTTCGAGGCGGTGCTGCGCTCCCACAGCCCGATCAACCATAGCCCGCTGATCCCGGCCTCGCGCAGCGCGTCAAGCTCGGCATCGGGGATCTGATCCAGCGTGAAGATCGGCCGCTGGTATTTTTTGGAGAGCTGATCGAGCCAGACGAAGGCATTTTTAGCGATCAGCACCAGGTTCGGCATCCAGTCCTTATCGAGCGTAAAGCGCTCCGGCTCCGGCTCGGCGTAGCGGAAATCCGGCAGCACGATCTGCGCCGCAGACACATCGCCGACTCCGCCACCGCCCATCCCGCCCATGCCGCCCGTCCCCGCAGCCGCAGCCTGTGCCGCAGCCTGTGCCGCAGCGCCCTGGCCGAAGATGAACGCCCGTCCCTCCTCTTTGATCACATCGACCGAGCGCAGCACCCGCAGCACGATATCATCGCCGATGAGATCGCCAAAACGGCTCTGGATTATCGCCAGCTGGGCTTCGAGCGAATCGGGGGCGGCCAGCGCCGGCGCGAGCAGGAGGTCGATGAGATTATCCGCACCCTCGCCGGCACTGCCCATCACCTCAGCCGGGCTCGGCAGCGCGGCGAAGTACTCGCGCAGCGCCGGGGTGAAGTGTGCGTAGATCGTCTCGTGGCGCAGCGGCGCGTCATCGAAGAGCTCGCCGTATGGCGCGAACGCCGGGTTGGCGTTGGCCAGCCACAGCATCAGCAGCTCCTCGATGGCCAGCTCGCGGTTGGTCAGATTGCCGCTCGACCCTTCGAGCCAGGTGTGGAGGTAGACTTCGCCGCGATAGACCGGCGTCGGCGGGAACTGCTGGCTGAAGCGATAGATCAGATCGTCGGTGGCGGCCGCGCCAAGGGTCTGCTGCAGGTGTCCGAGCGCATCGGCGAGCAGCTGCGGGTTGGTGCGCTCGCGGTACTGGCGGAAGATCATATGGTTGATCTCGTCGATCAGACCCATCGCCGCGATCGCCGCCGCTGAGACCGCCCGCTCAGGGTTGGTGGCGAGGTCGTGGGCGGCGTTGATCTTCTGTGCAAACAGCCTGGCGGCGTAGAAGTTGGCAAAAACGACGTTGCCACTGGTCTGGAAGATAGATTGCTCGAACTGGTACTGGTCGCGGGCCTGACGCGAGACGTGGAACTCGAACGTGGCCTCGATGCGTGGGGTGCGCGAGACGGGCATGGGCTTCTCCTCGGCGGCGCGGCGATGCGCTCCAGGCGATCTTGGTACGGTGCAGATGCTCTAGCATATAGTGTACCAGATCTCGCGCCGCCATCTGGCGCGGCTCAGCGCTGCACCAGCGGCACGTACACCGCGTGTGGAGCGGGGGCGCTGGACACGGGCGTGGCGGTGGGTATGTGCGTCGGCGTGGTGGTGGGTGTGCGCGTCGGCGTGGCGATCGGGTCGGTCGCGGTCACGGCAGCGTCGAGCCGGCTGCGCGGCACGCCCAGCCCCGCGCCGCCGATCGGCAGACCGGTGCTGCGGAAGAGAGTCAGCAGCTCGCTCGCGCTGGCGCTCGGCCGTCGCTGCCGCAGCACAGCCCACGCGCCAGCCACGGTGGCCGCCGTCGACGTCCCGCTCTTGGCGGCGAAGCTGCTGCCAGGCACCGATGCGCCGATGGCGACGCCCGGCGCGAACAGGCCGAGCGCGCTGGAGCGGTTGGAGAAGCTCGCCACCGTGTCATCGGCGTTGGTCGCGCCGACGCTGACGGCGCTTGAGATGCAGGCCGGCGCGCTGAGTCCGCTGCCGCCGCCGTTCCCCGCCGGCACGATCGTGGCGATGCCGCCGCTGCGCAGCGCGTCGATGCCGGCCTTCATCGGGTTGGCGTCGCAGGCGGCGGCGTTCAGCGCGCTATCGGCGAGCGCCAGCGAGACCGCCGCAACCGACGTGCTGCTGGCGATTGAATTGACATAACTTATCGCCGCGACGACATCGCTGCTGAAGGCGCGGATACACGGGGTCGCGCCGCCGCAGGTGGCCGCGTCGTCGATCCGCGAATAGATCTGCACCGCGACGATCTGCGCGCCACGGGCGACGCCATCGTAGCCAGGCCCGCCGGTGTAGTTGCGCCCGGCAGCCACCCCGGCCGCGTGGGTGCCGTGGTCGCAGCCCGTGACTGTTGTCGAGCAGTTGATGCCTGCCTCAGTCCCGGTCTGGCTCGGCTGACCGTTGGGGCATACAGAGGTGGCGTTTGCGGCGGCGCTGGTGGTGGAGAAGCATGCCTCGGCCACAACCTTGCCCGCCAGAAATGGGTGGTTGGTCTGCACGCCGCTGTCGAGGATGTCCACGCTCCAGCCGCTGCCATCGTAGCCGCTGGCCCAGGCCGCCGGCGCGCCGATGATCGCGTTGCTGCCGGTATCGGCCGGCGCGAGCAGCGTATCAGCGCTGATCGAGGCGCGCCCCAGGCTGGTCAGAAATGGCTCCAGGTAATCCGCGATCGTCGGCTCGTCATGGCTATATATAGCATTCCTATCGAATTTTAATGGCTGCGTTCCATACCGCCCACCTCGATAATCAGAAAATGCGACATTTAATTCGTGATATAATGTTCGCAATGTTAGCTGAGCTGTTGAAAAGGAATGCGAATGCATAACGGTACGTCTCGGCGCATCACAGCGCTGCTTCAAGCGCTTCTGCTCGCGCTGATGGGCGTCGCCATGGTGCTGCTGCTAGGTCAAGCGCTGACGCCGCAGCCGTGGCGCTTCGCTGGGTTGACCGACCGGCTCAGTGCGCTGATGATGGTGCTGGTTGCTGGGATTGGCGCAGTGTGCTACCGCTTTGCATTGCGCTACCTCAAGCGCACGCTGGCCTGGTCAACCGTGAGCCAGATGGGGTTCATGATGGTGCAGCGTGTTCTGACGTTATTCCCGGCGGCGGCGTTTCACAACCTCGGTCACGGCTGCTACAAGGCTTGGTCGTTCCTCCGTTCGGGGCAACTTCCCGCCCGCCCGCCA
Source organism: Roseiflexaceae bacterium (assembly GCA_043754595.1). GTDB lineage: Bacteria > Chloroflexota > Chloroflexia > Chloroflexales > Roseiflexaceae > JAYUUK01. The sequence continues at coordinate 782 of JAYUUK010000478.1, read as the reverse complement.
CGCTCGAAGCTCGCACCACAGCAGGCGCTTGGATTTGGCATACTTGGCGTGCTGGTCGCAATCCCATGTCTTAGCTCCGCCGCACGCATCACTGGATTCGATCCGCTGCACACGCCGGGTGAACTGGCACTCACCGCAATGCTTGCACTTTCGCTTGGGCAGCTTTGGGTCGGTATGGTGAGCCTGGCCCAGTCACCTGTTCGCCTTTTCAAGCAAATAGCAGTGAGGAGCACCAGGTTTATGCCTATTCGTGTTTCGCACATTGTACGCTTGATTCCGGCCTGCGCCGCCGTACTGTTGCTCGCCGCCTGTAGCACACCGAACGTGCCGCTAACGGGCACCGTTATCGATGCGTACACCGGCAAGCCAATTCCTTCGGCCGAAATCAAGGTCGGTGGCAATTCAGCGACGGCTGATGCTGCGGGGAAATTCCAGATTGCAAGCTGGAGCCAGAAGGATACGCTGCACGTGACGGCCGCAGGCTATGAGCCAGGCAGCATTGTCCTTGAAAGCCAACCGCAGCTTGCCAAGCCTGCTGCGCCAACGGCAACCATTGATACGACGATTCGCCCGAACACCCTGAGCGGCATGGTCACCGATAGTTTCACGAGCAAGCCGTTAGCTGGTGCCGTGGTCAAGGCCAGCGAAACAATCAGCGCGACGACGAACGCCGATGGCAGTTATACGCTCAAGGGCGTGCCAGAAAGCTTCGATCTGCGTGTGACTGCGCCAAACTATGCGCCGCTGAGCGAGAAGATTACGCGTGCGGTGCGCTTTAGCAC
>JAYUUK010000477.1:0-2645 GCA_043754595.1 Roseiflexaceae bacterium | reverse complement strand
GCATCCTCGCCCGGGAAGGGCACCGGGCCAGCGAAGCCCTTGGCGCCGGCCAGGAATGGCCCAAGCACCGGGATGGCGTCGGAGACGTTGTAGAAGATTGGGGCCGGCAGCGCGTTCGGGTTGGGGACCAGCCCACCGATTAAGCGCTGGAGCGCGAGGTGCTCGGCCTCGGTGGCCGCGTGCTGCGCCGTGGTGGCGGCGAGGCGCGGGTTGCCGAGCTCGGCGAAGCGCCGGGTGGCCGCCAGATACGCGCCGGTGAAGGCCGTCTCGGCGGTTGTGAACGTCGCTGTGTTCACGGCCAAGCTGGTCAGGAAGCCCACGGGCGTGTAGAACTTATCGGCCAGCGATTTGCCGCCGAGGCTCTGCAGCACCTTGAGGTGGTAGAGCTCCGAGCTCATGGCCAGCTTGAGGTACACGATCGCGTCCTCATTCAGGCCGAGCGGGTTATTGAGGATCGTGTAGTAGTAGCTGGTGGCCGCCAGGGTCTCGGCGGTGGCCGCCAGGTTGGCGATCGTCGCCACATCGTCCATATGATCGTGCGATGCGAAGGCGTCTTTGACGCCAAACATCGTCGCGAAGCTCGCCGCCGCCGCGATCGTGCCCGCGCCCGCAGTGGTCTTCAGAAATGACCGACGTGTGATGTTGCTCATCGTTATCTCCTCGTGTGTAAGGAGCCCGTTGCTCCTCATCAGTTCCTGTGTCATAGGAGGTTGCGAACTCCGACGCAGAACGGATCACTTTGGGCGAACCATGCTCGCCGGACACAGAGATATAGGTCTTGACGCAAAGAGATGCTGGACGCAGCATGCTGCGTCCCTACGAGGCGTCAGGCGTGGCCAGGAACTCGCGCGCCTTCAATTTCAACCTGTACGTTCCTGGGGCTGCGCCCCCAGATCTCGCTATACGCTCCATGATTTACATATCACATCGATTTGCTTACCAATTCGCTCAGCGGCAACACAGATGTACAACCCGCAAGCACCTGTAGAGACTTTGCACCCGGCGACCGCGTCCCAATGCGAGACGATCTACAGAACTCAGAAGACTTGCATACACGTTCTACAATTTGAGCATACCAGCAACCATGTTGAGGAGCAGCACAATGACCGATGGGCAGTTCATCGAGATACGCGGCGCGCGCGAGAACAACTTGAAGGATATTTCGCTCGATATTCCCAAGCGGCAGATCACGGTCTTCACCGGCGTCTCCGGCTCTGGCAAATCGTCGCTGGTCTTCGATACGATCGCCGCCGAGGCGCAGCGGCAACTCAACGAGACGTTCACCGCCTTCGTGCAGGGGTTCCTGCCGCACCTCGGCCAGCCCGAAGTGAACCACATCGCGTATCTGAACGCGCCGATCATCATCGACCAGAAGCGGGTCGGCGGCGGCTCGCGCTCCACCGCCGGCACCTACACCGACATCGCCGTGCTGCTGCGGCTGCTGTTCTCGCGCGTCGGGCAGCCGTACGCCGGCCCGGCCTACGCCTTTTCGTTCAACACGCCGCAGGGCATGTGCCCAGAGTGCGAGGGGATCGGCCAGACGGTGCAGCTCGACATAGACCGGTTCCTGGACCGCAGCAAGTCGCTCAACGGCGGTGCGATCCTGCACCCCGAGTTCAAGGTCGGCAAGTGGATCTGGAAGATCTACGCGCTCTCGAAGCAGTTTGACAACGACAAACCCATCGCTGACTACGCCGACCAGGAGCTGCACATGCTGCTCCACGGCACCGACCTGAAGGTCTCGCTCGGCGAGATCGAGATGAACTACGAGGGGCTCATCGAGCGCTTCACGCGGATGTATCTCAAAAAAGATGTGGCGGCGATGTCCGAGCGCAATCGCTCGGTGTTCGAGCAGTTCACCACCTCACAGATTTGCCCACTATGCCATGGCGCGCGGCTGAATGCGGCGGCGCTCGATTGCCGAATCGCGGGGAAGAATATCGCCGAGCTCGCCGATATGGAGGCGACGGCGCTGATCGCCTTTCTGCACGAGCTGACCGACCCGGTGGCAGCGATGGTGGCCGCCAAGCTGGCCGAGCGGCTGCAGCACCTGGTCGATATCGGGCTTAGCTACCTGAGTCTCAGCCGCGAGACCGCCACGCTCTCGGGCGGCGAGTCGCAGCGGATCAAGATGATCCGCCATCTCGGCAACAGCCTGACCGAGATGCTCTACATCCTAGATGAGCCGAGCGTCGGTCTGCACGCACGCGATGTAGCCAGGCTCAACGGGCTGCTGCGCAAGCTGCGCGACAAAGGCAACACCGTGCTGGTCGTCGAGCACGACCCCGATGTGATCGCCATCGCCGACCACGTGGTGGACATCGGGCCGCGCGCCGGGACGCACGGCGGCGCGGTGGTGTTCGCCGGGAGCTACGCCGATCTGCGCCGCGCCGACACCGTCACTGGCTTGGCGCTGCAGCAGCACCTGCCGATCAAGACCAAGGTTCGGCCGCATACGGGACAGCTGACTATCAGCGACGCTAGGCTGCACAACCTCAAGGGCGTGACCGTCGATATCCCAACCGGGGTGCTGACGGTAGTGACCGGCGTGGCCGGATCGGGCAAGAGCACACTGATCAACGATGTGTTCCTGGCGCAGCACCCAGACGCGCTGGTGATCGACCAGGCGCGGGTGACAGCCAACA
>JAYUUK010000476.1:0-7818 GCA_043754595.1 Roseiflexaceae bacterium | reverse complement strand
CCGTCGAGCGTGAGCGCCTCGAATGGGATGAGCCCGATGGCCAGCGACTGGCCTGGTTCGGAGCTCGGCTCGTTCTCGCGGAAGATCAGCCGCCAGCGTTCCAGGCGCTGCCCAGCGAATTCGAGCAGCACGGGCAGGTCTTCCAGCGACTTGGCGAGCCAGACATCGACGGCGGCGGTGACCTGCACCAGCGCGCCCGGCTCGGCGTTGCGCAGCCGGGCGAGCAGCTCGGGCGGCAGGTCGAGCGCGGCGAGCGTGTAGCGCCGCGGGTTGGGGCCGAGGGTGCGGACCGCGATCGTCAGCTCGATGGCGTGGTCCGCGTGCAGCCGAAATGTGAACGTGCAGTCGTTGTTCATCCGGCGTCCGCACACAGGTCGTCGAGCTCGCGCTGGATCTTACCTTGCCGCTCACGCTCCTGCCCGGCGATGGCGTTGAGCTCAGGCGTGAGCGAGATGGTCGACCCGAGCGTCTGGATCTGAGCTTCGAGCTGCTGCGAGAGCTGGAGCTGGGTCTGGAGCTGCGCCGGCTGGTCGGTCGCCGCGCGCTCGGGGTGCTGGTAGCGGCGGAAGATCCGCCCGCTGGCGGCGCGCAGGAAGGTGACCATCGGCGGCTGCTGCGCGGCGTCGCGTGCGCTGGTGAGCGCCTGCTCCAGGTTCAGGCTCTCCGCCAGGCTGGCGTAGAGCGTCGGCCAGAAACGCGCGAGCTGGGCCTGTCCGATCGGCCCGGCCGGGGCGACCACGCTGGGGAGCGGCATCTGGCTCGCGCCGAGGTGCATAAACGCCCGAAAAGCGCTCGGGACGGTGGTCTGGTGGCCGGCGACGCTGGCGGCGATCTCGGCCGCGCTCAGCCCGAGCATTCCCACCGATGTGCCGCGCAGCCTGGCGCTCAGGTCGCTGGCGGCGAGCGCGTCGTCGCTCGGCGCGCCGGCCCATGGGAGCAGCACGCCCTCCCACGCCGGCGAGACGAAGCCATCGACAACCAGGTGGAGCGCGTGCGGGTCCTCGGCCAGCGCCCGCTCCAGCGCGAAGCGCAGCGGCCCGTCGAACCAGAGGACATCGACGTTTGGGATGCCGTCGAACATGCGCAGTAGGGTCTCGCTCTGCTCGTGCTGCGGGTGGACGATCGCTAGCCGCATGCGCTGCTTGATGGCGATCGGTGGCGCGGCGACATCCGGCGGCAGCCCGCGCACAAACGAGACTTCGGCGTTCTCGCTCGGCGAAAGATCGTAGACCAGCAGCTCCCAGGGGATCTCGTCCACCTCTGGCACATCGCTGGAGAACCAGATCCGCCGCCGCCGCCCGATCAGCGCCGTGTCGAACAGCGCCTCCAGCCGGCCCGAGATCGCCTGGAGCAGGCCGCCGCGCATCAGCTTCTGCACCGGCTGCCCGAGCAGAAAGGCGTCGAGGTAGCGCTGGTAGCTGCCCCACTGCACCACAACCTGCTCGACGCCCACCAGTGTCAGCGCGCCGAGCGTGGCGGGGTAGCCATCGAGCGAAGATGGAGGGGCCGCAGGCAGCGTCTCGCCCGGCGACATGTAGATCAGTGCGTCGTAGACCCGCGCTTTCTCGTCGGCCGCACTGCGCTCCGTCGCCTTGCCGAGCGCGCCGATCTGCCGTCGGACCTCGTCGATCTTGCTGCTCTCAGCCGCCTTGGCCAGCAGGTTGCGGGCGCGGGTGCTGCGGCTGGAGCCGGGAAGCTTGTCATAATCAATGTCGAGGCTGGAGCTCAGCGTTCGCAGCTGCGTGTCGCTGAGCGAGCGAGTCAGCAGCCGTCTGACGGCGGTGAGCCAGCGCGCAACATCGCTGCGGTCGCGGGCCGGCTGGACCTTGATGATGATCTGAAGCTCTGGCGGATTATCGCTCATGGTGCTCCTCCCGCGTGCGGCGTGAATGCCTGGCGCTGGCTTTTAGAATGTAATCTGCTGGACGAGCTCGCGCAGGAACGCCCGGCGCGATGCCCCGCTGAGAAACTGCGGTCGCGGGATGCTCTGGATGAGCTGGAGCGCTCGCTGGTGGATCATCGTGAGCGCTGCGTCATTGGCGTCGTCGAGCGCGTCGATGGCGAGGTAGGCGGCGGGGGCCACCAACCGCGCCGGGGTCTGGAGCAGATTAGGCCGCTGCCCTGTGCCGCTCAGGAAGGCCGCGATCTGGCGTGCCAGTGCATCATCGGCCGCAAGGTCGTCGCCGAGCTCGCGCAGGGCGTGGCCGCTAAGCCCGGCGAGCTTGGTGTCGAGCAGCGCGGCAGCCACCGCCGGCAGGTCTGGAACGTAGGGTTCGATGCCGGCCGGCTTGGTCAGTGGGCCATAGTCGGTCAAGATCGCGTCGGCGGCCGTGGCCAGGGCTGGGGAGGCAGCGCGCAGCAGCGCGGCCAGCAGCGCCACCCGCAGCGTGCTGTCGGGGTGCGGGTCGTCGAGCGCGGCGATCTGTCTGCCGGCGCCGAGGGCCGCGAGCAGCGAAGCGAGCGACGCGCCAAACCCCGCTCCGCCGAGCAACACGCCCACCGCATCGCCGAGGAGCTCGGGGACCCACCCGCCCCACACGGCGCGGCGCGCGTCCGGCACGCTGGCGGCCCCGAGCGCGCGCCCAAGCGCCTCGGCCAGCCCGCCGCGCAGCCCGAGATCCTGGTCAAGATCGTGGCCGACCTCGTGGTGGATGGCCGTCAGGTGCCACATCCCGCCGATTTGGTCGAATGGCAGCAGCAGCAGCGGCACCGGCAGCCGCATATCTTTGTAGACTCTGGTGGCCAGGCCGGCCGCGCTCACCGGCGTGGCGCGCGGGGCGGTGGCGGGGGTGTAGCGGGCGTCCAGCAGCGTCAGCGGCGGCTCGCGGAAGCGATCTTCATCCACGACCTTCCAGGCAGCGGCGCGGCGCATGCTGCCGAGGTAGCAGTCGGCTGCGGTTAGGTCGGCGGCGTCGAGCGCGGCGCGCGGCGCGGCATCGCGCCGCTGGTCAAGCGCGGTGCGGAACGTGCGCCACAGGTCATTGGCGCCGACGATCTCGCGCTCGATCGCGCCGACATCGGCGGCGAAGCTATCGAACGGCGCTGCGGGCGAGAGCGCGGTGAGCAGCGCGCGCTGCCGCTCGAACAGCACGGACATCATCTCCTTCAGCGCAAAGATCTGGCTGCGGTGGATGCTGTAGGCTTTATCGCTGGTGGCGGCGGCGTCCCAGACCCGGATCTCATCGGCGAGCGCGGTGGCGCGGCGTCTGAGCAGGGCGATGCGCGTGGCGTTTGATAGCATAGAGCCCCCGATCGCGTGATGGGAGAAGCGAGTAGCGAGTAGCGAGTAATCAGGAGCCAGGAGCCAGGAGTCAAAACCTGGAAGTCCGAATCATTCTCACTGCGTGCTTCAGCCCGCCGGACAGAGACGCTCGGCCCGGGTCGAGATGTCCGTCACGGTGGAGATCATTGGCACGCCCGGCGGCGATCAGCCGCGCACCAGGCGCATCACCTCATCGTAGACGTGGCCGTTGGTGGCGATCGCCTCGCCACCGTGGATCGTCGCGTCGCCCTGCCAGTCGGTGAAGGTGCCGCCGGCCTCCTGGAGCACCGGCAGCAGCGCTGCGCAGTCCCATGCGCTCATCACCGGGTCGAGCGCGACCTCGGCGCGGCCGGTGGCCACCAGCACGTAGGCGTAGGCATCAGACCAGCCGCGGTAGGTTTTGCTGGCGGCAAGCAGCCGCTCGAAGCTTTCTCCCTTGCCGTAGCGACCCATGGTATGCGGCTCGGTGGCCAGCAGATAGCTCTGGCTCAGCTCGGCGATCGGCGAGACTCGCGCCGGCATACCGTTCCACTGACAGCCCTGGCCCTTGGCGGCGGTCAGGAAATCGCCGAGCGCCGGCATATTCACCGCGCCCACCACCGTCTCGCCCTCGCGCTCCAGCCCGACGAGCACGGCGTAGAGCGGGGTGCCGCGCATAAACGATCGCGTCCCGTCGATCGGATCGAGGATCCAGCGAAACGACGCCCCCGGCCGGGTCTCGCCCTGCTCCTCGCCGAGGATGCTGTGGTGCGGGTAGCGCGCCTCGATCAGCTGGCGCATCAGCTGCTCGCTCTCCTGATCCGCCAGGGTCACCGGCGAATCGTCGGCCTTGGTATCGGGCACCAGCCCGGTCTGGTAGTAGCGGAGAGTGAGCTTGCCGGCCAGCCAGGCCAGCTCGCCGGCGAACTCACGCAGCGCCGCGAGGCTCTCGGATGCCATGAATATCTCCTTATGAAGCGGCAAGTAGCCAGGAGCCAGGAGCCAGAAGTAAGAAGCAAGTAGTCAGGAGCGACACCCTCGATTCGTCACGAATTGGATGCGCCGCCGATGAGTAGCAAGGAGCACGTAGACCGGGCAACGCGCCGCAACGCGGTATAGCCGCAGCTTATTGCGTCTGTCGTACAGGTTGCCTACGTGCCACCAGCAGCCTCATGTGCGCCGCTTCGCCCCGGCGAATATACAACACGCAACGAACGTACTGCCGCCGCCGCGGAACGGTGTGGGGCAACGATGGAGGGGCGACAAAGCGTGCCGCTTCGCCTCAGCGAGCGCCTCGACGACGACGTATTGTACCCTAACCCGCTCATAGACGTGAAGCATGCGCAGCCGAAGCAACCGCGATGACGGATTGGGCTTCGTCTCGCTGATCATCGATGCGGTCAAACCGAGCGCATCCACAGATATGCCAGCGGCTGCCCCTGGTTGAACGCCGCCTGTGCTTCGTCCTCCACCGGCGCGAACCCCGCCCGAAGATAGCAGCCGATGGCGGCGCGGTTGTCTGGCACGACGCGCAGAAACACATCGCGAAATGGCGTCTGTCGCGCTGCGTCGAGCAGCAGTCGCACCAGCGCGACGCCGTACCCCTTGCCGCGCTGCTCCTGCGCGACGATCACGTGCGCGAGCTCGACTTCCTGCTCGGTAGAATCGACCCACAGCTCGCCATAGCCGATCGGTGTCTTTTCAGCCCACAGCACGCACATACGGTTTCGCCGTCGGCGTGCCAGCGCTCAAACACCGCGCTCGGCAGCGGCCAGGCGGTGTTTGGCCCGGCCCAATGCTGCGCCTCATAGAGCGAGCGCGGCCAGTCACAGATCGCATCGGCGTCGCGCGGGGTGAATGGCCTGAGCGAAAGAGCCGGTGAAGTATCGGGCATCTCGTACCTCCTCGCTATCGAGCTCGACGCAGAACAGTGAAACGGAGAGCATCTCGTCGCTCGCTCGAGCGGCCTTCGCCATTCGCAAAGCTTTTTGTACGTGGCCAGTGTACGTCGGCAGTGTTCGAGTATACCATCGCCAGCGCCGCGTATCGGCGAACGCAGCCGGCTGCCGGAGCGCGACCGCATTGATGTGCGATCGAGCCGCTTCTGCTCCCAGCGCTCGGTTGCCCGCGATCGGCATTTCTGCTACACTGCGGCGACGGTCGCGGCGGCAGAGGTGAGCCATGGAGCGCATAGAGTACGAAGTAATGGCGGCGGTCGAGCGGGACCACTGGTGGTATGGCGGGATGCGGGCGATCGCTGCGGCGCTGCTGGACGAAGCCTACGCCGGCCGTGAGGATCTGGCTATCCTCGATGCCGGCTGCGGCACTGGCGGCAACGGGCTGTTCCTGCGGCGCTACGGCCGGGTCAGCGGGATTGATATCTCCCCAGATGCACTGGCGCTCGCCGGGCCGCGGATGCCCGGCGCGCTTGGCCGCGCCTCAGTACTGGCACTACCGTTCGCGGGCGGTTCATTCGATCTGGTCACGTCATTCGAGGTGCTCTACCACCGCGCCGTGCCAGATGAGACCATTGCGCTCGATGAGGTGCGGCGAGTGCTGCGCCCCGGCGGCAGGCTGCTGCTGCGGCTCCCGGCGCTCGAGGCGCTGCGCGGCAACCACGACACATCGGTCCACGGGCGGCGGCGCTACACCGTCGCCGATGTCGGCGGGCTGCTGGCGCGCAGCGGCTTCACCGTCGAGCGCATATCGTACGTCAACGCGCTGCTGCTGCCGCTGGCGTTCGCGCAGCGCCGGCTAGAGCGTCAAAGCCATGCCGCAGCGCGCGATGTGTCGGACCTCGCGCCGCCCTCGCCGCTGCTCAACGAGCTGCTGCGCTGGCCGATGGCGGCCGAGGCGGCCTGGCTGGCGCGTGGCGGCAGCTTCCCGGCGGGCGTCTCCGCCATCGCGCTCGCGCGGCGCTAGAAAGAAGATCATGATCCAGACCGTGTTCGATCGGATGTCGCAGCAGCCAGCGCTGTGGGGCTTCCTGCGCCGCATCGCCGAGAATGGCTTCAGAGCCGAGCGCGAGCTCATCGCCAGCGAGCTCGCGCCACGCGCTGGCCTGCTGTACCTCGACTTCGGCTGCGGCACCGGCGAGTCCGCCGGCAGCTTCCCGCCCGGCAGCTACACTGGCTTCGACCTGGCGAGCTACTACGTCCGCTACGCCGCCGCGCACCGCAGCGGGCGCTACAGCGTGATGGACGGTGCGACGCTGGGGTTCGCCGATAGCCGCTTCGACGGCGCGCTCGTGGTCGGGGTGTTTCATCACCTGTCAGACGATGTCGTCCGCCGGTCGGTGGCCGAGTTGCACCGGACGCTGCGCCCAGGCGCGCGGCTGCTGGTGATGGAGGATATCCCGTCGCCGCGGCCGTGGAACCTGCTCGGCCATCTGATGCACTGGGCGGACCGGGGCGACTATATCCGCAGCGACGACGACTACCGGGCGCTGCTGCAGCCGTACTTTCAGATTGCTCGCAGCACGAAGGTGAAGAGCGGCATCTGCGATCTGGCGGTCTACGTGCTGGAGCGCGCCGATACGCTCGATATCCCATCGGCCAGGCTGATACAGCGGGCTGGCGAGCGGTGATCGACTCGCTCCGCGCGCTGCTCACGCGCCGCACCATCCTGCTCGGCATCGGGCTGCTGGCGCTATTTGGCGCGGCGCTGGTGGTGGCGCGCGCGCTTGGGGCGTCGCTCACGCCCGAGTCGCTGCGCGACACCCTGGCGGGGCTCGGGCCGTGGGGCCCGCTGGCGCTGATCGTGGCGCTCGCGGCGCTGCTGGTGCTGCCGCTGCTGCCGGCCAGCCTGCTACAGATCGCCGCCGGCCTGGCGTTTGGCCCGTGGCTTGGGCTGCTCTACGTCCTGATCGCCGACGCGCTGGGCGCCGCCGCCGGGTTCGTGCTGGCGCGGCGGTTCGGGCGGACGCTGCTCGACGAGCGGCTCGATGAATCGCAGCGCGCCAGCATTGAGTCGCTCGCCGCGCGCATAACGTGGCGCAGCGTGTTGGTGCTGCGCCTGCTGCCCGGCCCTGCCTACCCGCTGGTGTCGTTTGCCGCCGGCTACGCCGCGATCGCGTTCCCGGTCTACCTTGTATCGTCGCTGCTGGGCGTCGCGCCGGCGCTGGCGCTGCTGGTGCTCGCCGGCGATCTGGTCACCAGCAGCCCGCTGTTGGCGCTTGGGATAGTGGCGCTCCTGGTCGGCGGTCTCGCGCTCGCCAGCCGGCTGCTGACGCGCGCCAGGCCAAGTTAGAAGCAGGGCTATGTAACGGTTATTGGTCATACTTGATAGGTCCGAAGCGTGAGCGAGTCTTCGATGTCGATGCTCATGGCGCTCCCGGTAGTGAGCCAGATGGTGTAGCCACCTACTATGTCGCAATTCTCCTCAGAGACCACGCAGATGGCGGCGTTTGTCAGCCAAGATTTGCCGCTGCCCGATGTTCTGCTGACGCTCAAGATCCAGGTCTATCGGCTGCTGTTCCCGCTCGGGTGCGCCATCGCGCTGCTGGCGTGGACGTTCGACCTGCTGAGCCCCGATCGGCCGGTCCTACGCTGGCTCGTGGCACCGATGATGATCGCTGT
>JAYUUK010000475.1:0-2653 GCA_043754595.1 Roseiflexaceae bacterium | reverse complement strand
CGATCGTCGGGCTCAGCCGGGCGGCCGCAACACTTGGGGTTGCGCAGCGGCGACTGGCAGCGCAGACCGGCTACGTGCTGCGGGCGCGCGGTGGCGAGCAGCGGGGCGGCGTTTGGCAGCCCATTCGTCACCAGCAGCGCGCAGACCGTGGCGAGCGAGATCGACCGCGTGCCCCTCGGGTCGCCGGGGGCGGGGCAGTGCTGTGGGTCACGGTCGATGACCTCGCGCTCGACACGGCGATGATGCCGTGTCGAGCGCGGCAGGGCGACGCAGACGGTGGCCTACGGCGACGATGGCGTCGATCGGCTGACGAGCGCTGAGCGACGGCGCGACGAGCATGACCTACGATGCGCTGAACCGCCTGACCACCCGCACCACCGGCGGCGCGACGACGAGCTACGCGTCCAACGGCGAGCGACGGGACGGCGCGCTACGTCTACGGATATGACCGGCTGTTCCGGCTGACGGGCAGCACGCGGACATGGGAGCTGCACAACGGGCTCGGCTCGGTGACGGGCACCTACGACGAGCGGGGCGGCGGCGATCAGCTTCCGGGATGCTGGGCTGGTGGGGCGTCGCCGTCTGCCAAGGATTGGTGATCAGGCAGGAAAACCCGGGTGCAGCGCCTGCCCAGGGCGCAGCCGAAGGAGCGGAGCGCCTGCCGTAACCATGTCAGCGAAACCGCGTAGCTTGTAGGAGTACAGCTGTCTGCGGGTGACAGGCGCGGGCCGCACGGCGATCCGCCGATATGCGTGTGCTTACAAGGAGCGTAGTATGCGACGTAGCGGCGGCCCGAGCGTGCTGGTCGTCCTCGGGCTGTTTTTTATAGGTATCGGCGGCGGCGTGGCCTATATGGTCAACCGCGGCATGACGGCGGAGGTGGAGCGGGCGACGCGGCTGAGCGCCGTCAGCGCGACGCGTCTCGACGATCTCCCGGCTGGCAGCGAGGTGCTCGTCGAGGGTCTGATCGCGCCGAGCAATCGGGCTGACGAGCGCGGGATGGTGGCCTCGGTGACCGAGCGCTACAAGGGCAAAGACAATGACGGGCACGATGAGTGGAGGGTGTCGGCGCGCGCAACCCCGCCGCTGCTGCTGACGGCCGGTGGCGGCGCGATCCAGATTGCCAACACCGGCTACGATCTCCGCGCCCGGCCGCACATGATCGAGCCGAAGGGCGGGCTGTACTACAACGGCATCACTGGCGATGCGTCGGAGCGCTACTCCGGGTTCAAGGCCGGCGATGTGGTCGTCGCCGTCGGGCGGACGGCACCTGGACGCGAGGGCATGGCGGTGGAGGCCGAGTTCCTCAGCGGCGGGACGCGGGCGCAGTTGATCGATTCGGGCCGGACGGGAGCGCGGATCGCCGTGATCCTCGGCGCGGTCTTCGTCGTCATCGGGCTGGCGATGGCGGCCTTCGGCCTGATCAGGCTGGTGCGCTGAGACGGGAGCGCGGCGCTGCCATTCCCGTTTACGCAGGACGTTGCCCAAGCCCTCAGGCCATTTATAGCAGTTCGCCCATCCTTTGTCCCTCATTCGATTCTGCATCTGCGAACGCACGTGGCTATAGTCAGTGTACGTGTCGCTGAGCCTCACCTTATCTAATGAATGATGGGTGGTACGGTATGGTCAGTTTCGAAATCCTCAAGCAGGCCGTCTACGAGTCACGCGACGGCATCACGATCTCAGATGCATTGGCTCCAGGGAACCCGCTGGTCTTTGTAAACCCGGCCTTTGAGCGCCTCACCGGGTACTCCGCTGACGAAGCGCTTCACCAGAACTGCCGCTATCTGCAGGGTGATGACCGCGATCAGCCCGAACGGAGGGTGATCCGTGAGGCCATCGCGCGCGGCGAGCCGTGTCTGGCCACCCTGCGGAACTATCGCAAAGATGGCACGCTCTTTTATAATGAGCTCAGTATCTCCCCGATCTACGACAAACGCGGCACCGTCACGCATTTTATTGGGATCCAGAAAGATGTGACCAGCCGCGTGCTGCTTGATCAGCAGCTGCATCAGCGAGCGACGCAGCTCGAAGCGCGTGCTGCCGAGTTGACGCACCTTGCGACCCGCGATGGCCTGACGGGTATTTATAACCGCAGATTTTTTTGATACTCAGTTCGCAATTCAATGGGGCATCGCAATGCGAAACAAAGACATGCTGGCGCTCTTCTTGATCGATGTCGACCATTTTAAAACGTTTAATGACACCTACGGGCATCAAGTGGGGGACTCGACCCTGCAGAAAGTTGCACGGAGTCTCGATACGGCATTTTTACGCAGTTCGGATTTTGCGGCCAGATATGGTGGCGAAGAGTTTGTCATTCTCTCAATCGGTATGAGTGAACAACAGGCTAGCATGTACACCGAGCACGTCTGCGAACGGATCCGTCAGCTCAAGATCCCGCACGTGGCCTCTGCCACCGGTTACATCACGATCAGTATGGGCTTCACGGTGGGCACACCGGTCCCGCACACGCAGCCGAGCAGCATGCTTGCGCAGGCGGACAGTGCACTGTATCAGGCGAAGAATCGCGGCCGCAATCAGGCGTTCGGCATCTATAGCGGAGTGCAAAACGGTTGATCCACTCCGCCGCACGATGCAGCGCATCCCAGTGCGCTCCTGTTCTCCGTTGTGCGCTCAACCGTTTTGCGTT
>JAYUUK010000474.1:0-7847 GCA_043754595.1 Roseiflexaceae bacterium | reverse complement strand
CAACGAGGAGCTATGCGGTCCGCTGCGTGGTCGAGCGGAGGTGCGGTGGCGTCGCGCAACGACGCCACCTCGCAGCGCCCTAGAAAAACCCTAGCTCGTCGCGCGCCTCCTGGGTCATCATCGACGGGTTCCAGAACGGTGTCCAGACCAGGTTGACCTGCACGTCCTGCAGCTCCTTGTAGACCGTGTTGAGCGCCAGCACCTCGCGCTTGGTCTGGTCCAGCAGCTGCGGCCCGGCCGGGCAGGCTGGTGTGGTGAACGTCATATCCACCTCGACCTTCCTGCCCTCCTCGACCACGCCGATCCGGTAGATCAATCCAAGGTTGACGATATCCAGCCCAATCTCTGGGTCGTAGACGTTCTTGAGCGCCGAGCGCACCATCTCTTCAGTTACCATGTCTCGCTCCTTACCACTATCGGGTGAGAGATTTAAAAAAGTGGCGGAACCTGCGGCCCGCCACACCGCCCCGCTAATTTACTGCGCCGCCAGGTGGAGAGTGTACCAGGTTAGTGGCACTCGCGCCACGCCACCCTATGAGAGCAAGATGTAAACCCATTGAGCCGAGACGCGAGCGATTCAGCGCAGTGTAATGCGATCCCACTTTACGTTTTGCGTTCAATCGTTTTGCGTTTAGCTTTAGAGTGCCACAACCTCTTCATAGCCAGCCTCGTTGATCGCCGCGACGATCGCCGCAGTCTGGACGCCTGGCGCGTGGGTGACGACGACGCGCTTATCGTCAAGGGTCACCTGCACGCTGGCGACGCCATCGATCGCTGAGACCTCCTTGGTGACGGCGTTGATGCAGTGCTGGCAGGAGATGCCTGGCACGGTGAACTGTTCGGTGGTCATGGTTCTGCTCCTTATCGATTCGTTGCGGTGGCACCAAACACCTGCAGCAGCTCGGTCATCACCCGCTCGCGCTCGGCGCTATCGTCGGCGCGGATGGCGGTGGTGACGCAGCCGTTGAGGTGCTCAGCCAGGATCACGTGGTTAAACTTCTCCAGCGCCCGCTGGATGGCCTGGGTCTGCGCGATAATGTCGATACAGTAGGCATCGGTCTCGATCATCCGCTGGACGCCGCGGATATGCCCCTCGACGGTCTTGAGCCGGTTCATCAGCTGCTGCTTGTCGTTCATCGCGCCCTCCCACATGTGCGGCGCTGACATTCGCGCCTACCCCCTCCCCTGGGGGGTGGGATACAGTATACGTCGCGCAGCGCGCGCTGTCAATTGCGGCAGCGGCGAGCGGCGTCCTTGGGGAGGCGCTCCGCCCAGCACCCGGTCGTTCATTCGCCATGAGAGGATCTTACGCAGGCGCTCCGCCCGGCACCCGGCCGAGGGGCGGCCCCGCCCCTCAGGCTCCCCGGCGATGGGCTTCGCCCCTTAAACCCCCTAACGGGCGTCGTCGTATGCATTCCCGTCTGCCACGCCCTGAATCGCCCACGCGTGCGCCACGCTGCGGCGGCTGACGCCGGGCATTGCCCGGACGACGCGGTGCCTCCTAACCCTGGCTCCTTGCTGCTCTGCTTCGCTCGCTGCGGCGGCTGACGCCGGGCATCGCGTTGATCGTTGTGGCGTCGAAGCGGCAGCACGCGACGCGGGCCGCTCGCGATTGGCCTGCGCTGGGGTGGCACGCCGTGTGGCTCGCGCCAGCGTCACATTTGGGGGTTCGAAGGGGGATTCTCCCCCTCGCCGGGGTGTCGGGGGCCGGCGCCCCTGACGCGGGTGCAGGGCGCAGCGCCTGCGCGAGTCCGGGCCTGGCACGAAGTCAGCGGGTGCAGGGCGCAGCGCCTGCGCGAGTCCGGGCCTGGCACGAAGTCAGCGGGTACAGGGCGCTGCGCCTGCGCGAGTCCGAAGGAGCGCAGCGTCGGCGCAGGGACGCTGCAAGCTGCGTCCGTGGCCGGGTGCAGCACGCTGTGCGAGAGGCTGGGCCTGGCACGAGCACAAAAATACGCAAAAGCGGGTTCGGGACCAAGTCCCCTCGCGGGGGTTCCAAGGGGGCTGACCCCATTGGGCCAGCGCAGCGATCTATCAGCGCCCGATCCACCACAGCGCCAGCCCCGGCGCCGCCAGCCCCAGCGTCGCCACGCCGAAGGCGATATCGAATCTCGGCGGCATCAGCGCGGGGTACGGGTAGAACGCCAGCGCCGCCCGATCGATGCCCGGCAGCGGCGCCAGCGCACTGACGATCACAAAGCCCGCCAGCAGCGCGATCGCGCTGTCGCGCCCGCGCCAGCGACGCTCGCGGTACGCAGTGCGCCGCACCGCCGGCGCGCGCCAGAGGATCGCTGCGATCCCTGCCGCGCCGCAGAGCATCAGCGCCGGCCCGAGCGCCGCCTGCCCCGCCAGCCACGCGCCCCAGCCGCCGATCGCCAGCGTCAACGCTGCGGCGGGTGCCAGCCGCGCCGCCAGCCCGCGCTGCGGCGGCGCGCCGAAGGCTACGCCGCGCGCCGCCAGGCTCTCGGCCAGATCCAGCGAGCGCTCCAGCCCGCCGGCCAGCAGTGCCAGCAGCAGCGGCAGCCAGCTCCGCAGCCCGCCAAAGCGGTGGCCGCGGATCAGCTGCGCCTCGCGGATCTCCTGCGCCGCCAGCAGGATCTGTGGTACAAATGTCAGCGCCACCGTGGCCGCCAGCGCCAGCGGGGCCAGCGCCGGCGGGAACAGCCCGATCAACGCCCGCAGTGGGATGCCGCGCTGCGCCGCCAGAAATGCCGCCACGATCGTCGCCAGCGCCAGCCCGCCGCACGCGCCGTAGACCAGCGCCTCGGCGGTGAGCGGCCCGCCGAGCAGCGGCACCCAGCCGGGGATCCGCGCCAACACCGTACTCCCGGCGCGCACGCTCAACATGTTCAGCAGGCCAGAGATCCCGGCCAGCCCGATGGTCAGCGGCAGCAGCCTGAGCCGAGGCAACGGCCCGCCGTCGCGCGGCACCGCCGCCTCCACCAGCCCCACGGCCAGCAGCGCCAGCAGCAGCAGCAGCGGGTTGCGCGTGGCAGACGCAGTGGCCAGCGCCGCCGCCAGCCAGACCATCCAGGCCAGCGGGTGGATCACGGCAGCACCTGCACCTGCACCAGCCGCCGCTGGAAGCGCCGCAGGATGCGCAGCACCGGCGCACCGAGCGCGGCGATCAGCAGTGCGTTGCCGGCCGCGCCAAAGCTATCCCACCACAGCGAGGTCACGACGTAGTAGGCCGCGTAGCGCCGCAGCGCATCGGCGGCGCCCAGCCCCGACTGCCAGCTCTGCGCCGGGTCGCCGGCGATATAGGGCCAGCTCCACAGGTTCATAATCGCGCCGAACAGCAGACCCCAGACCGCCCCGAACAGCGCCAGCGCCAGCGCCTCGCCAGCCCGCCCCTCCAGCCCGAGCGCCGCGATCGGGCGGCGGCATAGCGGCGCGCTCAGCCCGACCCAGCTCGCGGCGAACATCTGGTACGGCAGCCACGGCCCCACGCCGCCGGTAAGCAGCGCCGAGACCAGCAGCGTCAGCGCACCCATGGCGCTGCCAAACGCACCGCCAAAGACATAGCCGCTCAGGATGATCAGCGCAAAAATTGGCGTGAACCCGCCAGGGCCGGGGATCGCCACCTCGGCGAACCGCAGCACGCTGTTGATCGCCACCAGCACCCCGAGCAGCGCGACCGCCACGCTGTTGCCGATCGCGCGCTGGGTCTCGAACAGCAGTGTCAGCACGCTGAGCAGCACCGCCCCGCTCAGCAGCAGCGGCGCGCCCGCCATGCCCGCCGTCGCCCCATCGGTCTGCGCCAGGCTCGCGGCGAAGAATGGCGCGGCGAACGCCAGCGCGCCCAACACCCCGGTCAGCCCAATCGTTATTCGTGTCAGCATCATCCGCTCCTTCTGTCCCCTGCGGGGAAACGGGCGTCGTCTCGGGCGAGCCGCCCGCCGCGCGCCCCGCTCCGCCCGTGGTGTGCGCCCCGTGGTGCCGTCGAGCTCACGCTCCTGACGCGCTGCGCGCCGTAGAACCACTTTTTTCTGCTGCTGCGCAGCGAAGCTGCGCAGCAGCAATAATAGCTCTACCGCGCTGCCGCCGGCCAAAAAAGCGTAGCAAATCCTTTTTGCTGACGCGCAGCTCATCGATCGGCGGTGGCGCGCCGCCGCAGCCAGAGGTTGCCGGCCAGCAGTAGACCGGCGAGCACCGCAAAAACTATGTAGCCACGGTCCTCCTCCGGCGGCTGCGGCGGCGCGCCCTGCGCGCGCCCCGCGATCAGCGGCGTGACGGCGGGAAGCCCCTGGGGCGCGCGCGCAGCGGGCACTGTGACGGCCGGCGGCGGGGCGGGGTACGGCGGCGCTGCGCCAGGCGGGACGGGATACGGCGATGCAACAGCCGCCGCAGGGCTCGCCAGGGGCGTCTCAGACGCCAACCCCTGCGCAGGGACACCGCCTGGCTCGCGCTGCGGCGTCGCGGCGATCGCTACGGCGGGCGCGGTCGGCACGGGCGTCCCTTCGCCCACGGCAGTCGGGATCGGGCTCGGCGGTGCTGGCTGCCCTTCGCCCACGGCAGTCGGGATCGGCGGTGGCTGGGTCGGCGCGGGCGTTGCCAGCTGGCGCGGTGTGGCGCTCGGGTAGACCACCGGCGTCGGCGGCAGGTTTGGGATATCGCCGCCGACCACCGGGCTGGGCGTGACCGGGCCGGCGCTCGGCGTCGGCTGGATGGTCGCGGTCGGCGGCTGCGTCGGACCGGCCACCACCACCGGCAGATCGCTAGTGTCCGTCGCCGATGGTTGAGGCGATGGCGTCGGCGCGCTACAGACCTGCGCGAAGCTGGGCGTGACCGGCGGCAGCGCGCCCTGCGCCACAGTCCCCTCGCCCCAGGTCCAGCCCTCCACCGCCCCGGCGCGCACAGTGGAGCCCATGCCGGCCTTGCTGTAGCTCCACGCCCCGTTTGCGAGCTTGGCGTACGACCAGTAGCGGCACGGCTCGCCCGGCCTCAGCGTACACTGGCAGAAGCAGCTGTCGGTCGGGAAGGCGCAGCCGGTATCGGCCACCTTGCAGAGCGCCCCGCCGACGCCGCCGTACTCGATGGTCAGATCGAGACCGGTGGCGCGCAGCATCTCCTCGCCGGTCGCCTCGCCGTCAGCGCCGAGGTCGACGCAAGTGCTGACCACCCGGCCATCGCCAAAACTGACGATCACCCCCGCGCGCTGCTCGGCGGCGGCGCTGATGCTGCCGCCGCCGAGCAGCGTGGCGAGCAGAACGGCGATGGCGGTGCGGCCGAGCACGGCTAGCGGCCGACCCAGCTGAGATACAGCCGCTCGCTTATCTGCGGCAGGTAGCCACGCCCGGAGAGCCCGAGCAGCGCCTGGTAGGTCGCGTCGGGGTCGTCTGGTCCGGCGAACCCGGCGAACCCGCCGCGCGCGCTCTGGAGCGACAGCAGGGTCTGCGACGGGCGGTATTCCGGCAGGGCGGGTCTGGCCCCATCGGTGTAGGTTCGAGTCCAGGCCAGGCTGGCGGTATCTTCGCCGAATGCGTTGAGCCCCGCCAGCGCCAGCCCGGTCGAGCTGGCGCTGGTCGCGCCGTCGAAACCCCACGCGCCATCTGCGCCCTGGAGGCGGCGCAGCGCGGCGATGCCGTCGAGTGCCGCTGGGTCGTCGCTGCCAGGGCCGCTGGCGGCATTGATCATCGCGCTGGGTACCGCGCTGGTCGCCGGGTCGTCGCCGCGCGACTGCGCTGCGGCGGCGATCGCCAGCAGCGCCAGGCCGGTGCTATCGGCGTCCGGCGCGGTCTCGTTGGCGGCAAAGCCCCAGCCGCCGCCGGTCGCGGCCATCGCTGTGAGCCGCTGCGTCGCCGAGAGCGGCACCGTCTCGCCGGCCGCCGCCAGCCCGATCATGCTCCACGACTGATCCCACACGCTGGTTCCGTAGCCGCCGGTGGCAGGGCGGTAGCGGGCGGTGGCGCTGATCACCAGGTTCATCCCAATGAAGCTGCGCGGGTCGCCGCCGGCCGCCACCACCCCGGCGAGCAGCTTGCCGCCGGCCGCCGCGCCGCTTGCCGCGTAGCTGCGTCCGCCGCCGGCCAGTCCATCGAGCGGACTCTTGCCGCCGACGGTGAAGCGGCGCACATCGCCGCCGAGCGCCTGGATCGCCAGGATGGCGTCGATCGTGCTGCCGTAACCAAACCCGGCGAAGCCGCCGTCAGCGCGCTGCTGGCCGCCGATGAACGCCAGCCCGCGGCGCAGCGCCACCTGCCGCCCGCCGCGTAGCATGGTCTGGCCGACCAGCGCAGGGATCGCCTGGAGCGTCGCCAGCTCGCTGGCCGCGCCGCCGTAGGTGAAGGCGCCGTCCGGCTGCTGGAGCGGCAGCAGGTAGCCGATGGGCGTGGTGCCGGCCGGCGACCAGCGCGTCGCGAGCGGATCCTGGCCGGCCGCCAGCAGCGCCTGAATGGCGTAGGCTGTCGAGTTGGCGTTTGACGCGCCGGCCTCGCCCCAGCCGCCGTCGGCATTCTGGGTCGCGTCGAGGTAGGCCAGCCCCGAGAGCACCACCGTCGCGGTGAACGGCTCGCCGCTGACGATCAGTCCCTGGATCGCCAGCGACGCGCTGTCGGCGTCGCTGGCGCCGCCAGCAGCGTAGCCCCAGCCGCCGTCGGCGTTGGCGCGAGATACCAGGGTCGCGGTGACGGCGGCTGGAATGGACTCGCCGGCGGCGCGCAGCCCGAGGCTGCCGAACGCCAGATCCCAGTTGGTGAGCGCGGCCGGTGCGGCGAGCGATGCGGTCGTCGAGATCACCAGGTTGAGCCCGCCGAACGCCAGTGGGTCGGCACCGGCGGCGGCGACGCCAAGCAGCAGCTTGCCGGCCGATGCCGGGCTGGCGCGGGCGTAGCGCGGGGCGGCGGCGCGCAGGTAGCTCAGCGCCGAGTCGCTGGTGGGCAGGGCGAGCGCCGGGTCAGCGCCAATGGCCGTGGCCGCCAGCGCGCCATCGATCGTCAGGCCGGCGCTGCCCGAGAGGCTACCGTCGGCCCGGCGCTGGGATTCGAGCCAGGCGGCGGCGAGGCGGGCGGACGCCGCCTCGCTGCGGTAGGGCGGGAGCGCTCGCCCCCAGCTCCATCCCTCGACGGCACCATCGCCGATGCGCGACTGCGCCGCGCCGACGGTGTACTCGCTCCAGACGCCGGCGGCGTGGCGCGAGTAGCCCCAGAACAGGCACGGCGTGAACGGGGCGGGGCAGCCACAGAACGGTGAGTCGGTGGCGCACCCCGTGCCGCCGATCGCCGCGACCACGCCGTCTTTCTCGCCGATCAGCAGCCCGGTGCGCCTGAGCGCATCCAGCCCGGAGATCTCGGCCTCGCTGAAGCTGATGCGGTGGAGCTCCACCCGGCCGTCGCCGAACTGCACGACGATGGTTGCATGGTTGAGCGCTGCGGGCGCGCCTGATACGAGCGCTGCGGACGATGCGGGCGATGCGGGCGATGCGGGCGATGCGTAGACCGGGGCCAGCCCAGCCAGCAGCGCGATGGCCGCCAGCGCGGCGAGCAGCCGCGCGATATGAGTTCGAAGATGCATATATTCCTTATGTAAACTTGCTCGTCAGTGCGAGCACACAAAAACGCCCGGCGACGAATCGCCGAGCGAATACAGAACCAGCAGCGTAGATTCTACGGTGGCAGCATATCCGGGTCCCCCTTTCGCGCGAAGGTGGTCCTGACGGAAGTGGCGGGCGACCTGACTCGGCGCGGGTGCGCCTTACAGTTGCGGGACAGCGTCGGACTCACACCGACTTCGCCATTGCTCCCACAGGCATCCGGGCCTGCTGGGACCACTACCGGGAGATTATTCACTTATTCGGACAGCACGTACGCATAGTAGATCCGGCCAGTGTGGATGTCAAGTAGCCGGCGCGC
>JAYUUK010000473.1:0-23797 GCA_043754595.1 Roseiflexaceae bacterium | reverse complement strand
CTTCTTGCTGCGTCTCAGCAGATTTGTACAGCTATCAACCTCAGTGCTCGCCGTTATAATTGGTTCCCCGGCAAGTTACCTGACACAGCGAGCAGCGCACTCGTAGCTGCCAACTTCGTTGATGATGCGGTGGATTAGTCAAGATCCTGCTACGATTTTAAGGAACCGCCCAGGACCTCGCCGCGCCGCTACCCCAGATCCTGCGATCCAGCGGCGTGAACCACGTCTCTGACCAGGATCGGTCGGCGGCACTGACGCAGGTGCTCGCGGCGGGCAGCACGAATTATGTCTATGGCGCGGAGCGACTCTACGGCGTGACGAGCGGGGCGCGGACGTGGGAGTTGCACGACGCGCTCGGCAGCGTGCGCCGGACGACGAGCGGGACGACGGTGAGCGCACCGATCAGCGACGACGCCTCCGGGCAGGTGCGCGGTGGGGCGACGCTGCCACGCTTCGGCTACACCGGCGAACTCCAGGACGCCGCGACCGGCCAGGTCTTCCTCCGCGCGCGGTGGTACAATAGTGCGAGCGGACGCTTTGGTAGCCGCGATACGTATGCCGGCAACGATCGCGCGCCGCAAAGCCTGCACCGCTACGCCTACGTCCACAACGATCCGCTCAACGCCACCGATCCGACGGGGTTGTGGCGATTCGCCGCTCCAATCACCGACCCAGAGAGTTGGATGTGGCCGCATAGTCGGGTGGTGGAGCATTACCTCCGACTATTCCGACCCTCTGTCCAAACATCACATCTTGAATACTCCATCGGTGTTGATGGGCGTGCGATACCGGATGATATGAGCGAGTGGTTCCGGACCCATTTTCCTGGGAAAGGCGGCATCTACGAAACCTGGAAAGCGGTTGTATTCAATGTGGACATTATCGATACACTTGGTACACCGTCCAATTATGAAATCAAGCCAGATCTGCAGCAGTACATTGTATACGGCATGACCCAAACCATCCTTGATAATGTGGCGCTCAATGGAGCTAGTCAGCGCGGCCTCCTCGTCGGCACAGCCCCACAACGGCTCAACCCGCTCTACAGGAACAGAGAATACAATTGGAACAGCCTTGCCTTCCGTCTCGGCCTCGAGTATCCTGAGCGTGAATTTGTAGAGATTGTTCCAGGTGCCGAGCTCAATTTGTGGGCAGGGATCCGCGCACCCGGCTTAATCGTGTATTGGTTCGAAGATAACGGCACGCGCCCAGACCCTGACAAACGCAAGAAACGAGAGCATCTGATTCGGGACAAGGGGTATGTGCCAAGCCGGCCGGAGCGGCCTGGCCCCTCGACCCCGCCAGTCTGCCGTGTTGTCTGAGCTGCTATAGATAGGTGTGCAAGGAAGCCGTATGCGTCGTCCGCCGATCTACACGTTCACCATCACCATTGCACCGCCGTGGACACTCGACTGGATGCAGCGCTTCGCGGCGGCGCTGGCGACGGCGTGGCCCGCCATGGAATGCGTTCAACCGGTCAATCCCGTGCATCCGTGTTTGTTGCTGTGGCGGGGTGCCGTCGATGGCAACAACCTATCGGGGACGATCGATCGGGATGGCTTGTTCAACCTCCGCACCACATTGCGCCCCGCAGCCGCCTGGCTCCCGTGGCTGTGTACCGTCGTGGACGGGACGGTGACGGTGTCGGCGTTCGCCCGCGGTCGGGGGATCGCCGAACTCGCGATCACGCCCAGCACGACGTTGGCGCAGTTGCAGACAACCTTTCGCGGCTTTACGCAGGCGGCAGATCAACGTCCACCCGCCTGGGAACTGTGGCAGGCGTCGGTGGTCAATTTAAGCGATCACGAGACCGTGGGACGGATGGCCGCCGCTATCTGTCTCTGGCGGCGCGACCTCGCATCACACCCGCTGCTGTCATTGACGACAGCGTGACGCGCTACCACATGCTCGTCGCCGCTGACGCCACCTGGCAGGTGCGCTCCGTCCCGGCGTTGGAGACGCTGTGCGCCTTCGGCGATGCCGTCTGGGCGATGGGCGCGCCCTTCACCCTCCTGTGCTTCAGCGGCGGGACGATAACTGGGATCGCGGTGCCTTTCGCCTCGGCTGATCGGCTGGTGGTCCATCCATCGGGCACCTTATGGGCCGTGGGCCGCGATGCGCTGTGGGAAAGTGTCGACGGTATCAGGTGGGCGCGCCTGCCGCTCGCCATCCCGCTCGCGCCACCGTGGAGCGATCTGGCCTTCGCGCCTGATGGTCAGTTCTGGATGGTGGCGACGAACGATGCCCGCATGGTCCACCGCAACACCGACGGGTCGATAACGATCATCCCGTTGCCAAAGGACGACCCCCACGACCATGCGGAGCATGTGCTCTTCGTCGATCGGCAGAGCATCGTCTGGTATCAAAATGGGCCAGTCGGGTTGTGGCGCCGGCAGCACGACACGTGGGAGCGCATGCCCTTCGCCCCCGATCCGGCGACGCCGGGGAGCTACGGGATGCACATCTACGCCATGGTGGAAGATGCCCAGGGATACCTGTGGGCGGGAACCGATCAGGGAATTGCACGGTACGACGGGACGGCCTGGCATTCGGTGCTGCCCGTGCTGCACCCGCCGAGCGGCGATCTGCTATTGGAGATGCCACTGCTGCGGAGCGGCTTCAGCGCGCTGGCGATCGACGCGGCTGGTGTGGTATGGTGTGGTGGCGCGAACTACCATCACCTTCTGGCGATCGACACCACCTCCCAGCCTTATCCCGTCGATGACGATGCGGTGACCGTCGGCATTGATGTGCCAGCGCTCCAAATCATCGACGCGGCGGATTGGCAGTGAGTTCGTGGATTCTTACCATACCCATGCCGATGCGGGCAGCAACGACCGCGGAGCATTGGCGCGTCGCCACGTTTGGTGAAATGACTCAGGCGCTGGAGACGTGGCCCTCATCGTACGCCGACCGGGACGCCGACCGGCGTGCCGCCGACCAGCAGGCCCGAGGCGACGAGGCGCAACCAGGGCCACTGACGCCCGCTTTTTTGAGCCTGCGGCAGCGCGGAGGCGACTGTTTTTGCTGCTGCGCAGCAGCAGGGTAACATGTTCTTCCACGGCGCAAAGCGCCTCAGAATAAGCCCGATGCACATTGGGGAACTGCGCCCAAACTCCGCCGGAGGCGAGCTTACCGAGCGCGCCAGACGGGGTATAATGCCAGCGGCGATCTCACACGATGCGGAGCACCCCCAATGACGACTATCGACCTCGCGGGTCTCTGGCAGGCGCGGCAGCTCCACGATGGCGAGACGCCAGCCGCCGCGCTCGCCGACGCGCACGGCTGGCTGCCGGCCGCCGTCCCTGGCGCGATCCATCTCGCGCTGATCGACGCCGGGCGGCTGCCAGACCCGTTCGAAGGCATGAGCGAAGCGGCGGCGCAGTGGGTCGGGGAGGCGGACTGGATTTACCAGACGACCTTCGCGCTGGACGCCGCCGCGCTGGCCGCGCCAAACCTAGATCTGGTCTGCGACGGGCTGGATACGTTCGCCACGCTGTATCTCAACGGCGCGCCGATCGCGACTAGCGAGAATATGTTCGTCCCGCTGCGCATCGCCATCGGCGCCCACGCCAGCGCGGGGAACAACACGCTGGCGATCGTCTTCGCATCGGCGCTGCTGCGCGGCAGGGAGTTTGAGGCCGAGCACGGCGCGCTGGCCTGCTGGAACGGCGAGCCCAGCCGGCTCTACGTCCGCAAGGCGCAGTACCACTACGGCTGGGACTGGGGGCCGGTGCTGCTGACCGCCGGTCCCTGGCGCGGCGTGCGCGTCGAGGCCTACGCCGGGCGGATCGCGGCGCTCCAGGCGGTCGCTGCGCTCAGCGACGACATGGCGAGCGCGACGATCGCGGTGACGATCCAGGCGGCGGGCCATGCCGAGCGGGCGCGCGTCAGCGTCGCGCTGGTTGGCGGCGGGCAGGTTGGCAGCGCTGAGGCGGCGATCGCGGATGGCACGGCACAGCTTTCCTTTTTGCTCGAAGCGCCGGAGCTGTGGTACCCGAACGGCTACGGCGCGCAGCCGCTGTACCGGGTCGAGGCGGCGCTGGACGGCGGCGAGATCCAGACACAGACCATCGGGCTGCGGCGCGTCGAGCTGGTGCAGGGGACAGTAGCGGGCGAGGATGGCACCAGCTTCTTCTTCCGGGTCAACGGCGTGGCGGTGTTCTGCGGCGGCGCGAACTGGATCCCGGCCGACAGCTTCACCACGCGGGTGACGCCCGAGCGCTACCGGGCCTGGGTGGACGCGGCGGCCGATATGCACATGACAATGCTGCGGGTCTGGGGCGGCGGGATCTACGAGGACGCGGCGTTCTACGAGGCGTGCGACGCGCGCGGCATCCTGGTGTGGCAGGATTTTATGTTCGGCTGCGGCGTCTACCCGGCGCATGCGGCGTTTGTGGCAAGCGTGCGCGCCGAGGCCGAAGCGCAGCTGCGGCGGCTGCGGCACCACCCGTGCATCGCCATCTGGTGCGGCAATAACGAGGACTACCAGATCGCCGACTCGCTCGGGCTGTACCGGCACGAGGCGACGCCGGAGGCCAACGCGCAGTTTCCCGCACGGCAGATCTACGAAGTGGCGCTGCCGGCGGTGTGCGCCGCCGAGGATCCGACGCGGCCGTACTGGGCGGGCAGCCCATACGGCGGCCCGAGCGGCAATAGCGCCGAGGTGGGCGACCGCCACGTGTGGGATATCTGGCACGGCGCGACCGCCCCGTACCAGAACTACCCTGACTACGCCGGGCGATTCGTCAGCGAGTTCGGCATGGAGGCGCTACCAGATCTGGCCACGGTCGAGTCGTTCGCGCCGCCGGAGGAGCGCTACGCCCAAAGCCGGACGATGGACTTTCACAACAAGGCGGCGGGTGGCCCGCGTCGCCTGGCGGCCTACATCTTCGAGAATGTGCGGGTGCCAGGCGATCTGGAGGGCTACATCTACGCCTCACAGTTTGTCCAAGCCGAGGCCATGCTATACGCCTACCGCGGCTGGCGGCGGCGCTGGCGCGGCGCTGGCGCGTACGCCACGGGCGGAGCGCTGGTGTGGCAGCTGGATGACTGCTGGCCGGTGACGAGTTGGGCGATTATGGACTACTACCTGCGGCCGAAGGCGGCGTGCGCGGCGATTCGCCGGGCGCTGGCACCGCTGGCCGTCGGGCTGGCGCGCAGCGGCGACGGCGCCGAGGTCTGGGTGGTCAACGGCACGTTGGAATCCGTCGAGGTGACCGTCGAGCTGCGGCTGTGGGAGCTGGACGGCACGCCGATGGGGAGCGAGCGGCTGCGGGCGACGATCGGGCCGAACGGAGCCACCGAGCTCGGCGCTTCGGGGTTCAGCCTGATGGGGGCGGTGATCCTGGAGGCGCGGCTGCTAGTGGAGGACGCGGTGGTCTCGCGCGACAGTATCTGGCCCGAGCCGTTCCGCTACGCCGCGCTGCCCGACCCGCTGCTGATCCTGGGGGTTGACGGCGAGGCGGTGCAGGTCTCGGCGATCCGGCCGGCCAAGGGCGTGCTGCTGGCGGCGGGCGACGGGGTGGCGTGGAGCGACAACTTTTTGGATCTGTTCCCCGGCGACGAGCGCACGCTGACGGCGCGCGGGCTCGGCGACGCGGCGGTCAGCGCCACCTGGCTCGGGCGGTGATGGGCGCTCGCCACAGCATTTGCCGAACTGCTCGATCCTGCCCGCGCTGTCCGAAGGTTGGGACAGGATTGACAGAATTGCTCGCGCCCGCCCAGCATTCTTGCCCGGTCTCCTCACCGATCGAGCCCGGTGTCGGCGAACGAGACCGGGTCCTCCAGCGGCTCAAGGTGGGTGAAGACCGTCACGGCCGGCAGCGCGGCGGAGATCTCGGCCTCGATCTGTTCTAGCAGCTCGTGGCCACGTCGCACCGACCACTCGCCTGGGACGAGGACGTGGAGCGACACGAACCGCCGCGCACCAGACTGCCTGGTGCGCAGCGCGTGAGTCTCGACACCCTCCGCTGTGTAGCGTTCGAGAATGCGACGAACCGCCTGGCGATCATCGTTCGGCAGCGCGGTGTCCATTAGCCCGAGCGCCGAGCGTCGCATCAGATCGAACCCCTGGTAGACGATGTTTGCCGCCACCGCCAGCGCGATGATCGGGTCGATCAGCTTGATGCCGGTCAGCGCCACTGTCGCCACGGCGACGATCACCCCTGCCGACGTCCAGACATCGGTCATGAGATGGCGGGCGTCGGCATCCAGCGTGATCGATCGGTAGAGCGCGCCAGCGCGGCGCAGCACCTGCGCCACGCCGAGATTGATCAGCGACGCGACCACCGAGATCGACAGACCGAAGCCGACCCGCTCGACCGGCTGCGGGGCGATCAGGCGCGGGATAGCACTGGCCAGGATGCTGATGGCTGCGACGACGATCAGCGCGCCCTCGACGCCGCTGGAGAAGTACTCAGCCTTCTCGTGGCCATAGGCGTGATCCTCATCCGGTGGGCGGGTGGCGATCCCCAGCGTAATCAGCGCGATCACCGCCGCCACCAGATTGACTACCGACTCGAGCGCGTCTGAGAGCAGCCCGATCGATCCGGTCAGTAGGTAGGCGGCGGCCTTGAGCCCGATAGTGACGATCGCAGCGACGATCGAAAGCCAGGCGAAGCGGGTCAGCGGCGGGGCGGCGTGGC
Organism: Roseiflexaceae bacterium; assembly: GCA_043754595.1. Taxonomy (GTDB): domain Bacteria; phylum Chloroflexota; class Chloroflexia; order Chloroflexales; family Roseiflexaceae; genus JAYUUK01. The sequence goes on along the minus strand of JAYUUK010000473.1, from coordinate 17,150 downwards.
GCGCGATCATCGCGTCAGACCTGCGACGCGGCGATATCGGCGATCTGCTCGCCGCGCGCATTTGGCAGATAGACATACTCGCCACCGAGATAACCGGCAAGCGTGCGCGCCTCGCCGCGGCTGAGGTAGCTCTTCTGCGTATCTACTACCACGCTCCTGATCCCCTCGGCGGCCACCGCTGTGCCAAGCAGCTTGAGCTCGTCGGTCACGCCAGCGCCGCCGCCGCGCAGCCCAACGTTGGCCCGTCCGTCGGTCAGCAGCACCAGCACCATCTGCATAATCCCCTTGCCGCGCGCCTGCCGCGCCGTCTCGATCGCCGCCAGCAGCGCCGACGCCAGCGGGGTGCCGCCGCCGGTGGGCAGCGTGTCGAGCGCGCGTCGGGCCAGCTCGACGCTCTGCGACGGCGGGAGCAGGACCTCGGCGCGCTCGCCGCGAAACGCCAGCAGCGCCACCCGGTCGCGGTGGACGTAGGCCCGCTGCAGCAGCGCGTGGACCGCGCCCTTTGCCTGCCGCATGCGGTGCAGCGCCATGCTGCCGCTGGCGTCCACGGCGAAGCAGAACAGCGCGCCGGCTTTGGAGCGGTACTCTTTGACCCGCAGGTCCTCGCCGCGCAGCCGCAGCCTGGGGCGCATCGCCGCAGACCGCGCGCCCGGGAGATCGGGAGATGAGAGGCGCCGTACTTCGCCCCTCTTCTCCCTCTGTGCCCCTGTCCCCTTGTCCCCTTTGCTCGCTGCCTCGCTGTGACGCAGCAGCTGCCACGGCGCGGCGGCGCGCAGCGTGGCCGGCACATCGAGACGATTGCGCCTTATATCGCCTGGGGCGCTGCGGATATGGCGACCGCGCTTGCCCGCCACGCTCCCGCGCGAGCCGGCCCTGCCGCGCCGCAGCGCGCGAAACGGCAGCTGCTCTAGCTCGGGCGGCAGCTCGGTGGACAGCGCCGCCAGGATATCGTCGCTCGGCGGCGCGGCGGCCGCTGGCTCATCTGGCGCGTCAAGCTCGTCGTCGCGTTGATCGTCGGGTCGGTCATCGGCGGGGGGGGGGTCTGGCGGCGGGGGCTGCGGTGCGTCGGGCGGCGGGGGCGGCTCTGGCGGGGCCGGCTGGCGAGTGGCGCGCGGCAGGATTGTCAGGCGCGCGGCGAGCTCGAGGTCGGTCTGCTCGACGGCATCGCGCAGCGCGAGCGCGGCGCAGGCGCGGGCGGCGTAGGTGGCGAACAGGTCGACCCGCTGCCCCTCGACGCCGCAGGCTACCGCCAGCGCGGCCAGCTGCGCGATCTGCTCGTCAGCGATCGTCACGCTTGGCAGGGCGTCTCTGGCGGCCGTCACCAGCAGCCGCAGCGCCTCCAGCTCCTCGTCCCACTCCAGCAGCTCGTGCGGCAGCGGCTCCAGATTGCGCCGCACAACTGTCGCCCGCTCCCGCTGCTCGGCGGCGCGCGGCAGCACCAGCAGCAGCCCCAAGCGCTCGACGAGATGGCGGCGCGGCTGGCCTTCGGCCGGGTCGTAGCTCGCCAGCAGCACAAAGCGGGCGGCGACGCGGGCGCTCACGCCGTCGCGCTCGATCTGCAGCGCGCCGGCGTCCAGCGCGCCGAGCAGGATGTTGGCAGTCCCATCGGCGAGCAGGTTGACCTGGTCGACGTAGACCGCCCCGCCATCGGCGCGCTGCAGCAGCCCGGGGCGCGCCACCCGCCGCCCCGAGCGCAGCGTCGCCTCAAGATCCAGCCCGCCCAGCAGCCCCTCATCGTCTGCGCCGAGCGGCAGCTCGATGAAGGCCGCGTCTGGCAGCAGCTCGGCGAAGCCGCGCGCCAGCGAGCTCTTGCCGCTGCCGGCGTTGGCGGCGACCGCGATGCCGCCAAGCCGCGGCTCGACCGCCAGCAGCAGCAGCGCCTGCACCGCGCTATCGAGCCCGACCAGCGCTGGGAGCGGGAGAGTTGTCATCAGAGCCGGACTGTCTTGGTGGCGCGCGCGCCCTTGAGCACCGCGCCGAACGCACCGAACCGCACCCGCGACCCGTCTGGCACCAGCGTCGGCACGTGCGGCGCGCAGGCGGTCTCATTCACAAATGTGCCATTGCTGCTACCCAGGTCGAGCACCGTCCAGGCGCTCCCGCTCCAGCGCAGCTCGGCGTGGCGGCGGCTCACCCCGGTGTTGCGCCCGTTGTACGGCCCAAGGTCGATGTCGGGATACACTTTGTCGTCGTCGTCGCGGCAGCCGATCAGCAGCTTGCTCTGGTTGTCCGGCAGATTGATCGCGCGGCCATCGTCCAGCTGCAGCGCATAGGCTGGCAGCGTCGGCGGCGCGGTGGCCACGGTCAACTCGGCCTCCATGCGCGCCAGATCGGTGCGCGCGGCCTCCAGCATCCCACCGATCGTGTTGAGGTCGCGCTCCAGCTTCTGCACCTCGGTCTGCTTCGACTCGATCTGCTGCACCCGCGTGAGCAGCTGCATGTTGCCGGTCAGCCCCTGCTGCGCCGTCGTCAGATCGAGCTCGATCCGCATCAGGTTGGCGCGGGCGCGGGCGATACCCTCCTGCGTGATCGTCCGCAGCGACTCTGGCTGGCCGGCGAGCACGTGCTCGTTGGCGCTGATATACCCGCGTATCGCCTTCGCTTCATTCTGCAGCGCGGCGATCGACTGCCGCTGCCCGGCGATCTCCTGTTGAATCATGGCGACGTTTGGCATACGGCTCCTGCAAAGTGGTTGGATAATGCCTATAATACGGCATATCCGCGAATCGTGTTGCACGCCAGGGAGCCATATGTTTCCAGCAGACGCCTTCGGCCGCCAGGATACCCAGGAAGATGGGCTGTTCTACACTCAGCCGCGCAAGCTCGTCCATATCGACGAGCGCGCGATCGCTAGCGCCACCAAGGTCTATCGCCAGTATCTGCCCGAGACCGGCGCGATCCTCGATCTGATGAGCAGCTGGCGCTCGCATCTGCCGCCTGAGCGCCCCTACGCGCGGGTGGCCGGCCTCGGGATGAACGCCGAAGAGATGGCGGACAACCCGCAGCTCAGCGACTACCTCGTCCACGATCTCAACCGCGACCCGCAGCTTCCATACGACGATGCGACCTTCGATGGCGCGGTCTGCACCGTCTCGGTCCAGTATCTGACCTCGCCGGTCGCGGTCTTCGCCGAGATCGGCAGGGTGCTCAGGCCGGGCGCGCCGGCGATCATCACCTTCTCCAACCGCATGTTCCCCACCAAGGCGGTGGCGATCTGGCGCAGCCTGAGCGACGCGGATCACTGCAGCCTGGTGGCAACGTATTTTGCACAGAGCGGCGCGTTCGCGCCGGCCACCGCGCTCGACGCCAGCCAGCGCCGCGGCGACCCACTCTACGCCGTCATCGCCCATACCACCATTCCGTAAAAACGCAGCGCGCTGTGTCCAACGCATCTGTAGCCTGCGGCACCGCGGTAGTTGCTCTTTTTGCTGCTGCTGCGCAGCTCCGCTGCGCAGCAGCAGCATGAAAAAGCGATTCCATGGCGCGGAGCGCCCGCGCACTGCGCCTCAGAAAAACACGCGCGAAGCGCACAGCGGGGGTTTGGGGGCCGGGTACCCTCTGGGTGTCCCCGAGATCTTTCCTTTCTCACTCCCGATATCGGTTGTGGCACGATTATTGCATACACCACGCCAGAACAATCGCATTGGCACGATTTCTGAGGAGATGATATGGCAAAGGCAGCACGGACGGCCGCCACGATCGCCCCGTCGCAGCACGCTGGCATGGGCGCGACGATCTACGATAGCGGGGTTGGATTCAGGGTGTGGGCACCGCATGCCGAGCAGATCTCGGTAGTCGGCAGCTTCAACGAGTGGCACGGCGAGGCCAACCTGATGTACCGCGAGGACGACGGCTACTGGTCGGCCGATGTGCTGGGCGCGAAGGCCGGAGACACCTACAAATATCGCATCATCAGCGGCGGCAACGAGCTGTTCAAGATCGATCCATACGCCCGCGAGGTGACGAGCTCGGTCGGCGAGGGAGTCATCCACGACCCATCATTCGCCTGGGACGACGATGAGTACCGCACCCCGCCGTGGAACGAGATGGTGATTTACGAGCTGCACATCGGCACCTTCAGCCCCAGCCAGAGCGGGCGCGGCACGTTTGACAGCGCCACCGAGCGGCTCGGCTATCTGCGCGACCTGGGAATCAATACGGTGCAGGTGATGCCGCCCATGGAGTTCGCTGGCGGCATCTCGTGGGGCTATAACCCATCGCACTCGTACGCCATCGAGAGCGACTACGGCGGGCCGACGGCCTTCAAGTGCTTCGTCAAGGCCGCCCACCAGCACGGGATCGCCATCATCCTCGATGTAGTCTACAATCACTTTGGCCCGAGCGACCTCGACCTGTGGGCCTTCGATGGCTGGAGCGAGAACGGCAAGGGCGGAATCTACTTCTACAACGACCACCGCTCAGCAACTCCGTGGGGCGACACCCGGCCGGACTACGGGCGCGCCGAGGTGCGGCAGTATCTCCGCGATAACGCGCTGATGTGGATCGAGGACTACCACGTCGACGGGCTGCGATGGGACGCGACGGCCATGATCCGCAATATCACCGGCGACGGCGACCCGGCCCAGGATATCCCCGAGGGCTGGGCGCTCATCCAGTGGATCAACGATGAGATCGACGCGCGGCAGCCGTGGAAGGTGACCATCGCCGAGGACCTGCGCAACAACGATGCTATCACCACCGACACGGCGGGCGGCGGGGCCGGCTTCGACGCGCAGTGGGACGCGGCGTTCGTCCACCCGATGCGCGCCGCAATCGCCGCGCCAGACGATGTGGCCCGCGATATGAACGCTGTGGCCGCCGCGATTATGGATATGCCAAACGGTGAGATATTCTCGCGGGTGATCTACACCGAGTCGCACGACGAGGTGGCCAACGGCAAGGCGCGCGTCCCCGAGGAGATCTCGCCGGCGGACGCCGACAGCTGGTGGGCCAAGAAGCGCAGCACGCTCGGCGGATCGCTGGTGCTGACCGCGCCAGGCATCCCGATGATCTTCCAGGGCCAGGAGATGCTGTCATACGGCCACTTCGACGACAATCAGATGATGGACTGGCATCGCGCCGAGCAGTTCGGCGGCATCACACAGCTCTACAGCACGCTGGTCAAGCTGCGCGCCAACTCTGGCGATGTCACCCGTGGCCTGCGCGGCGATAAGGCAGCGATCATCCACGTGAATAATGAAGCCAAGGTCATCGCGTTTCATCGCTGGCAGGAGGGCGGCCCGCGCGACAGCGTGGTGGTGGTGGCGAACTTCTCGCAGCGGGGGTACGAGAGCTACCGCATCGGGCTGCCGGCAGTTGGGCTATGGAAGGTGCGCTTCAATAGCGACTGGAACGGCTACGATGCCGAGTTCGGCAACTTCTTCACCTACGACACCGAGGCCGAAGAGCAGCCGCTCGGCGAGATGCCGCTCAGCGGCAACATCGGCATCGGGCCGTACAGCGCGATCGTGCTCTCGCAGGACTGAGCCGCCGCGCCGTCCATGCGCAAAGCGCCGGCCCGTGCATTATGCACGGGCCGGCGCTCGTCGTTTCCCGCTCGTCCTGGCTACCGCATATCCGGCGGCAGCAGCACGGTGTCGATCGCGTGGATGATGCCGTTGCCGACTTTGATATCGGCCGCGACCACCTTGGCACCGTTGACGTATACCACGCCATCCTTCGTGGTGATCTCAACCGTCGCGCCATTCACCGTCGCCGGCATCCCCTTGCCACCCATGCCTGCGATGTCCTGGCTGGTGACGACGCTGCCGAGCACGTGGTAGAGCAGCACTTTCTTCAGCTTCTCTTTGTCCGCCATCAGCGCGTCGACCGTCGCCTTGGGCAGCTTGGCGAATGCCTCATCGGTCGGGGCAAACACGGTCAGTGTGGACTTCGGATCCTTCACCACATCGCCGAGGCCGGCGATCGTCACCAGCGTCGAGAGCGTGTTGAACTGCGGGTTGGCCATCGCCGCGCCGCCGATCGTGCTCGCGCTCATCATATCCGGCGGGATCAGCACGGTGTCGATAACGTGGATGACGCCGTTGGCGGCCGGCACATCGGCCTTGATCACCTTGGCGTCGTTGACGTACACCGCGCCGTCGATCGTCGTCACGTTCACCTTCGCGCCGTTGGCGGTCACCGGCGTGCCCTTGCCACCCATCCCAGTGATGTCGGCGGCGGTCACTTTGGCCGGCAGAACGTGATAGGTCAGGACTTCCTTGAGCTTGGCCTTATCGGCCTTGAGCGCATCGAGCGTGGCCTTGGGCAGCTTGGCGAACGCCTCGTTGGTCGGAGCGAACACGGTCAGCGGGCCGGGCCCTTTGAGCACTGAGGGCAGGTCGGCGGCGATCACCAACTCGACGAGCGTCGAGAACTGGCTGTCGGCCATTGCCACATCGGCGACGGTGTTTGCATCTACGGCCGGCATCGCCGTCGCGGCCGGCATCGCCGTCGCAGCCGGCATCGCCGTGGGGGCGGTGGTCGCGGGGCTACCGCAGGCCGCAAGGGCCAGCGCGCCGACCACCAGGGTGTTGAACAGCCCAATCGTCTTCATGGGTATTCGCATGAGTATTTGTCTCCGTAGTTGAACGCTTCCATCAGGCGAACATCGCTGTGAGCAGTGGCGCTCGTCCCATCGCTAGGCGAGGCTTAGAAATTTGCCATGAGGTCGAGGTCTTTGTAGAGCGCGGCGACGCTGCGCTCGTAACCGTTGAACTTGAGCGTCCGCCGCCGCGAGAGCTCGCCGATCCGCCGCTCGCTACTCTGCGTCCAGCGCGGGTGCGGCACATCGGGGTTCACGTTGCCGTAGAAGCCGTACTCGCTGGCGTTGGCGCTGGTCCAGAAGGTCTTTGGCTGATCGGCGGTCAGTGTGATTTTGACAAGCGCTTTGGCGCTTTTGAATCCGTACTTCCACGGTAGAGCCAGCCGCAGCGGGGCGCCGTTCTGCGTCGGCAGCGGCTTGCCGTACATCCCTGTCACCATTAGCGCCAGCTCGTTCATGGCCTCGTCGAGCCGCAGCGCCTCGACGTACGGCCAGCTGTAGGCAAAAATATCGTTCTGGCCTGGCATCTCCTCTGGCCGCGAGACCGACTCGAAGCGCACATACTTCGCTTCGGCCTTCGGCTCAGACGCGGCCAGCAGCTTGGCGAGTGGAAAGCCGAGCCACGGGATAACCATGCTCCAGCCCTCGACGCAGCGCAGCCGGTAGACGCGCTCTTCCTCGCCGAACTGCTTGCGCAGATCCTCGATGGCGAACGTCTGCGGCTTGGTCACCAGCCCATCGACGCTGATCGTCCACGGGTCGGTCTTGAAGCCGGTAGCCAGCGTGTGAACCGCCTCTTTGTTGGTGCTGAACTCGTAGTAGTTGTTGTAGGTCGAGATCTGCTCGAAGCTGTTGGCCGCATCGCCGATCTCGTCTTTGGTGCCGCTGCCGTAGAGCGCGCTCGGCTGCGCTGGGGCGGTGCCGCCCGTCGCCGCTGGCTGCGAAGCGGCGCTTTGACCACACGCCGCCAGTAGGCCAGCCCCGATCGATGCGCCGGCCAGCGTCAGGAACTGCCGCCGCGAGCGGTAGACATCCTCGGGTGTGATCTCCGACGACGCCACATCGCGCCACATCCGCTGCTGCTTTCCCATCGCTCCCCCTCTCGCTCGCCACATCGCCATGTTGACCGGTCACATAGCATATTGCGAGAGAACGATGGCGGCGGATGTCTTCAAATGGCGGGCGGGCGGGCGCGCTCATCCGCCGCGACGATGCATTGCTAGTTAGTGTCTATGGTACAATAGGTAGATGCAGATCGACCCAACCATCACTGCGATCGTCGAGCGCGTCCACGCCGCGTCGGTCAAGGCAGTCTTCGAGTACGCCGGCGCCGGCAGCCTGGCGATCTTCTGGCTCCACAGCGTGGCGGGGTCGTCGCGCACCGTACTGGAGGCCACCGACCGCTACGCCACGTCGTCGCTCGCCGAGCTGATCGGGCAGGAGCCACAGAAGTCCGTCTCGATCGATACTGCCCGCGAGATGGCGGCGCGAGCCTACCGCCGCGCCATGCGCCTCGCAGACGGCGCGGCACCGTGCGTCGGCGTGGCATGCACCGCCACCATCGCCACCGACCGCACCAAGCGCGGCGATCATCACTGCTGGGTGGCGGTGCAGAATAGCGCCACCGTCAGGCTCTATCAGCTCACGCTCACCAAGGGCGCGCGCGAGCGGTTAGAGGAGGAGGCGCTGGTGAGCCGGCTGATACTCCACGCGCTGGCGCAGACTGCCGGGCTGGACGACCCGCAGCTGCCTGGGTTACTGGCGGGCGAGCGCGTGGTGGCGAGTAGCGAGCCGGCCGAGGATCCGGTGGCGCGGCTGTTGGCGGGCGATGCCGCTTCGGTGCTGGTGCATACCGATGGCCGCACCGAGGCCGACGAGCCGGTGCGCGGCGCGATCCTGTCAGGTGCCTTCAACCCGCTGCACGTCGGGCACGAACGGCTGGCGCAGGTAGCCGCCGTGGTAACCGATCGGCCGGCGCTGTTCGAGCTGCCGGTGGTGAACGCCGATAAGCCGGCGCTTGGCTATGCGGAGCTCGATAGGCGACTGGCGCAGTTTCGCGGGCGCTACCCGGTGCTGCTCTCGCGCTCGCGCCTATTTGTGGAGAAGGCCGACAGCTACCCTGGCTGCGTCTTCGTCGTCGGCTTCGATACGGCCATGCGCCTTGTGGATCCGCGCTACTACGGCGGGGGCGGCGAGCGCGACGCGGCCCTCGACCACATCCGTGCCCAGGGTTGCTCGTTCCTGGTGGCCGGCCGCGTCGTCGACGACGTGTTCTGCACCCTCGCCGATCTTACCCTGCCGCCAGGCTACGCCGATCTGTTTCAGGGGATCTCGGAGAAGCTGTTTCGCGTCGATCTCTCCTCATCGGCCATCCGCGACGCCATGGCGGGCGAGGTCTAGCGCCGCGCCGGAACCACAGAACCGCAGAACCACGGAACTGCGGAACCACGGAACCACGGAGCGCAGCGACCAGACCGAGCGCAGCGACCAGACCGAGCAATGTTTATGCAGCAGCTACGCCGAGCGATGACAACTGGGCCGCTGATCGCGCTGCTGGCGGCGGCGCTGTTCGGCGCGAGCACGCCGCTGACCAAACTCCTCGGCGGCATCGACCCGCTGATCCTGGCGGGGCTGCTGTACCTCGGCTCGGGTCTGGGGCTGAGCATCGTCCGCCTGACCCGCCCACGCGCAGCGCCCCTCCCTCGGCAGGATTGGCCCTGGCTGGCTGGCGCGATCATCTGCGGCGGCATCGTCGGCCCGATCTGTCTGGTGCTCGGCCTCCGCGCGACGCCAGCGTCCACCGCTTCGCTGCTGCTCAACCTGGAGGGCGTGCTCACCGCCATGCTGGCGTGGGTCGTGTTTGGTGAGGCCGCGGACCGGCGGATCGTCGCCGGGATGATTGCGATCGTCGCCGGCGGGGTGGTGCTTGGCTGGAGCCCAAGCGCCGGCGTTGCCTTCAGCGCGGGCGCGCTGCTGATCGCTGTGGCGTGCCTGGCGTGGGCGCTGGACAACAATCTGCTCCAGCGGGTCTCAGGCGGCGATGCGCTCCAGATCGCCAGCCTCAAAGGGCTAGTCGCCGGCGGCGTCACCATCAGCATCGGCCTGATGCTGGGTCAGCGCCTACCAGCGCTGCCCAGCATCGGCGCTGCGGCGCTCGTCGGGCTGCTTGGCTATGGCGCGAGCCTGGTTCTGTACGTGATCGCGCTGCGGCAGCTCGGGACTGCCCGCACCGGCGCCTATTACGCCGCAGCGCCGTTCATCGGCGTCGGCCTCTCGGTGCTGCTGCTCGGCGAGACGCTGACCACGCCGGTGATCGTGGCGGCACTGCTCATGGCGCTCGGTCTTTACCTGCACCTCACCGAGGACCACGGCCACGATCATGACCACCCCACGATCGAGCACACCCACCCGCATCAGCACGATACGCATCACAGCCACGAGCACGAGCCGGCCGTGGCGCTCGCGCCAGGCACCAGCCATAGCCATCGCCACGCCCATGCCACGCTGCTGCATCGCCACCCCCACTATCCAGATCTACACCACCGCCACCGGCACGAGCAGACCGCCGACGCTGACCTTCCCTCGCCGAGCAGCTGACGATGCATGCTTCGCCTCGGCGCGCTTTCCCCATCGCCGCGCGCCATCGCCTCGTACGGGCGAAGCAAGCGCATGGGATGCTAACACGGGATCGATCCGGCGCGCTTCGCCCTTCCCTGCATCGCCATCGCTCACGCGCTTCGCCCCTCCCCCAAACCCCGCTTCGCGACTTTACGGCTTCGCATCACAACGGTCTGCCGGTCTCTGCCTCACCGCCCCAGCTCCCCCACCGCCGCCTCCACCGCCGCCAGCGCCGCCCCCGAGCGCAGCAGTCCGAGCGCCGCCGCCAGGTCGTCGTGCAGCCAGCGATCCCCCTCCAGCGCCGCTGGCACCACCGCGCGCACCGCGGCGTAGACCGCGGCGCTGCCAGCGCCGAGCGCGAAGTCGGCCAGCGGCGGGCTGCCGCCAGCCGTGGCGAACTCGGCGGTCAGGCTGACCCCCTGCGCCGCGATCAGCAGCTCGGTGGCCACGATCTGCTGCACGTTGGCCACCACCGTCCGCGCCTTGCGCGCGCTCCAGGTCGAGTTCGAGACGTGGTCCTCCTGGTTGGATTTGGTCGGTATGCTATCGACGCTCGCCGGCCAGCACAGCGTCTTATTCTCGCTCACCAGCGCCGCCATCGAGCAGTGGGCGATGCTGTAGCCAGTGTTGACACCAGGGAGCAGCGCCACCAGATTGCTCGGCAGCCCGTAGCTCATCGTCGGGTCCAGCAGCCGGTAGGTGCGCCGCTCGCTGATGCTCCCCAGATCAGTCATGGCGATCGCCAGCAGATCCATGGCCTGCGCCAGATACTGCCCGTGGAAGTTGCCGCCGCTCAGCACTGCGAAGCCGCCAGCGCCATCGTCAAAAATCAGCGGGTTGTCGGTGGCGGCGTTGATCTCGACGGCCAAGATGCCCTCGATGTAGCGCAGCGCGTCGCGCGCCGGGCCATGGACCTGCGGCGCGCAGCGCAGCGAGTAGGCGTCCTGCACCCGTGCTGGGATGGTCTGCGCCGGCACGCGCCCCTCGTCGGGCAGCGCCACCTCGCGCGCCGCAGCCGTGCAGCGCCCGCTCCCGGCCACCACCCGCCGCACGTTGGCCGCCGTGATCAGCTGCCCGGCGTGCGGCCGCGCCAGGTGGATGCGCTCGTCGAAGGCCGCCAGCTCGCCGCGCATCGCCTCCAGGCTCAGCGCCAGCGCCAGGTCGGCGTGCGCCAGCGCCAGCTGCGCATCGTGCGCCGCGATGGCCGCTAGCGCCAGCGAGACCGTGCTGCCGTTGATCAGCGCCAGCCCGTCCTTGGCCGCCAGTGGAAACTCGGGCTCCATACCTGCCAGCCCAAACGCCGCGCGCGCTGCCATGCGCTCGCCGCCGTAGATGCACTCGGCGCGTGGGTGCCCGGCCAGCGCGCCGGCCAGATACCCGAGCGGCGCCAGATCGCCGCTCGCGCCAACCGAGCCCTGCGCTGGGATGACCGGGTGGATGCCGCGGTTCAGCATCGCCAGCAGCCGCAGCACCACCTCGGGCCGCGGGCCGGAGCAGCCGCTCGCGTGCGCATTGACCCGCAGCAGCATCGTGGCCCGCACCACCTCCTCAGCCAGCGGCTCGCCGACGCCGGCGCTGTGGGCGTGGATCAGCATCGCCTGAAACTGCGCGATCTGCGCCAGCGGGATGGATGAGTCCTTCAGCTTGCCTAGCCCAGTGTTGAAGCCGTAGATCGGCGGCGCATCCTCCCGCAGCCAATCGCGCTCGATCTGCGCCCGCATCGCCGTCAGCCGGCTCAGCGAGCTCGGGGCCAGCGCCACCATTGGATACGCGCCGCCCACCCCGCGCGCCACCGCCATCACATCCGCCAGCGTCAGGTCGCGGCCGTTGAGCTCGAGTGCCATTGAAATGCTCCTTGCTACCTGACCCATCTGTAGATCGATCTGAAAGCTGATGAAAGAACGCTAGCAATTCGCGCAGCGGGCGTGTATAATACAGCATATGTGCGAAGCAGTCGATACGGCTTCCGACCTTCCACCATATGGCGCGATCATACGTCGCGATCGTCGTCGATCGCGAAAGGAGAATGGTCGATGATTGACCCCACGATCCAGACGCTGCTCGAGCGCGTCATCGATTCGCCGCTCAAACTCCAGCTTGTCCTGATGTTTAACGAGCGGACGCTCTCAACCGCTACGCCGTCTGAAGTGGCGCAGCGCGTTTACCGCGATATCTGGACCACCCGCGAGGCGCTGCGCGAGCTCGCCGAAGATGGCGTCCTCGTCACTACTGCTAGCCGCCGCGATGAGCCAACCTACGCCTATCGACCGCAGACCGACCACATCGAGCCAATCCGGCTGCTGATGCGGATGTACAACGAGCCGATGGAGCGCGAGACGATCAATCGCACCATCCGCGAGATCGCCAGCGATGCCCCCTACCGCCGCGCAGTCCGTGGCGGGTTCGCCTACGAGACCGTGCGTCTCTAGCCGGTGGAGGCGCGTTCACCCGTACTTCGGTATCGCAGGTCGCTCGGTGGCCTGCGATTTTGCCGCCTATACGAGGAATAGCATGAGCCGCTTCGACGATTTTAAACAGAAGTTTGACCGATCGGACGCATCGACCAAGGATCGCATCCCCCCAGGCCAGTATCTGACCGAGAAATTTCCGGTGCTGCAGTACGGCGATGTGCCGGCCTACACCGACCTCGAGCACAGCTGGGATCTGCGGGTCTGGGGCGAGCTCGAAGGTCAGGCGCGCTTCTCGTTCGCCGAGTTTCGCGCGCTCCCCACCATCACAATCACCACCGATATCCACTGCGTCACCCGCTGGAGCAAGCTCGATACGACGTGGCGCGGGGTGCAGTTCATTGAGCTGCTCAAACACCTTCCGGCGCTCAAGCCGACGGCGCAGTTTGTTGTGGCGCACTGCGAGCACGGCTACACCGCCAACGTGCCGCTGGAAATCCTGCGCGACCCTGATGCGATGCTGGCGTACACCTATGAGGGCGAAGAGCTGACCCCCGAACACGGCTACCCGCTGCGCCTGCTGACGCCGAAAAAGTATTTTTGGAAATCGGCCAAGTGGCTGCGCGGGCTGGAGTTTCTGCGCGAGGATAAGCTCGGCTTCTGGGAGCGCTACGGCTACAATAACCACGCCGACCCATGGCTCGAGGAGCGCTACTCGGACTGAGTCCGGCTGCAGAACTCCTCGCCACCAAACCTCCCAGCCACATCATACTGGCGCACCTGTTGCGCGATGATCGCCCCGATCCCGGCGATCACCGCATCGCCGGTGATGTGGCCGTGGGTGTTGTCGATCGTCCGCAGGTAGTCCAGGTCGGCCATCATCATGGCCACCGGCTGATCGAAGCGCCGCGCCAACTCGATCTCCTCCGCCGCCTTGCGCTGAACGTAGCGCGGGTTGAGCACCCCGGTCTTGGAGATTCTGCTATACTCAGCGGGGATGTTTCGATCATTTTGCCAAGGATATCGACGATGTATCAGGCCAATCAACAGCGCTACGACTCGATGGTCTACCGGCGCACCGGGCGCAGCGGGCTGCGGCTGCCGGCGATCTCGCTCGGGCTGTGGCACAACTTCGGCGGGGTGGATAGCTACGAGAATGGCCGGGCGATGGTGCGCCGGGCGTTCGACCTGGGGGTGACCCATTTCGACCTGGCCAACAACTATGGGCCGCCGCCCGGATCGGCCGAGGAGGCGTTTGGCCAGATGATGCGCCACGACCTCGCGCCCTACCGCGACGAGCTGGTTATTTCGAGCAAGGCCGGCTACCTGATGTGGCCTGGGCCGTACGGCGAGTGGGGCTCGCGCAAGTATCTGATCGCCAGCTGCGACCAGAGCCTCAGGCGCATGGGGCTAGAGTACGTCGATATCTTCTACTCGCACCGGCCCGACCCGAACACGCCGCTTGAGGAGACGATGGGCGCGCTCGACCAGCTGGTGCGCTCGGGCAAAGCGCTGTACGCCGGCATCTCGTCCTACTCGCCCGAGCAGACCCGCGAGGCGGCGCGCATCCTGGCCGAGCTCGGGACGCCGTGCCTCATCCACCAGCCGAGCTACCACATGTTCAACCGCTGGGTCGAGGATGGGCTGCTCACCGCGCTCGAGGAGACTGGCATGGGCTGCATCGTCTTCTCGCCGCTGGCGCAGGGACTGCTGACCGACAAGTATCTCGGCGGCATCCCAGGCGACTCGCGCGCTAGCAAGGCCCACGGCTTTCTGCGGCCCAAAGATATCACCGACGACAAGTTGGACAAAGTGGCGCGGCTCAACGACCTGGCGCGCGGCAGGGGGCAGACGCTGGCGCAGCTCGCGCTCGCCTGGGTGCTGCGCCACCAGGTGGTCACATCGGCGCTGATCGGGGCCAGCAAGGTGGCGCAGGTGGAAGATGCCGTGGGGGCGTTGGCCAAGCTCGCGATCGCGGACGATGAGCTCGGCGCGATCGAGACGATCCTGACGAGCAATTGACGATTGACGATTGTCAATGGTCAATTGCTAGGCCCACTCGGCACCCTGGACCGGCCGAAACGCCAGGTTCCAGCGCCAGATGCCATCGAGCTTGACGCCGTGCCAGATGCCGGAAGTGGGCGCGTGGTTGCCGTAGTCGTACATGTGACCGCGCAGATCGATGCTGCCGCCGGTGGTGTGCTTGAGCAGCCCGAGCACGCATGCCCCGTGGGTGACGACGGCGGCGGTCGTTATGGGCGAGTCGTCGAGCTGCGCGACGAGCTCGGCCACCCGTGCCTGGACGTCGGCGAGGCTCTCGCCAGGCGCGCCCTCTTTCAGCAGCTCGACGGTGACGGCTGGCAGGCCGAGCGACTCGGCGATCGGCGCGGCAGTCTCCTGGGCGCGAACGAACGGCGAGACGAGCACCTGCTCGATGCCGCGCCCGCGCAGCCAGTGGGCGGCCTGCACCGCCTCAAGCCGGCCAATGCTCGTGAGCGGCGGGCCAGGTGGAATGTTATACACAATGCTGGCGGCGCGATCCGGCGCGGCGTGGCGGACAATATACAGCGTTTCGAGCATGGGAGAGATCCTCAGCGTGATAGATGCTGCGAGCGCGCAGCAGCACGCATTGTACCTGAAATCGCGCGCGCTGCCATCCGTCAAATGGGGAGGTCTCGCGGGCACAGCAATTGGCTCCAGAGGTCGGCCGGCTGAGCGCGCGCTGACCGACAGCGCAGCGAGGTTTCAGGCTACTTTCATCGGCGGGCGCGGCATTAGGCATATACTTTGACGTATCGAAAGGAGGCCCACGATGCGTCAACGTTTCATTCTTCCGCTCGTCCTGCTGATCGGGATGCTCTGCATGCCGCTGCTCGCTCCGCCCATTGCCGCCGCCCAGAGCGCCGGGGTTTGGTCACGGATAGTCGGGATGCCGACCACCTTCTCCCCGAGCGCCATCGCCTACGCCGACCCGACCCGCGCCTGGGCGGTTGGCGTGCAGACCGACGAAACGCACGCCGGCGCGATCGTCCAGCTCGATCTCGGTGGCGACGGCGTCTGGCGGGCGGCGGCGGTCTACCCCACCGCACACGCGCTGGTCTCCGTGCTGCCGCTCGGCCGCGACGATGTCTGGGTCGGCGGGGAGCAGGCGCTGGTGGCGCGGCTGACCGACGGCGTCCTCACCAGCGCGACGCTCACCAGCGATATGGGCGTGAGTATCAGAGTGCTGGCGAGCGACGGCGGGACGACGATCGTGGCGGCGGGGTTCGCGCCGCTGCCGCAGCAAAACCAATACCGCGGCTTCGCCTGGATCAAGGGGCGCGCCAGCGCGTGGGTCGATATGGCGCTGCCAGCTAGCGTCGCGCTCGGCCGGCTGAGCCGGGCGGCGTACATACAGGGCGAGCTCTGGCTGGCGAGCAATGAGCATATCGTCAGATCGAGCACCGGCGGCTGGGTCGATATGACGCCGGCGTACTGCGAGACCGGCACTTTCTGCAGCCAGGGTATCGTCGATCTGGCGAGCGCCAGCAGCGGCCCGATCGCACTAGTGGCGCGGCAGGGTGGCTGCGCGATCTGCACCACCCACACCGATCTGCTGCGCTGGAGCGGGAGCGCGTGGGAGACCCAGGCCTCGGTGGCGTTCAACGACCAGAACGGCGGCGCGCTCAGCGGCGTCGTCGCTGCGGGCGACGTGGCGATGGCCGTCGGGGCGAGCACGCGGCGAACCGGCAAGTTCAGCCTCGCAGGTTTAGTACTGACCCGCAATGGCGGCGGCTGGAGCCAGATCGGGTTGCCGAGCGGGGTGAACGATCTGGAGCAGGCGGCGCTGCTGGACGCAGACCACGCGCTGGTGCTGGAGCGGCGCAACTCGATCTTGACCTACGGTTACCCGCTCCAGGCCGGCCTCGCGCTCGATGCGACAGTGGCGTCACCCGACCCGCAGCAGCCGGGGGTGGACTACTTCGGCGAGACCGGCCACACGCTGCGCAGCGAGTTCCGCAACCGCTGGCGGCAGTACGGCGGGCTGGCGCAGTTCGGGTACCCGCTGACGGACGAGGTGACGGAGGTGAGCCGCACCGATGGCAGGACGTACCTGGTACAGTACTTCGAGCGGGCGCGGTTCGAGCTGCACGCCGAGCTGCCGCGGCCGTACAATGTGCTGCTCGGGCTGCTCGGGCGGAGCGCCGCCGCCGGGCGCGAGGCTGAGGCGCCGTTTGTGGCGCGGGCCGGCGGCGGGCCGGGCTACGCGCCGGAGACCGGCCACACCATCGCGCCAGAGTTTCTTGGCTACTGGCAGGCGCGCGGCGGGCTGGCAATTTTTGGCTACCCCACCAGCGAGCTGTTCGTCGAGGGCGAGTATCTGGTGCAGTATTTCGAGCGCAACAGGTTCGAGCTGCACCCCGAGCTGCCAGAGCCGTACCGGGTCTCGCTCGGGCTGCTTGGAGTCAGGGCGCTGGAGCGCGCCGGGGTGCGCTGAGCGATCTCTGTATTGTCGATTGTCGATTGTCGATTGTCGATTGTCGATTGTCGATTGTCGATTGTCGATTGTCGATTGTCGATTGTCGATTGTCGATTGTCGA
>JAYUUK010000472.1:0-23833 GCA_043754595.1 Roseiflexaceae bacterium | reverse complement strand
ATGAAGAGATGCGGGTATGCGACGACTGGGTAATCGTCAATCGTCAATCACGAGGAGAATCGCCATGGATATCGACGACGAGGCGGCGGTGCTGGTCTGTGTCCTCAACCGCGCCAGCGATCTGCTGGCGATCGAGCGCGACCGCTGGTACCGTATCCCGCTCGGCCGGGCGCCGCGCGCCATCGGCTGCGACTATCTGGCGTTCTACCAGACGGCGGCGTTGGCGCCAGAGCATTTTGGCATCTATCGGATCGCGCAGGTGCTCGACGTGTCGATCGCGACCCGCGCCGCGCTGCTGCCTGACGAGCCTACCCACCCGCGCGCCGCCGAGCGCTACTATCGCCTGGCGCTCGGCGAGATACGACGGCTACCGCTGCCGCTGCGCAGCGCCAGACTACGGCGCATTAGCTTCATCGCCACGCGCTACGGCGCGCTGCGGCTGGCGCGCGATGTCAACGAGCTGTGGTGGCGCAGCCTTGAGGCGGAGCCAGACCCGCTGATCTGGGCCGGCGGCCTGGCGCGCCGCTGATCGGGCATCGTGCTGTGCGCGGCTACAGCGCACATATAGCAATTCTACGTGCGTTGTATATGCGCAACGTGTATAGCGGGGGTTTGGGGAGCCGAATTGGGCGATCTGGGGTTTGCACAGGGTTTGTAGAGAGGATCTGTGTCTTCTCGCCGCGCTAGCTGTGGGTTATACTTGGGAGAACGTGAACTGTGGAGCTCTCCTAATGTATATTCGCTGGATCGTACGCAAACATAAAAACACGGCGACGGCCAACGTCGCGTTTCATGATGCGTATCTCGTCGAAAGTTATCGCAACGACCGCGATGCGCCGCGCCAGCGGACGATCTGCTATCTCGGCAATATTCGGCAGATCGACGATGGTTTTCCGGCATTGGAGCGCGAGATCTTCTTTCTGCGCGCCGAGCGGATCATCGCGAGCACCCCCGATATCCCCCCAGACGAGCGCGAGCTGATAGCCGATCTGCTGCGCGAAAAGATCCCGCCGCTGACCGAGACCGAGGTGATGATAGCCTTTCGCAACAACATCCGCTGGTTTCTCGCCTGGTATCGCCTGCGCGACCGGGCGATTGAGCCGGCCGAGTTGCTGCGGATGGCTGAAGACTCTGACGAGGCGCTCGACCCGATCTGACCCAACGGAGAACGTTGGGAACGTACATCCGCGTGAATGCCGGACAGATCACAGATAGGCCCAGATGAGCACAGCTACCGGGCAGGTCATCTCGTCTCCCGGCAGGTCATCCGCAAATGTTCGCCAATCTGCACAAATGCCGGACAAATCATTACCCTTCGATTTACACCAGCTCCAGCCGGTCTTCGAGATTAGCGTAGATCGTCTGCAGCCGCTCGATCGTCGCGTCGTCGGTCTGCCACAGGTTGCGGCCGTTGGCTTCGAGCAGCCTGGCGACCGCATTGCGCGCCGCGTGTGGATTGGCGGCTTCGAGCCGCGACCGCACCGCTTCGTCCAGCACAAAGGTGGCGGCCATGCCATCGTAGACCCAGCCATCGACCATGCCCGTGGTGGCGCTCCAGCCCACGAGGTAGGTAAAGCGGCTGCTAATCTCGGCCGCGCCAGCGTGGCCGTGGGCCAGCAGCGGCTCGTACCAGCGCGGGTTGAGCAGCTTGGAGCGCGCCTCGAGCCGCAGGATCTCATCGGCACCGCTGACGGTGACGGTGCCGGTGTAGCTCTCGCCGAAGCTGAGCTGCGGCGCCACGCCGGTCTGCTGCTTTGCGGCGAGCTGGATGGCGCCGGCGTGGCCGTAGTAGTGCTGCATATCGGTCAGGCCGTACTCGACGCTATCGATCGGCTGGAAAATGTGATCCACGCTGCCGAGCAGCGCCCTGAGCGCGGCCGGAGCCGCCACGCCGCCGCGCCCGCCGCCGTAGGTGTGGCTGTTGCGGTGGAGGTAGGTGTCGCTCAGGTCGCCCGCCTCGTCCCACTGCCCCTCCTCGATGCGCTCGTCCACGCCGGTGCCGTAGTAGCCTGGGGCCTGGGTGAAGATCCGCGCGGTGGCCTCATCCCAGGTCGCGCCGCGCCGCTGCTGCTCGAGCGCGTTGGCGCGGATGGGGTTGGACGTCGGCGGCTCATCGGCCTCGGCGGCGCGGCGGAATAGGTCATCGAGCAGGTCCAGGCTCATCTGGAAGGTATCGCGGAAGATCGCCGAGATATCCAGTAGCAGATCGATGCGCGGCCGCCCAAGATCTTCGAGCGGCACCAGGCTGTAGCGCCAGATCTTCCCCTGCCCGTCGCGCTCCGGCCGCGCTCCCACCAGCGCGAGCGCCACGGCGATGCTCTCGCCCTCGGACTTGACGGTATCGAGCGCCCAGAGCGTGAGCGCCACAGTATGTGGATGGGCTCCGCCGTGGGCGGCGCGGTGGCGAGCGATCAGCTGCTCGGCCATCTGCGCGCCGCGCACCAGCGCCGTTTCAGACGGGAGCCGCCACGGGTCGATGCCGTGGATGTTGCGGCCGCTCGGCAGCGCGCCGGCCCCGCCGCGCACCGGGTCTGCGCCGTGGGCCGGGCGGACGTAGCCGCCGCCGAGGGCGTGGAGCAGCGCGTCGAGCTCGCCGCCGGCCGCCAGCAGCCCGGCGAGAATGGCGCGGCCGGTGGTCACTAGCGGCGCGAAGGCCGGCGCTGTGACGATATCTGGGGGCAGCACGAACGACAGCGAGGGGTGCGACGCGACCTGGAGCACGGCGGTGCGCACGAACTCGGTCCGCGCTGCCACGAGGTCTTCGGCGGCGACGCCGTGAGTGGCGAGCAGCGCCGAGAGGCCGGGCTGATCGGCGCGCGGGATCTCCAGCGCGGCCTCGATCAGGGTGGCGGCGCGCTCTGGCGATGGGGCGGTGCCGAAGGTGTGCAGCCCATCGAGGATCAGCCGCTGCTCGATAGTGTTGAGATAGGCCACAGCGCGCCGGCGATAGTCGCCCTCGGTCTCGGCATCGCGGCGCGGCAGATCCGGCAGCGCCGGCCGCTCGTGATCTGGGCCTTCGAGCTGCGCGCGCAGGACGGCGAGCTGCTTGTAGCTGCCGGCGCGGGCGTATGGCGGCACCAGATGCGAGACGATGGTGGCGTAGCCGCGCCGCCTGGCGATCGCCGCCTCGGCCGGGTTATTGAGCGGGTAGAGGTACAGGTTCGGCAGCGCGCCGAGCAGCAGATCCGGCCAACAGGTCTCGGTCAGGCCGAGCTGGAGCCCAGGCATCCACTCGGCGGTGCCGTGCATCCCGACATGGACTAGCGCGTCGGCGCGCCAGACATGGGTCAGCCAGCGGTAGAAGGCGGCGTACTGGTGGTGCGGCGTGAACTCCGGCGCGAACAGCAACCGCATCGGGTCGCCCGGGACGCCCATGGAGGGCTGCACGCCGACCACCACCTTGCCAAACGTCAGGGTGTCGAGACGCATCGCATCACGGCCGGCGGGGGCGATGGTGCCTGGGGCAGCGCCCCAGAACTGCTCGATCCGATCGGCGTGGGCGGCGGGGATCAGCGCGCGGTACTCGCTGAGCGGCAGGGTGGTGGCGGCGCTGGCGGCGGTATCGAGCGCGGCGAGCTGTTCGGCGAGCGCCTGCGGCGTGGCGGGGATGTTCTGCACATCGTAGCCATCGGCCCTGAGCCGCAGCAGCAGCGCGTGGAGCGAGGCCGGCACATCGAGCAGCGCTGCGGTGGCGACTTTGCCGAGCCCGGGCGGGAAGTTGTAGACGATCAGCCCCAGGCGCTTCTCGGCGTTGGCGGTGCGTCGCAGCCGCGCCCATCCGGCTGCCTGGCGGGCGGCGCGCGCCAGCCGATCCGGCGCGGCGACGATCTCCTGACCGCGGATCGCGCCGAGCGCGACCGGGGCGATGCTGCCGTCCATCTCCGGCAGGTCGTACATGATCACCGCCTGCATTGGGGCCACCCCGCTGGCGTGCCAGCTGGCCTCGTCCTGCATCTGGAGCGGCTGCACGATCATGTACGGCACGTCCAGCGCCGCCAGCAGGTCGCTCGCGGTCTGATGGTACTTGCCGGGGCTGGTGGAGCCGGCCGGCCCGCCGACGAGCGGGAAGCCCATGGTGGACATCAGCAGGTCGATCGGCTGTTTGGCGAGCCACTCGCGCACCGCCACATGGGCCTCGATGCCCGAGACCATCACCGGCAGCACATCGAGTCCAGCGGCCTCCAGCGCGCGCACCAGCTCGGTGAGGTAACGCTGGCGCTGCACAATATGCTTGCGGAAGGCGAGCACGGCCACGAGCGGCCGGGCCAGCTCGCCGCGCTTTGTCGGCCGCCGCTTGCGGTACCAGCGCAGGTAGGAGTCCGGGCCATCGAACAACTGCTCGGCGTCCGGGTGGAAGCAGCCCATCATCGGGATCAGCCGCGCCGGTGCCACATCGAGCGTCTGGCCGCAGCAGTCGCGCAGGATCAGGCGGATCATCTGCGTCAGGTTGGCGGCGTCCGGCTGGTTCCAGTAGATATTGACGCTGAGCCAGGTGCGAAAATCTTTGAGCTTGGCTGGCATCAGCGGCAGCAGCTTGGCGGTGAGCTTGGTGAGCTTGGTGTAAGCGTAGAGCGTATCTTCGTCGCGACCGCGGGTGATCATATTCAGCACCGCGCGCATGGGCTTCGGCACGCCGCCCTTCTCGCCGGTCACGCGGTACTCGCCGACGCGGGTGAGCCGCATTACCTCCGGCATGCTCTCGAAGGCGAAGACCGTGGCCACCGGCGCGCGGTCGAGCTGTGCGGCGATCCAGTCGGCCTGCTGCCGGGTGTTTATCAGCGTTACGAACAGCACATCGGCGCCGGCGATCGCGGTGACGAGCGCCGGGTCCTGCGCGTCGATGTGGCCGTCGTGGAAGCGCTGGATCGCGACGCCGACGCCGCTGGCGTCGAGCGACTGCGCGACATCGTCCCAGACGTGGGCGTTGAACCGCTCCATACCGGCGATAAACACGATCGATGCCACGGCGCGCTCCTTACTGTGTCAGGGGATCGGCATCAGTATAGCACCGCTTCTCCGCATCCTGCTGCGAAAAGCGATGCGTTTGATGTGCATCGCCGATGCGTTTGCGGAGATGGGGATGAGATGGTAAAAGGTCACAGGGCGGCCGAAAGCGATCGGGTGCGAGGGACGGATCGACATCTGTCATTTTTGACGGGCGATGCGCCGCGCCGCAGGGTATACTTAGTTCACCTCGATAGCGGTAGCGTCGCATCTACCATCGGTGTCACCACGCCGCAGCTAGCCCAATGCTGCCGCACCGCGAGGACTGAGCCGACCGCGCTGATGCGGAAGGCAGCGTTCCTAATGGAGGGGACAATGAAGAGCATACGACGACCAATCTGGCTGGTGATCCTCGTCATTCTCGGTAGCATCGCGTCACCCCGGGCGACGCTAGCGCAGACAAGCCGAACCGTCTACGTCGATGACAGCGGCACGCCTGTGGCGTCGCGGAGCGGAGCGTGCGGCAGCCCGAACTACGCGCTGCTGCAGCAGGCGGTGGACGATCTTTCGGCGACGCGTGTTATCGTCTGCAAGGGCACGTATGTCGAGCAGGTCGCCGTGGCGCGCAGCCTCACGATCGAAGGGCGCTCGGGAGCTGTACTGCAGTCGCCCTTGGTGCCAAGCGTTGGGGGCGCGATCGTAGCGTTCGTCGGGGTCCAGCAGTCGCGCCTGCGCGGGCTCACCATCCGGCACGATAGCGCCTCGGGAGACACCTCCGTCGCCGGCGTGATCGTGCGCGATGGAGCGCAGGTGACGATCGCACACAATCGCTTCCGTAACATGTACGGGGGGATTTTGGTGAGCAACGCGCGGGCGGATATCTCCGATAACAGCATCGAGTGGGTGCACAGCGAGGCGATCAATGTGAGCGGCTCCAATACCTTTGCTATGATCGATGGGAACACATTCCGCGGCCGGGGGGTGGAGGGCGGCCTGATCGGGATCGATATCCGCGAAGGCGGGCACGGCGATGTTGAGGACAATACCATCGTCGGAAATGGTCAGGATGGCGGGATCGGCATCGTCGTCGATCTCACCGACCAGGTTTCGATCCGCGACAATACCGTGACTCGCAGCGGCCGGGGGATCGTCCTCGGCGATGAAACGGGCGACGTTGAGGTGCGCAGCAACGTGATCCGCAACAATTCCAGCGACGGAATATTCCTGACCGATGCTGGCTTTAACACCATTGTGGAGAATGAGGTGAGCTATAACGGCGGGTCCGGCATCTGGGTCGAGACCGCCATTGACGACCCGAATGCGTTTCAGAATGTGATCGCTACTAATCGGATCCACGATAATCTCGGCGATGGTATTCACATCGGCGCTGGCGTGAGCGGCGCTACCGTGAAGGAGAACAAGGTGGCGAACAGCGGTGGTCTCGATATTGTAGATCTCAACGGCATGCCGCTGATAAATACCTACGCCGATAATAGCTGCGCGACTAGCGCCCCGGCCGGGCTCTGCGATCAGTAGCAGCGGCGGGTGCGAGCGGCAGCGCTCCCGCTGCTCGCACCCGCTGTGTGGGGAGCTGCGGACAATCGGCCAGGATGTGGGCGCTGACGCAGCAAGCTGCGTCCCTACGGCGGCGCGTTACAGGCTGCCCGGTATTCGCGCCAATTTGCGCGAATGAGCGGACTATGTGCTCGTCTTGCCGGTATCTGTGGCTATCTGTGGCTATCTGTAGACGATCGGTCCGGAGCGGTGCGGTACAATAGCCTCGCAATCTATTGTATCGTGAGGCACGGCATGTTCGATCTCCTGATCAGCGGCGGGACGGTGGTGGACCCAGGCGCGGGGTACGGCGGCCGGCTCGATGTGGCGATCCAGGGCGACCGCATCGCGGCGGTGGACCGCGCCATCCCTGCGTCTGCGGCGCGCGCGGTGATCGACGCTTCCGGGCTGCTAGTGACGCCCGGCCTGGTGGATCTGCACACCCACGCGTTCTACGGCGGCAGCTACTGGGGCATCAACCCCGACCCGATCGCGGCGCGCACTGGTGTGACGACATGGCTCGATGTCGGCTCGGCCGGGGCCTACAACTGGCTGGCATTCCGCCAATTCATCGTCGAGCGCGCCCGCACCAGGCTCTATGGCCTGCTCAACATCGCCTCGATCGGGCTGGTGGCGCCGGACTGGGAGCTGGCCAATCTCAGCTACTGCGATGTGGATGTCTGCGCGCTGATGCTGGAGCGCCACGCCGACAAGCTGCTCGGCGTCAAGGCCCGCGTCGATGCGACGACCACCGGCGGGGCGGGCGGCACCGGTGTGGCCGGGCTGGAACGGGCGCGGCAGGCGGCCGAGCGGGTCGGCAAGCCCATGATGGTCCACATCGCCTCCGGCCCGCCGAGCATCGAATCGATCCTCGCACTGCTGCGGCCGGGCGATATCCTGACCCACTGCTGCACCGGCCGCTCCAACCGGCTCGTCGAGGATAGCGGCGCGCTGCGCGAGGTGGCGCACCTGGCCCGCGAGCGCGGCGTGCTCATGGATGTCGGTCACGGCGCTGGCTCGTTCTCGTTCGCTTCGGCCGAGGCGATGTTGGCGGCCGGCTTCGCCCCAGACGCGATCTCGTCCGATATTCACCAGCTCGCTGCGCTCGGACCGTGCTTCGATCTGCCCACTTGTCTGAGCAAATTCCTGGCACTCGGGATGTCGCTCGATGATGTCATCCTGCGGGCCACGGCGCGCCCGGCGCAGATCATGGGGCTCTACGGTCAGATCGGCACGCTCCGCCCAGGCGCGCTGGCCGACGTGGCACTGTTCCGGCTGGAGCGCGGCAGCTTCACCCTCTACGATATCTTCATGCAGCCGCGCGTCGGCCGCGAGCTGCTGGTCAACGCGCTGACGATCCTTGGCGGCGCGCCGCTGGAGCGCGCACCAGACGACGCGCCGATGCCGTGGGTGGCGCTCGACGATGGACAGCGGCTGTTGCGCGAGCGCGGCCATACCCCGCAGGCGATGGCAGATCAGGTTATCCACGGATAGCCGTAGTATGGAGCGATCCTAATCGGAGAAGAAAAGAATGAATGCCTTTTGTCCGGACGTGCGGCATTCGCGTCTAATTGCACCGATGAGCGGACGATCTGTCCGGCTGTGCGGCCATCTGCGCCTATCTGTGGACCATGTCCGGCTGTTCGGCTATCTGTGCCTATCTGTGGCTATCTGTGGATAGACCGCCCGGATGAGCGCAGCTGCGCGACGATCCCCGGTAGCGCGTCCATCAGCGCGCGCACATCGGTCTCGCTGGTGGAGCGGCCGAGGCTGAACCGTAGCGCCCCAATCGCCCGCTCCGGCGCGATGCCGAGCGCCAGGATGACGTGCGACGGCTCGAGCGAGCCGCTAGTGCAGGCCGAGCCGCTCGACGCCGCGATGCCGCGCTGATCCAGCAGCAGCAGCGCGCTCTCGCCCTCGATCCCATCGAAGATCACGTTGATATTGTTCGGCAGCCGCCGCGTGGCGTGGCCAGCGAGCTGCGTGAGCGGGATCTGCCGGATCTGCCCAATCAGCCAGTCGCGCAGCGCCGTCTGCCGCGCCGCATCGCCGTCGCGCCGCGCCTCTGCGAGCTGCAATGCCGCCGCCATGCCAACGATGCCCGCCACGTTCTCGGTGCCGGCCCGGCGCTGTCGCTCCTGCGCCCCGCCGTGGATCTGTGGGTCGAGCGGGACGCCGCGCCTGGCGTACAGCAGCCCGACGCCCTTCGGTCCGTAGAACTTGTGCGCCGCCAGCGTCAGCAGGTCAACGTTGAGCGCGCCCACGTCGAGCGGCAGCGCGCCGGCGGTCTGCACCGCGTCGGTGTGGAACGGCACGCCGCGCTCGCGGCAGATCGCGCCGAGCTCGGCGATCGGCTGGATCGTCCCAATCTCGTTGTTGGCGTGCATAATCGAGACCAGCGCCGTGTCGTCGCCGATGGCGGCGCGCAGGGCATCGGCGCTCACCAGGCCATCGGTGTCCACCGGCAGGATGCCGATGTTAAAGCCATCGGCGGCGAGCGACTCGACGGCGTGCAGCACCGCGTGGTGCTCGATGGCGGAGGTGATCACCTGGCCGCCGCGCCCGGCGGCGCGACGCGCACGGGCCACGCCCTTGATCGCCAAATTATCCGCCTCGGAGCCGCCGCCGGTGAAGATTAGCTCGCGCGGCGTCGCGCCGATCGCGGCGGCGATCGCATCGCGGGCGGCGTCGAGCGCGGCGTGAGCATCGCGGCCTGCGCGGTGGACGCTCGATGGGTTGCCATAAGTCTCGCGCAGGTGCGGCAGCATCGCGTCGAGCACCTGCGGGTCGAGCGGGGTGGTGGCGGCGTGGTCGAGGTAGATCATAGTTAGTGCTGGATCGTCACGCTCTGGGTCTCGGTCAGGAAGGCCGCGAGCGCGGCCTGGCCGTCCCACCCCGGCTCGATGCTGCTGGTATTGACCTGGGCGTGGCCGGCCTCGGTCTGCTCCAGGAACTGAAACATGCGGCCGGCGTCGCGGGTGTAGATTGCCGCCGCGCTGCCCTTGATGCCATTGGCCAGCGCCAGCGCCTCGTCGAAGGTTTCGGCGCGCAGCACTGCCAGCAGCGGCCCGACCGGCTCGTTGTGCAGCAGCGCCATATCCGGCCGCACCCTATCGATGATCGTCGGTGGTATGAAGAACCCGCCGGCCAGTCGGCCGCCGGCGCGCGCCCCGCCGGTGAGGATCTCGGCGCCGGTGGCGCGGGCGGCGGCCACCGTGGCGATGACATGCTCTAGGTAGCTGGCGTCGGGGCACGGCCCGACATCGGTGGTCGCTTCGAGTGCCGGGCCGAGACGCAGCCGCCGCGCCGACGCCAGCAGCTGCTCGATGGCGGCGTCGGCGATCGGGTGGAGCAGGACGACCCGCCGCAGCGACCCGGCGCGCCAGCCGCTGCCACCGAACGCGCTGCGGGCGATGGCCGTCACGGCGAGGTCGAGGTCGGCGTCGGCCAGGACGATGGCGGTGCCGCCGCCGCCTGGGGCGCTCCAGCAGGGGATGCCGCGCGCCGCGGCGATCTGGCGCGCTGCGGCATCGTCTGCGTCGGCCAGCAGCAGCGCGCGCACCGCGCCGTGCTCGGCAATCGCGCGGCTGACGCTGGCATCGCCGTAAACCAGGTTGAGCGCGCCGTCGGGAAGGCCGGCGTCCACAAACGCGCGCACGATCGCGTCGGCGGCGGCGGGAGCGAGATGTGCCGGCTTGAAGACCACGGTGTTGCCGAGCGCCAGCGCGCTGGCGATCTGGGCGAACGGCTCGGCGAGCGGGCTGCTCCAGGCCGCCAGCAGCCCGACGACCCCGCGCGGGCGGTGGACGGTGTAGCTCAGGCTGGCCGGCCGCGCCGCCGGGGTGGTCTGGCCAGCCAGCGCAGCGCCGAACAGCTGGGTCGCCGCACAGCTGGCGATCTCGGCCCGGCTCTCGGCCGTCGTCAGCCCGGTCTCCTGGCCGATGGCCGGTGCAATGACATCGGCGCGCGCTGTGAGCAGCGCCGCAGCGCCTGCCACGATTGCGGCGCGCTGCGACGCTGCGGTGCGCCGCCAGCCGGTCAGCGCGTCTCGCGCCGCAGCGCAGGCGCTTGACGCACCGGAGACCGAGCTGAGCGGCAGGGTGGCGATCTGGCTCGCCGCATCCGAAGGGTCAAGCAGCGTCAGCCGCTCGGCCGCCCCGCCCCACGCGCCAGCGATGAAGTTCTGATAGCTGATCATAGCGTTATTGTAGCACGATGCTACGGCTCAAGCGTGTAGATCAGCCCATCATGGGCCGCGATCGGCGGCAGCAGGTAGGTGCCGTCTCCCTGCGATGTGAGCGCCGCAGTGGTCTCTGGCTGGCCAGGCAATCGCCGCCAGACGGCGCGCTGCCACGGGCGCGCTGCCACCGGCGCGATGCTCGCACCGGCGATCTGCGCGTCGCCGACGTTGAGCAGCACCAGCATCACGTTGTCGCCGGCGGTCAGGGTGTAGGCGGCCAGCGCTTGGCTGCCACTGACGATCACCACGTCGAGCGTCGCCGTATTCGCCGCGCCGAAGTCCGATCGCTGCCGGATGAGCGCACGGTAGAGCGATAGGAGCGACGTGGGGGCGTCGCGCTGCGCTGCGACGTTCACCTCCGCCAGGTCGGGCTGCGGCGGCTCCCACGGCGTGCCGCTGGAGAAGCCCTTGCCCTGCGCATCCCACTGCATCGGCGTGCGGATGCGCTCATCCGGCTTATCGCCGCGCATGCCGATCTCCTCGCCGTAGTACAGAAACGGGATCCCCGGCTGGGTCAGCAGCGCGATCGCCGCGGCGCGCATCTGTGACGAATCGCCGCCGAGCGCGGTCATGATCCGGGTCTGATCGTGGTTGGTTAAAAATGGGGCATAGCGCTGGTATGGAATCTGCTTGTCTACGGTTGCGGGGCGTGTGAGCTCGCTCGCACTGCCGCTCTTCACCGCCGATGCGATGCCGGATCCAATGCCGAAGTTGAAGTAGGTGTCGAGCTGATCTGGGTAGTAGTCCAGCAGAGCGCCCGGCTGGGCACCGTATATCTCGCCGACGGTGAAGCTATCTGGTTTGGTTCGCTGCAGGAAGCTGCGGTAGGCGCGTAGCCAGGCGTGGGTCTCGCGAGAATTCTCCTGCTCGCGGCCGTTTTCGATGAGATGCTTGATCGCATCGAGGCGGAAGCCGTCCACGTCCATCTGGTTCAGCCAGAACGCCGAGATCTTCTCGGCCTCGGCGGTGACAGCTGGATTACGATAGTTGAGGTCCGGCATACCCTCGTAGAATATACCATAGAAGTAGCCGCCGCCGCTGGCCGGGTGCCAGACGCGCTCACCCCACGGGCCGCTGTAGCCTGGGTCGTTCTTGCTCCAGATGTAGTAGTCGCGGTAGGGAGATTGTGGGTTGGCGCTGGCCTGGGTGAACCAGGGGTGGGCGCTCGAGGTGTGGTTGAGCACCAGATCGATGATGACATGGATACCGCGGGAGTGGGCGGCGGCCATCAGCGTCTTGAACTGCTCGTTAGTACCGTAGTCACGCTCGACGTTGTAGTAGTCGGTGGTGTCATAGCCGTGGTACGAGTCGGCCTCGGCCACCGGCATGAGCCAGAGACAGTTGACGCCGAGGTCGGCGGTGGTCTTCGGGTTGCCGTCGTTGAGATAATCCAGCTTGCTGGCGAGCCCATTGAAATCGCCGACTCCATCGCCGTCGCTGTCGGCGAACGAGCGGACGAAGATCTCGTAGCAGGTGGCGGTATTCCACCAGCCGGCTGCGAGCGGAGCCGGCGCGGCGGTCGGTCCGAGCGTGATAGTCGGGAAGGGCGTCGGCAGGTCTGTGGTCGGCGTTGGCGGGCTCGTCGGCGCGGCCGCCATCGTGGCCAGCAGGGCATCCTCCTGCGAGAGCGGCGACGGGCTCGGCGGCGAGGCGGTCTGTGCGGTGGTGGGCTGTGTGGTGGCCAGCGGCGACGGCGATCGCGTGGGCGCAACGGTGGACGCCGGGCCGCAGGCGGCGAGCGCCAGGCCCAGCAGGAGCGCAGTAGTTCGGCGATGAACGTGCATAGAGCGGTCTTTCTCACCTATCGTTCGACGATCGACGGGATGACGCTCTCATTATAGACCAGATGCTATCTGGACAAGTGGGCAGATGGAGCGTGCGCGGAGCGGGGGGTTGGGGCGCAGCCCCAAGAACCCCCCCCCATTCTCCCGTCCTACATATGGTTATGATACATAATATAGAGCGATTGCAATTACAGATTGCACATTTTGTGCGAAGGAGATGTCGATGATGGGCGATACTGAACGAATGCCAATGTTGCGCCGCGCCGCGCGAGTAAAATGGGAGCCGGAGATGATACGGCTGCTACGCGACTCGATGAATATCACGCAGCGGGAGCTCGCCGATCTGCTCGATGTGCGGCAGC
This sequence comes from Roseiflexaceae bacterium, assembly GCA_043754595.1. Classification (GTDB taxonomy): domain Bacteria; phylum Chloroflexota; class Chloroflexia; order Chloroflexales; family Roseiflexaceae; genus JAYUUK01. Next base: position 10,949 of record JAYUUK010000472.1, on the reverse strand, counting down.
AGACGATCAGCGAGTGGGAGACGGGTCTGCACACGCCGCATCGCTCGACGCAGCGCGCGCTGACCATGCTTGCCGAGCGCGCCGGGTTCGATTACACTGCGCACGGCGAACGGTCGTCGCAGGCAGGGGCGTAGTGTATTGGGCAATTGGCAATCGTCGCTCGCTGCGTCGTGCTGCCGACACACGTCCGCGCGACTACTCAAACCATGCAGCTTGAAAGAGCCTTAGCAGCGCGCTACGAGCTCCAGCGTGGTCTGTACGGGGCCGTTCGCATGTATCACGCACTGTTTGTCCTAGGGCCAATACAACGTTGAGCCACAACTGGTATCGCCCGCTCATCTGCAAGAATATTCGTGCAGATGAGCGGATACACAGGCTTTGCATGAGCCCTGATCTTTGTCCCACCGCCCGCTGTGAGCGGTGGGATACGCAAGGCTGGCAGATAGACTTGTGACGCGCATCGGGCGTCCAGTCGCACGCCGTGCAAACCAAAGGAGCTCGCTGTGGTACTCTTGCTGTTCGTGCTCGCGCTTCTCCTCCCCCCCGCCGATCCCTCCGCCGAACGCTGCTTCACCCAAACCGGATTCTGTATCGCCGGGCCGATCCGCGCCTACTGGGAGCGCAACGGTGGTCTGGCGGTCTTTGGCTACCCGATCGGGCCACAGCAGGCCGATACCATTGAGACCTGGATCGGGCCGGTGCAGTGGTTCGAGCGCGACCGGCTTGAGGATCACGCCAATCAGGGGCTTGGGGTGCTGGCAGGCAGGCTCGGGGCCGAGACGTTAGAGCGGCCGAACCGCCGCGTCCCGTCGACCGACGGTGTGGATGGTGCAGAGCCGGGCTGCGTCTACTTCGCCATTACCCGCCACAGCCTGTGCGAGCCATTCCTGAGCTACTGGCGTACTAATGGTGGGCTGGAGCGCTTCGGCTACCCGCTGACCCAGAAAACGAGCGAGAATCTGCTGGACCCGGTCAGCGGGCAGCGCCACCCATTCGACGTGCAGTACTTCGAGCGGCGACGAATGGAGCACCATACCGAGTACGCCGGCACGCGCTACGAAGTGCTGCTGGCGCTGTTTGGCGCGCAGATCCGGCAGACCGCTGGCTGCGAGCCGGCCGACTCACCGCTGACCAACCTGGCGACGCGCGAGGTCAACGATTTTGGCTGCCCGTACTGGGTCTTCCCGCCGCTAGATCGCGGGGTGCGCGCCTCGCAGCGCTTCGAGCACGGCAGCATGGTCTACGTGGCCGGCTACTACCGCTACCCTGGGCAGATCTACGCGGTCTTCAGCAAAGATGGCCGGCTGGTGTGGCGGCTGGTCAACGATAGCTGGAACGAGACGATGCCCGAGCCGCCGTCCGACGCGCCGCCGGGGCTGCTCGCACCGGTGCGCGGCTTCGGCAAGGCCTGGCGTGAGAACCCCGAGATCCGCGCCGCGATCGGCTACGCGCTCTCGGCCGAATACCCGGAGCGCGGCGTGCGGCAGCTGCTCACCAACGGCAGTATGCTCTACGCGCCGAGCCTTCAGGTCGCCTATCTACTCGACCCAGGTTCAGGAGTGGGCGGCGGGCTGACTGGCGGCAACGCGCGGGATGAGACGCCGTGAGGGGATGAAGGGATGCGGGGATGAAGCGATGGAAAGTAGGCTTTTGCCGTATGTCACGCTGAGCGCCAGAGCACGTCCTGCCCGCTAGATTAAGGGCCCGCGAAGCGTCGGTGCCGGAGCAGCATTCTGGGATGCGGCACCAGCAATTCGCCATGCGCCGATCGCCCGTGTGCCAGCACAGATGCTTCGCGGCAGACGTGAGCGGCCGTCAGACGCCCCGGCGGGTGCCCTCAGCATGACATGCGCGAGGTGTCATCCCTATCACGTATGCGAGGTGTCACCTCTTCATCACGCCGTGTCACTCCCTCACCCGTCACCGCAGCTCGCGCTTGAGGATCTTGCCGCTCGCGGTCTTCGGCAGCGTTTCGCGGAACTCGACGCTGCGCGGGTACTTGTAGGCCGCCAGCCGCTCCTTGCAATAAGCGATCAAGTCGGCGTCCGTCACATCCTGCCCCGGCTTGCGCACCACCACCGCCTTGACCTCCTCGCCGAGCGCCGCGTCCGGCACGCCAACCACCGCCGCCTCGGCCACGGCCGGGTGGGCGTACAGCACTTCCTCGACTTCGCGCGGGTAGATATTAAACCCGCCGCGCAGGATCATGTCCTTGATGCGGTCCATGATAAAGTAGTAGCCGTCTGCGTCGCGGTAGGCCACATCGCCGGTATGAAACCAGCCGTTGCGGATGCAGTCGGCGGTGGCCTCCGGGCGCTTGTAGTAGCCCTTCATCACGCTGTGGCCGCGGATGCCGATCTCGCCGAGCTCACCGTCCGCCACCGGGCCACCGTCGGCGTCGGTCACGCGCAGCTCCATCCCCCAGATCGGCGTGCCGATGCTGCCTGGCTTGATCGGCCGGGTCAGGTGATTGAACGACGCCACCGGCGCGGTCTCGGAGAGGCCGTAGCCCTCGATGATCGTCACGCCGTACTTCTTATTGAAGGCGTGCATCACCTCGACTGGCATCGCAGCGCCGCCCGAGCAGCAGACGGTGAGCGATGAGAGATCGTACTGGTCAGCGCCGGGGAAGTTGAGCAGGTAGAAGTACATCGTCGGCACGCCGGCGAAGTAGGTGACCTTATCGCGCTGAATAATCTCCATCGCCTTCTGCGGCTCGAAGCGCGGCATGAGCGTCAGCGTCGCGCCGGCGTAGAGCATATTATTCATCACGCAGGTCTGGCCAAAAGAGTGAAACAGCGGCAGCGCCGCCAGCCCAATCTCGTCTTCACGAATATTCATGAGCTTCTCGGCGCAGGCCATAACGTTGAAAAACATATTGGCATGGGTCAGCTCGGCGCCCTTCGGGCGACCGGTGGTGCCGGAGGTGTACAGGATGACGGCGGTGTCGTCCGGCATGGTCTGCACCGTATCGAAGGCCGGGCTGTTATCGGCGAGCAGCGCGTCGAGCCGGAGCGCGCCATCGGGCAGCGCCGCCGTCGAGCCGGGGGCGGTGGCGACGATCAGGTGCTTGCAGCTCTCGGCGCTGGCGAAGCCGGGGGCGGCCTCCGGCAGGAAGCTCTCCCAGGCGATCAGCGCAATGGCGTCGCTGTCGTCCAGGTGGTAGGCGACCTCGTTCTGCTTGAATAGCACATTGAGCGGGACGACAGTGGCACCGATTTTGAGAGTCGCGAAGTAGGCGATGACGAAGTGCGGTGTGTTGGCGAGCTGGATGGCGACGTGGTCGCCGCGGCCGATGCCGAGCTTGGCGAGCCCGTTGGCCACTTTGTTGGCGGCGCCGAGCAGCTCGGCGTAGCGCAGCCGGGTGGTCTCGAAGATCACCGCGACTTTGCCGGGGTTGCGGCCGGCGCTTCGGTCGAGCAGCGTTGCGAGGTTCAGCATTGAACATCTCCTTATGAGAGGAAGTACGTTTTATGCTGCTGCGCAGCGTAGCTGCGCAGCAGCAACAACAGCAGCTACCGCGCTGCCACAGGCCAAAATGGGCGCGCTGCGGCAGCGTGGCCGTCGCTAGATTTCGCCGAGCGCGCGCCCGTGCGGCAGCAGCACGCTCTTGGCCACCTCAAGGTCCTCCATCGCCGAGAAGCCGGCGTGCCACTCGCGCAGCGCGTAGGTCGCCATCAGTGGCCGCACATCGATCTGCCCGGTGCCGAGCAGTGTCAGCACTCGCTCCCAGGTGCCGTAGAGATGGCTGAACGAGCCCTGGAGCGTGGCGGCCTTGCTGATCAGCCGATCCACGTTGAACCCAAGCGGCGAGCTGCCCCAGCCGATCTTGGTTATCTGCCCATTTGGCCGCACCATATCCAGGCTCTGGTCGAGAGTCTTGGCCACGCCAACCGCGTCGATCACCAGGTGCGCGCCGAAGCCATCGCCGGCGTCGCGCACCGCCGCCACCGCATCCGCCTCGTCGGCCACGATCACCTCGTCGGCGCCCATCGCCGTGGCCAGATCCAGCCGCGCGCCGTCCCTGCGCAGCCCGACCATCGTCAGCTTGGCGGGGCCGCATAGCCGCAGCACCGCCAGGCACATCAGCCCGATCGGGCCGGGGCCAATGACGACGGCGTGATCGCCTGGGCGGGGGTGGCTCTTCTCGATGATCGCATTATAAGCCACGCAGCCCGGCTCAGTGAGCGCGGCGAACGCCATCGGCAGCTTCTCGGGGACGCGGTGCAGGATGGCGGGGCGAGTGCGGACATAGCCGGCCATCGCGCCGTCGAACTGGAAGCCGAAGCCCTTGCGGTTGGGGCAGACGTTGTAGCTGCCGCTGCGGCAATAAATACACTCGCCGCAGACGTAGGCCGCCGTCTCGGAGACCACCCGCTCGCCGACGCGCACGCTCGTCACCCCCGGCCCGACATCGGCCACGATGCCGCTGAACTCGTGGCCGAGTACCACCGGCGCGCCGGCCATGGGGAACAGCCCCTGCCACGCGTGGACATCGGTGCCGCAGACGCCCACCGCAGCCACCTGCAAGATTACCTCGCCAGGGCCGGCGCGCGGTACATCGCGCTCCTCGATACTGGTGCCGCCGCGGGCCGTGCGGTATACCAGCGCCTCCATCGACTGTGCTGTCATAGCCTCCCTCGTCAGTGAAGCGGCGTGCGTGCGCTGCGCGGCGGCGATGCGCCGGCGGCGACATCGTATAATACCACGGAGCTATTGAGAGCAGGGAGGCGAGCGTATGACACAGCGGCAGGTAGCCATCGGATTGCAGGGCGTGATGAGCTTTGGGCTGCTCATCCTCATTGGCTGGATCATCAGCGACCCGACGCTGCCGCTGAGCCAGCTGGTGTTCGGGGTCGTCGGCGAGATCCTCTCGCTCGTCGTTCTGGCCTGTTATGTGCGCCGCGTGCCGTACGCCACAGCCATGCTGCTGACGCTCGCCACGGTGGTGTCCGCCATGGTACCGCCAGGGCCGACGCTGAGCCCCATTGGCTTGCTCTCACTGCTGATCCCGCCGGTGATTGCGGTGGTGATCGGCGCGCCGAGCACCGTCCCGGTCACATTTCTGGCTGCGCTGCTGATCTACAGCGCGCGCGGCTCGTTCGCCTACCCGCCCGGCCCGGTAGTCGCGACGCTGCTGGCGATGATCATCGCCGGGCTGACGCTGGCGCGGGTGGTGATGGACGCGGCGCTCGGCGAGCGCGCCGCTGCCCTGGCGAGCGCGGATGCGGCGCGGCGCGAGGCGGCGGAGCGCGCTGCGTCGCTGGCGGAGGCCAACAGCGCACAGCGTCAGCAGATCGCCGAGCAAGAAGAGCTGCTGGTGCTGGTGGCGACGCTTGAGACGCCGGTGGTGCCGCTGGCGCACGGCGTCCTGCTGGCCCCACTCGTCGGCCGGCTGGATCAGGTGCGCGCCGCAAAAATAACCGCCAGGCTGCTGGCCGATGCCCACGCCCGCCGCGCCAAGCTGGTGATCATCGATATTACCGGAGTGCGGGCCGTCGATAGCGCGGTGGCACGCTCGCTGCTCAGCACTGCCCGTGCGCTGCGGCTGATCGGCTGCCGCGTGACGCTCAGCGGGGTGGTGCCAGAGGTGGCGCTGCTGCTGAGCTCGCTCGATTTACCGCTCGGCGATATCGCGACGGTGCGCAGCCCGCAGGAGGCGCTGGAGGAGCACGGAGCCAGGAGCCAGAAGTAAGGAGCCAGGAGTAAGGAGTGCCAATTCGCGTCAATTCACGGACAAACTGCCCGACTATAGTAATCCTACGTGCGTTGTACACGCGCGAAGCGCACAGCGGGGGGTTGGGGGCCGGGTACCCTCTGGATGTCCCCAAGATCACCCCTTTTCTACTCTTGTAGGATTACTCTATCTGTGTTTATCTGTGCTTATCTGCCCGGTTAGTAGATCATCTGCCCGGTGAGGGGAGGCGTGACCATGTGCGGTGGTATTCGATTCACCTACGACGCGGCGCTTGAGCCGCAGCTCATCGCGATCTACCCGGCCGAGCGTCTGGCGCAATTCCGCACCGCCGGCCTCATTGAGACGACGTTCTGGCAGCCGCGCCCGGTGCTGCCGCTGCTGCTCGATGGCGCGCTCGCGCTGCTGGACTGGGGCGACCGCGAGGGGAAGCTCTCGTTGCCGAAGACCGGGTGGGCGCGGCAGGAGAGCCTCGACGCCGGCAAGTGGGATGCGCTTCGGCCCCAGCCGGTGACGATCCCGGCGCGCCAGGGTGTTGAGAAGGGCGTCTGGTTCGGCATCGACCGAGGGCTCGCCGGGGTGGTGGTGGAGCGACGCGGCGAGCGCAGAGTGTATATGCTCACTGTCCCGCCCACCGATGATTACCGCCGCCTGACCGGCCACGACCGCATGCCGCTGCTGCTCGATCAGGCCGAGGTGGTGCCGCTCGCGCCGCCCGCCGCGCCGCAGCAGACGCCGCTGTTCTAGCCGCCGTACATCACTGCTCGCCGATGCGCGCGCCGCAGTTCGGGCAGAATTTGGCCGTCGCCGGCATCTCGTAGCCGCAACTCGGGCAGAAAATCGTCAACGCGGCCGGCGATGTGTTCGCTTCGATATCGATCGGGACCGACTGCGCGGCGGCGCTCGGCGCTGGCACACTATGGGCCGGCTCGACGTAGGCCGTGGCCTGCGCCTCCTTCAGCTCCTCCTCCTTGAGCGTCACGCTGGCCTGCAGCTGCTCGATGGCGCGCATGATCTCGCCGAGCGTCGGCGACTGGATCTTGCCGGCGCGATAGAGATCGAGCGCGCGATCGCCAAATTCGAGCCGCTTTGCGTCCACCTGCCGCCGCATATCGCCGACCTCGCCCTGAAGCAGAACGATCCGCTGCAGCCGCTCGGCCTCGAACTTGGCGCGGTCGACCCCCTCGTTCAGCTTCTTGCCAAGGCTATTGAAAAAGCTCATCGTGACTCCTCTAGCGGGCGATGATTCCTGGAAGCATCCACCAGATCGCGCCGAGCAGCACCACCATCATCATCAGCGCGATAATCGCCCCCGGCGCCGCCAGCCGTTTGGCCGGCGGGGTAGCATCGCGGCTCACCAGTGCCGTGGCCGGCCCGATCGCCGGCGCAGGGTCGTCGACGCGCAGCAGCCTCGTCGGGCGCTCATCTGGCGCGCCGCCCAGGTCATCGCTCGCCGCGCCGATCTCCGATGCGCGCGCCGCTGTGTCGAGCCCGGCCACCTCCGCGATCAGCACCGTGATGTTATCCGTCCCGCCGCGCTCGTTGGCCAGATCGATCAGCGTGTCGACCGCCTGCTCCAGCGGCGCTGCGGCCGCGATCGTCGCGATCTCCGCATCTTCGACCAGCCCGTGCAGCCCGTCAGAGCAGAGCACCAGCCGGTCGCCGAGCTGCACCGGCACCATGAACACGTCCACCGCCACTTCCAGCTGATAGCCGAGCGCGCGGGTGATCACGTTGCGGTAGTACAGCGAGCGCGACTGCTCGGTGGTGATCAGCCCTGCGGCGATCTGGTCGCCGACCAGCGAGTGATCGCGCGTGATCTGCTGCGGCGCGCCGTGGCGGATGAGATAGGCGCGGCTATCGCCGACGTTGGCCACCACCGCCGCATCGCCCACAAACAGCGCGGCCACCCCGGTTGTCCCCATCGTGCCGCGCCCCTCGATGTAGATCAGCTCGTTGGCGCGGACAAACGCCTCTTCGAGCGCCTGCCCGCGGTCTGCCCCGCCGGCGCTGTAGTAGGCATCGACGATCGTCTCGACGGCGAGGTGGCTGGCGACTTCGCCCGATGCGTGGCCGCCCATCCCGTCGCACACGACGAGCAGATCGCCGAGCGGGCCCTCGCCGTAGCCGTAATCGTCCTCGTTGTGGTCGCGCGTCTTGCCGACATCGGTGCGCGCGTGATAGGGAATGTGCATACGCTCTCGCGATCGTCTTCTCGCGCGCAGTATAGCAGAGGCGTTTGGACGCGGCAAGCATCTGCTATACTGCAAGCGAAGACTTTCGTAAAGGAACGCGGCCATGCCGATCGATAACGCACATTTTCGTCAGGTCATGGGTCATTTCGCCAGCGGCGTGACAGTGGTCACCACGCTTGTGCGCGACACCCCATACGGCCTCACTGTCAGCTCGTTCACCTCGCTCTCGCTCGTGCCGCCGCTAGTGGCGATCTGCGTCGACCGCAGCACCGCCGGCCACGATGCGATCTCCAGCTCCGGCATCTACGCGGTCAACATCCTTGCCCAGCAGCAGGAGCACCTCTCGCGCCAGTTCGCCAGCCGCGAAGCCAACAAGTTCGCCAGCGTTGGCTACGTGCTCAGCGAAAACGGGCTGCCGCTGCTCGAAGGCGCGCTCGCCACCGTCGAGTGCCGGCTGTGGGCCAGCTACGATGGCGGCGACCACACGATCTTTGTCGGCGAGGTGCTGGCGGCGGATTGTCAGGACGCCACGCCGCTGGTCTACTTCCGCCGCGGCTACCGCGCGCTGCGATGAGCGCCCCACGGCGGACCGCGCGCCTCCCCGCCGATGTCTCGGCGATCGCCGCTGCGGCGCGTGTGCTGCGCGGCGGTGGTCTGGTGGCCTTCCCCACCGAGACGGTCTACGGACTCGGGGCCTTGGCGCTGGACGAGGCTGCCGTCGCCTCGGTGTTCGCCGCCAAGGGCCGCCCCAGCAGCGACCCGCTGATCGTCCATCTGGCGGATGCCGCAGACCTCGCCGGCGTGGCCAGCGATCTGCCGCCGCTCGCGCTGTCGCTCGCCGCGCGGCTCTGGCCTGGCCCGCTGACGCTAGTGCTGCCGCGCCACCCGTACATCCCGGCCGCCGTGTCCGCCGGGCAGCAGACGGTGGCGGTGCGCGTGCCAGACCACCCGGTGGCGCGCGCGCTGATCGCCGCTGCTGGCCCGCTCGTCGCCCCTTCCGCCAATCGCTTCGGCCGCCCTAGCCCCACCAGCGCCGCTCACGTCCTGCTCGATCTCGACGGCCGGATCGATATGGTGCTCGACGCCGGCCAGACCCGCGTCGGCGTCGAGAGCACCGTGCTGGATCTGACGAGCGATCCGCCGCGGGTGTTGCGCCCGGGCGGCATCGCCATCGAGCTGCTGCGCACGCTCGTGCCCAACCTGGCCTATGCGCCGCGCTATCTGGCCGAAGCTGACGCCGCTCCCGCCCCAGGGATGCTGCTGCGCCACTACGCGCCGCTGGCCGCCATGACGCTCTACGATGGCCCGGCTGAGCGTGCGCTGCCGGCGATCCGCAGCGCCGCAGCTGCGCGGCTGGCGCGTGGCGAGCGCATCGGGCTGCTGCTGCCATCGGCCGAGCTGGCGCAGCTGCGCGATATCCCGGCGACATACGTCGATCTTGGTGGCGACGCCACTGTGGCGGCCACGCGGCTCTTCGACCTGCTGCGCCAGCTCGACGCCGCCGATGTTGCGGGTATCCTGGCGCGCGGCTTCCCCCGCGACGGCATCGGGCTGGCGCTGTGGGACCGCATGGTGCGCGCCGCCGAGGGCCGGGTGGTTCCGGGAGCCGATCATTGACAGCGATTTTCGTGCAGATCATCCACAGATAGACACAGATACAAGACGTTCGGACGAATGAGCTGCGATCGTGAGCCGAATTGACAATTTATCGCTGCCGACTGACAATAGATATGTGAATCCGCCCGCTGTTGTTCGTCATATGGCACCATTACATCGGCCAATCCGCGTCGCGATGCTGGCGCGCGTCGTCTTCCCGCTGCACGGCTTCGGCGGGATCGAGCGCCACGTCTTCCACCTGACCACGCACCTGACCAGGATCGGCGCGCGGGTGACACTGTTCGTCCAGCCGCCGAGCGTGCCGGCCGCGCAGCTCGCCGCCGATCTGCGCGCCCCCGCTGTGGCGGTGCTCGATGGCCTGGCGGCGGTGCGCTATCTGCGCTACGATTACACCTCGCCGCTGCTGCGCCCCAACTCGATCCCAGGCCGGCAGCTCAACTACCCGGCCTACAGCTGGCGACTCGGGCGTGCGGCGGCGGCTGGGGTGCGGCGCGGCGAGTTCGATGTGGTTCACGCGCAGGGGCTGTGCGCGCTCGGCTACGGCGTGCAGCGCCGCGCCGAGCGGGCGCTGGCGCGGGTGCCGTTCATCGCCAACCCGCACGGTCTGGAGGAGTACCGCACGCCGGATCGCGCCAAGTGGCTGGCCTACGCCCCGTTTCGCGCGCTCTACTCGCTTGGGACGCGCCTGGCGGATGCAGCCATCGCCACCGACGCCTGCACCAAAGATGACCTGCCGCGTTACCTGGGCGTCGATCCGCGCCGCGTGGTGGTCATCCCCTCCGCCATCGATAGCGCTGAGTGCCTGGCGTTCGTCGCAGACAAGCTGCGCGCGGCGATGCGCGCCCGCTTCGCGCTAGACCGCGCCGACCTGACGCTGCTCAGCGTCAGCCGCCTGGAGCGCAACAAGGGGTATCATGTGCTGATCGAGGCGCTGGTCAGGCTGCGGCAGCAACTCCCGCCGCGCTGGCGCTGGCTGCTGGTGGGCGACGGCAAGGAGCGGGCGGCGCTTGAGGCCCAGGCGGCGGCGGCCGGTATCGCCGAGCACGTCACCTTCGTCGGCCGCCTCACCGACGCCGAGCTGCACAATCTGTACGAGGAGGTGGATCTGGTCATCCACCCGACGCTTTACGAGGGGTCGTCGCTGGTGACGCTCGAAGGTATGATCCATCGCAAGCCGGTGGTCGCGTCGGCGGCCGGCGGCATCCCGGATAAAGTCTTCGACGGCGTGAACGGCTTTCTGGCGCGGCCGGGCGATGCAGCAGACCTGGCCGCCAAGATCGCCATCGCGCTCGCCGCCCGCGCCGCCTGGCCCGCCTGGGGCGATGCGAGCGTGCGGATCGTTCGCACCACCTTTGACTGGCCGGTGGTGGCGCGGCAGACCTACACGCAGTACGAGCAGATGCTGGAGAAGGTGAACGTCAGATGACAGACAACGACCGCTA
>JAYUUK010000471.1:0-2664 GCA_043754595.1 Roseiflexaceae bacterium | reverse complement strand
ATCTACGCGAATGTTCGCGCAGATGAGCGGATAAACGTGTCTCCCGGCCCGCCTTATCCCTTCATCTCTTCATCCTCTCACACGCGGCGGCGGCGGAGCGCGATGCCGCCTGCGATTGGCAGCAGCGCCAGCAGCGCCAGCCACGGGCTCAGATCGTCGCCCCCGGTGCGCGGCAGCGCAGCCGGCGCATCTGCGGTGATGCTGATCTGCTGCATCACGATCGCGTCGCCGTCCTTGACCGGCACGTCGGCGCCGGGGAACTCGTAGACGCCGGGCGCGCCAGCGTCGATGTGTAGCATCGGCCAGACTTTCCCTCCGGCGGGCACCGCCTCGCTCAGCTTGACCACCACGTCCTTGCTGGTGCCGGCCTTGACCATGGTCTGGCCAAGAACCTTACCTGGCTTGCCCTGATCGTCGAGGTGGATGACGATCCAGCCATCCTGCCCGGCCGTGATGCTCGCCACGCTGAGCGAGCCGTTCACCAGCGGCTGGTCTTTGGCCGTGAGGGCACCGCTCGGCGCGCCGGCTGCGGCGGGGGCGGGCGCAGGAGCCGGCGCGGCCCCGGTGTCCTTGACCTCGATCGTCCCGGTCATCGAGTCGTGGATGGCGCAGACGTAGGCGTAGGTGCCGGCCTTGGTGAAGGTGAAGCTGAAGTTGCCGTCCTTGGCTAGCCTGCCCGAGTCGAACGACTTATCCTGTGCCGTGACGGTATGGGTGGCGCTGTCGCCGTTCATCCACATCACGCTGTCGCCGACATTGATGGTGGTGGTCTGCGGGCTGAAGGCGAAGTTTTTGATGCTGACCATCTGGGCGGCGGCGTGCGGGGCGGCGCTGGCGTTGCCGCCGAGCAGCATCGCCAGCGCGATGATCGCGGCGGTCGCGGCGAACGTCGCTGCGATGGCAGTAAAACGTCTCAACATACGCGTCTCCTGTGAATGGTGGCCCGGTCGGGCCACGGCTGCGGGTCTCACAAGAGTATGCGTACGATCGGCGCGAGTTGAATCTCTCTGCCGCCCCGGCGGATCAAATCTGTTCGCGCGGTCTATGGCGCGGCGCGCGTCGCAGCCGCGAGGCTCGCCCTGGCCGGCTGACCGCGCGCGCTCGGGGTGGCGAGCGACCCGGCGAGGATCAGTGGCGCGCCAGGGTCATCGCCGAGCGTGACTTCGATCCGGCTGAACTCCTGGATCGGCTGTAGCGCGCGCACCATCAGCCAGGCGCTGTCGTCCAGCGTCCTGAACGCGCCGACGTGCGCGCGCCGGCCGCCGTCCACCAGCCAGACCTGGTAGGATGTGCCGGCCGGTGCCGGCGGGAGCTGCTGTGCCACCAGGCAGCCGAGCGTCTGTCCAGGCGCGCTCCAGAGATTGCCGCGCGCCGCCGCGCCGCTGAGGTCGTATCGCGCCACATCTGGTCTGTTGAGCACCTCCACCAGCGCCCCCCAGCTCGTTTGGCTCTGGGCGATCTGCGTCTGCTGCTGCCGCACCTGGCGGTCGAGCGCGGCGTTGAACCCGAGCGAGACGACGAGCAGCGCGGCGAGCAGCGTCAGCGGCCAGCGCAGCGGGCGCGGCGGGCGCGGCGGTGCCTGACGCGGCGGTGCCTGGCGCGGCGCTGGTGGCGGTGTGTCGGGGATGGGCGGCAGTGTGGCGACGGCATCTGGCGCCGGTGCCTCGCGATGCAGCTCGCTGCGCAGCGCGGCGAGGATCCGCCCGCGCAGCGCTGCGTCGGGCGCAGGATCGGGCATAGCGGCCGCCGCTGTCAGCGCGATTCCGGTGGCCACGGCGCGGTACTCGGCCAGCATCGCCTGGCAGCGCGCGCAAGTGACCAGGTGGTCGCGCGCCGCTAGATCGAGCGGGGCCTCCCCGAGCGCGTGGGCGGCGATGGCCTCGGCGTGGTCGTCGCACATCTGGGTGGTGGTTGGGTCTGCACTGTTCATGGCTGGTCGATCGTGTGCTGGTGTGTACTTGTAGATACGGCCAACTCGGCGGGGCTCTCATCGGTCCAGAGGCTGCGGAGCGCGGAGCGCAGCTTATCCATGCCGAGCCGCATCCGGGTATGGACCGTGCCGAGCGGCAGCCCGAGCCTGGCAGCGATCTCGGGGCGCGAGAACCCGCCCCAGAACAGCAGCTCGATCGGCTCGCGCTGGAGTGGTGGCAGATCGTGGAGCGCGCGCTGGATATCGTGGGCCAGGATGCCGGCGTCAGCTCCGTCGTAGGCGATCGGGGCGCAGCGGTCCTGGTCGAGCTGAGCGTCCAGCGAGCGCGACCGGTCATCGCGGCTGCGGCGGCGGCGCAGCTCATCGACGCCGCGGTGATGGGCGATGGTCAACATCCAGCTCAGCAGCGTGCCGCGCGCCGGGTCGAAGCTGTCGATAGCGCTCCAGCAGCCGAGCAGTGTGTCCTGCACGATCTCCTCCGCCGCGCTGCGGTCATCGACGAGCCGCAGCGCCAGCGCGTAGATCGCCCTGCCGTAGCGGTCGTAGAGCAGCGCCACGCCGGCCTCTGGGTCGGCGCTGATCAGCGCCGCCAGCTCGGCATCTTCGGCGGCCACGCGCGATGCGATCGGCATACGTTCCATCGTTGGCACCTGTTGCTGCACACGATCGGCGGCTATTTCTCCGCCAGCGCCGCAAGCGCAGCCTGCACCCGGCGCTGGAGCGCGGCCTGCTCT
>JAYUUK010000470.1:0-7889 GCA_043754595.1 Roseiflexaceae bacterium | reverse complement strand
CTGCGCGAGGCCGCCGCCCGCTTCAGCGCCCGCTTCGCGCGCATGGAACACCTCGCTGGCGATGATGATCTCCGCGCGCTCGATGACTCCGCAAAGCTCGCGCTGTGGGAGCGGGCGAGGGAGCCTGCGGGAAAGTAGCAAGCAGCAAGGAGCAGGAAGCAGGGAGCAAGGAGCAGGGAGCCGACAGAGCGCAGCGACCCAACGCGTCGGATCCCAGAGAACTGGCAGGTCTTTGGCAGCAGCCAGACGGAGCGCAGCGACCATGTCACCACCCATCACAATCCACATCGACGATCTGGTGCAGACCCGCAAGCCTCACCCGTGCGGCGGCGACACCTGGCGCGTCGTGCGCGTCGGCGCCGAGATCGGCATGCGCTGCACCACCTGCGATCACAAAGTCTTCCTACCGCGCGCCGAGTTCGAGCGGCGGGTCAAACGCTTCATCGAGCGCGGCGAGGAATCCCCATAAACCCCAACTTAGGTGTATCATGCTGGCATGCACAAGTTTTTGCTCCCGATCGTCGTGCTCGGTCTGCTGCTGAGCTCGCCCTGCCGCGCGCAGTCGACCGCCGGCCCGGTGATGCACATCGCGCTCGACGGCACCTTCACCGCCGCCCACGCCGCCTACCTTGAGCGCGCGCTCAGCCAGGCCCAGGCCGCAGACGCCACCGCGCTAGTCGTGCGCCTCGGCACCAGCGGCGGTATCGTCGCGCAGGCGCGCCAGGCCGCCGCAGCGGTCGCCGCCAGCACCGTCCCAGTGGTGGTCTACATCGGCCCGGCGGGCGTGCAGGCCGGCACCCCAGGCGCGCTGCTGATCAGCGCCGCCAGCGTGGCCGCCATGGCACCTGATACCACGTTCGGCAGCGCCCTACCGCTGACCAGCGCCGACGACCGGCTCAGCGCGCAGACCCAGGAGCAGGTCTGGCAATCCACCATCGCCGACCTGACGGCGTGGAACGCCGCCCACGGCCGCAGCGCCGCCTGGGTCGAGCGCGCCGTCCGCGATGGCGCGCTGATCACCAGCCAGCAGGCCACCTCCAGCCAGCCGCCGATCGTCGATCTGGTCGCGGCCAGCGACGCCGAGCTGCTGACGCTGCTCGATGGCCGCGATGTGCGCCTGAGTAATGGGCAACAGCGCCGGATCGCCGCGCTGGGCAGCGCCCTGGCTCCGATCGACCCGACCGCCATCGAGCAGATCCAGCTGGCGCTCGCCGACCCGACGGTGGCTTTTGTGCTGCTGGTGCTCGGCGCGCTGGCGATCTATATGGAGTTCGCCACTCCCAGCATCGGCGCATTCGCCGGCCTCGGTGCCACATGCTTTCTGGCGTCGGCCGTCGGGATGGCGGCGCTGCCGCTCCAGCCGTGGGCGCTGCTGCTGCTGCTGCTCGGGGTCGCCCTGATTGGGACCGAGTTCGTGGTGCCGACCCACGGCGGGCTGACGGTGGCCGGGGTGGTGGTGCTGCTGCTCGGCGGCGTCAACCTGATCGACCCGCAGCAGGCCCCAGGCGTTGGGGTCTCGCCATGGGCGCTCGGCGGCACCGTGACCGCGCTGGTGGGGGTGGTGGCCGGCGGCATCACCCTGGCGATGCGCGCCCGCTCGCGCCCGCTTATGAACGGCACAGAGTCGCTGATCGGCAAAGTGGCCGAGGTCCGCCGCGCGCTCGACCCGCGCGGCATGGTCTTCATCGACGGGGCGCTGTGGCAGGCGATCTGCGATGGTGCCGAGGCCCAGCCAGGCGAGTTCGTCCGCGTCGTCGCTATTCACAAACTCAATCTGATCGTCACCCGTTTGGAAGATGGAGCATAATATGGGGCCACTACTGCTGTGTACCGCCGTCCTGCTGTTCGTTGTGCTGATCGTCGCGCTCTCGGCCGTCAAGGTCATCCCCGAGTATGAGCGCGCCGTAGTGTTCCGCCTCGGGCGGCTGATGGGGCTGCGCGGCCCGGGGCTGGTGCTGCTAGTGCCGGTGATCGAGCGCATGGTGCGCGTCGACCAGCGTGTGATCACGATGGACGTGCCGCCGCAGGAGATCATCTCGCTGGATAACGTGACGATCAAAGTTACCGCCGTGCTGTACTTCATGGTTGTGAACCCCGAGCCGGCGATCGTCAAGGTGGTGGACTACATCCGCGCCACCATGCAGATCGCGCAGACCACGCTGCGCAGCGTCGTCGGTCAGGTCGAGCTCGACGAGCTGCTGGCTAAGCGCGAGGCGATCAACGAGCGACTGCAGAAGATCATCGATGAGCAGACCGAGCCGTGGGGCGTGAAGGTCACGATCGTCGAGATCAAAGATGTCGAGCTGCCGCAGAGCATGCAGCGCGCCATGGCCAAGCAGGCCGAGGCCGAGCGCGAGAAGCGCGCCAAGTACATCCACGCCGAGGGCGAGCTCAACGCATCGCGCATGCTGGCCGCCGCCGCCGAGATCATCGGCTCGCAGCCAGCCACGCTCCAGCTGCGCTATCTGCAGACGCTGACCGAGATCGCCGCCGAGAAAAATAGCACGATCGTCTTCCCGCTGCCGATCGATACGATCAAGCTTTTTATGGACGGCATCGTCGATCGCAAGCCACAGCCGTAGATCGCACCCAGCCTCGTATTCGCCGTCCGACGCGCTCCGCTGCGGAACTGTAATCGAAAACGAATCTTCTTGGCACGCAATCGATCGGCCGGGCGTGAGAGCGCGTGCTATAATTTTGTATGGTGTCAGGCACCGCCGGAGGGGTAAGATGGACGTGATGATGACCGCACACGGGGCGCTCGAACAGGCGACCCCGCTCGCAGCGATTGGGCTTTTCGAAGGCGAGACCGCGCCTGAGCTCATCGCGTCGCTGTTCGAGACCGCCGATTTTACCGGTCGCAGCAAGCAGACGCTGCTGCTCTATACCCGCGATGGGGCTGCGGCGCGGCGCGTGCTGCTGCTCGGCCTCGGCAAGCGCGAGAAGCTGACGCCCGACTTGCAACGTGAGCTCGCCGCCATCGCGGTGCAGCGCGCCGCCGAGCTGCGCCTCCCTAGCTGCACTGTCGATCTGCGCGCCGCCGATGCACCCGCCGTCCAGGCGATCGCCGAGGGCGCGCTGCTCGGGGCCTACCGCTACCAGCGCTATCAGACCGGTCTGACCGATGCCGACCGCCACCAACTCGACCGCATCGCGATCTGCGGCGGCGATGACCCGGTGCTGACGGCGGCGGTGGCCACCGGTGCGGCCATCGCCCGCGGTGCAACCCTGGCCCGCGACCTCGCCAACACCCCGAGCAACGATCTCACCCCAGCCAAACTCGCCGATGCTGCGGCCGCGCTCACCATACATTCGCGCCTCGTCATCACCGTCCTCGATGCGCAGCAGCTCGCCGAGCAGCGCTTCGGCGGCCTGCTCGGCGTCGGGCAGGGGTCGGTTAATCCGCCGCGCTTCATCATTATGGAGCACGGCGCGCCACAGCCCGGTCAGCCAACGCTCTGCCTGGTGGGCAAGGGCATCACCTTCGACAGCGGTGGGATCTCGATCAAACCCGCCGAAAGCATGGAGCTGATGAAGATGGACATGGGCGGCGCGGCGGCGGTGATCGGCGCGATGCAAGCCATCGCTGAACTCGACCTGCCGACCCACGTCGTCGGGCTGATCGCCGCCGCCGAGAATATGCCGTCTGGCAGCGCCTTCAAGCCCGGCGATGTCCTGACCACGCTCTCCGGCAAGACGATCGAGATCATCAATACCGATGCCGAGGGCCGGGTGGTGCTGGCCGACGCGCTATTCTACGCGCAGCGCTACGCACCGGCGGCGATCGTCGACCTGGCGACGCTGACTGGCGCGATCATGGTGGCGCTCGGGCCGCACGCGATCGGCGTGATGAGCAACAGCGACGAGCTGGCCGCCAGGATCGTGCGCGCCGGCGATCTGAGCGGCGAGCGCGCCTGGCAGCTGCCGCTGTGGGACGGCTACCGCGAGGCGATGCGCAGCGAGATCGCCGATGTCAAGAATGCCGGCATCCGCTACGGCGGCGCGATCAACGCCGCCGCATTTCTGGAGCACTTCGTCGGCGATTGCCACTGGGCGCACCTCGATATCGCCGGCACCGCCTGGACCGACGCCAGGCCAAAAGCCTACACCCCGCGCGGCGCCACCGGCGTCGGTGTGCGCCTGCTGGTGCAGTTCGTCCAGTCGTACCTGGTCTGAGCCGGTCTGGCGCGCCAGCGCCGATGGCCCTATCCGTCCGCACGCCGTGTGCAGCTAGAGGAGTTATCAGATGTCTGAAGAGATGGTCGTTCGCTTCTGGGGTGTCCGTGGCAGCCACCCCGTCCCTGGGCCACGCACCGTCAAGTTTGGCGGCAATACAACGTGCGTCGAGATCCAGGCTGGCGCGCATACCATCATCATCGACGCCGGCACCGGCATCATCAATCTCGGCGACGAGCTACTCAAGCGGGCAACTGCGAGCGGCAGCAAGCCGGTAGTCGCGACGATCTTCTTCACGCACATGCACCACGATCACACCCAGGGGTTTCCGTTTTTCAAGCCGGCCTATCTGGGCAGTAGCACGCTGAACATTCTTGGGCCAAAAGTGTTTCAGCACGATCTGGAACAGGCGCTCGGCAATGCCATGCTGCCGCCGAGCTTCCCGGTGAGCCTGGACGAGCTGCCGTCGCTCAAAATCGTGCGTAACATCAGCGAAAGCGATATGATCATGCTCGGCGCGCAGCCCACCGACGTGCGAGTGATGAATTTTTACCATAACCAGATCGACGAGTCCCCCGATATCGTCAAGATCCGCACCTACCATAGCTACGCCCACCCCAAAAACGGCGTGAACTGCTACCGGCTGATGTGGCGCGGCAAGACCGTGGTGTTCGCCACCGATACCGAGGGCTACATCGAGACCGACCAGCGGCTGGTGCGGTTCGCACATGGTGCCGATCTGCTCATCCACGATGCGCAGTACCGGATCGAAGATTACATGAACGCCAAACAACCCAAACAGGGGTTTGGCCACAGCACGCCAGAGATGGCGTGCGCGGTGGCGGGCTCGGCCGGCGCGCGGCGGTTGGTACTGACCCACCACGAGCCGAGCTACGACGACGACACGATCAGCCAGATCGAACACGACGCCAAGAAGCTATTTCCGCAGGTATGCGCGGCCTACGAGGGGCTTGAGATCCGGCTGTAGCGGCGCGCCGTTACGGCTCCTGCGCGAGCGGCAGCGCGAACGAAAAGATACTGCCGCGTTTGACTTCGCTCTCGACCCAGATCGCTCCCTCGTGCGCCTCGATGACGAGCTTGCAGAATGTCAGCCCGAGGCCGCTGCCGCCGCGCCGCTCGCCCACTTGCCCAAACTTGGTAAAAATTCGCTCCTGATCCTTCGGTGCAATACCGACCCCACGATCGTGGATAGCCACCGTCAGCGCCGGCGGCGCGCCATCGTCGGCTGGCCGCAACTCGACCCGCACCAGCACCCGGCTCGCCGTACCGCTAAACTTAATGGCGTTGGCCAGCAGGTTCTGCACCACCCGCGTCAGCAGCCGCGCGTCGGCGAGCACCGGCGGCAAGGGCGCGGCGATATCGGCCTGGACAGCGACGCGCCGCTCCTGCGCCAGCGAGGTGAGCTGGGCCACAGCATTCTCGACGACCCTGCCGAGGTCGCACAGATTGCGGTCGAGCGGCATGCGTCCGGCTTCGAGGCGGCTAATATCGAGCAGGGTGTTGATCATATCGAGCATCTGCTCGGCGCTGCTGTTGGCGATCGTGAGCACCCGGCGCTGGCTATCGGTGAGATCGCCAGAAACGCCGCGCACCAGCAACTCGATCGACGCCATCACGCTGGAGAGCGGGCTGCGCAGATCGTGGACGATCATATGGGTCAGGTCCTGGCGAAGCTGCTCGGACTCCTTGGCGACGGTGATATCGCGGATGGCGAGCAGCGTGCCGCCGCGCGAGTCGCCGCTGCCGAGAGCCGTCAGCGCGCTCCACTCCAGGTAGCGCACCCGCCCACCGCCGTTGAGCTCGCCGGAGGCGAACGGCGTACTGCCGTCCATCACCGCTCGCAGCGAGCGCGCCAGTAGCTGCCACTCGACCGCCGGGTAATTACTGGCCCGCTGCCACAAGTCGAAGAGCGTCTCGATCGGCTCGCCATCGGCGCTGGTGGCGTCCAGTCCGGCGAGCGTGGCAAACCCGGGGTTCGTGAGCGCCACGCGTGCATCCGAGCCGATCAGCACGATGCCATCGCGGGTGGAGGCCAGGATCGAAGCCATCTGATCGCGGGCGTCGCGCACCGCCGTGAACAGATCGAGGCTCTCGACGGCACTGGCCGCCTGGGTAGCGAACAGTGTGATCGTCTCGACATCCGATGGCGCGGGGAGCGCGCCGGCGTAGAATGCCAGCAGGCAGCCGGTGGTGCGATGGGTGGCCCGCAGCGGCACGGCGAGCAGCGAGCGGACTCCGGCATGCAGCAACTCGGGCGGCAGGCCGACCTCGATCGCGTCGACCCGGCCGGATGCGACGACCCGGCCGACGATCGGCAGCGCATGCCACACCAGATCGCCGTGGTCGCCGACCACCACCGAGATCCGTGGCGTCGCGCCTTCGAGCATCACCACGCTAGTGCCGATCGCGCCGGTGATCTCGGCCGCCCCGCGCGCCGTCATCGCAAAGATATCGTCGGCGTTGCGCAGCGCGGTGGTAATCGCCATCCCGAGCGCGTTGAGCGCCGTCAGGCTGCGCAGGTTATGCTGGAGCTGGTCGTTGGTGCGAATGAGCTCGCTGGCGCGTCTGGCGAGCGCCTGATCGACCTTGGCAAAGCGCCTGGCGTTCTCCAGCGCGATCACAGCGTAGTCGGCGATCGCCTCGATCAGTCGCTGGTCATCGGCGGTGAACGGGCTACCATCGCGCCGGTTCATCACCTCGATCACACCGACGACCCCGCCGACGCCGCGCAGCGGCGTGGCGAGCAGGGCGCGAGTGATGAAGCCAGTGTTTTTATCGGTCGACGCGTTGAAGCGGCTGTCCTGTTTGACATCGTTGACCAGCACCGACTGCCCGGTCTCGATCACGTAGCCAGCCAGGCCGGTGCCGCGCGGCAGCCGCAGACCGAGCAGCCGCGAGCCGATCGGGCCGGTGGTGTAAGCGAAGACCAGATCGCCGGTGACGTCATCGGTCAGCAGCAGCGAGCCCTCCTCGACGTTGAGCAACTCGCTGGACTGCTCCATAATGATCGACGGGACATGCTGTGTGTCGAGCGACGAGGTGATGATACGGCCGATGCGGTTGAGCATGGTGAGCTGCCGCGCCTGACGCTCGCTGCGGCGGTAGCGGTTGGCGTTCTCGATCCCGATCGACGCATCGGCGACCACGGCAGCGCAGCGGCGGAGCTGGGCATCGGTGTAGTCTGCGACGTGCGCCGCGCCGATGATAGCCAGCGCGCCGATGGCCTGCCCGCGAGTCACGAGCGGCAGGCCGAGCCACGGGCCGGCGGGCGAGTCGGCCCAGAGCGTCACCGCCGGCAGATGGTAGGCTTCGATCATGGCCGCTGGGTCGCGGGTCTGCACAACCATCCGCTCCTGAATCACGCGCTCTGCGAGCCCGACATCGCGCCGCCAGCCCTCAGCCTCCGGCAGGCGCGCGCCGTTGCGGGCCAGGTAGGGGATCTCGAACATGCCGGTCTGGCCATCGCGCAAGATCACGGCGAAGCACTCGATATCCAGATGGACGCCCATGGCGGCGTGTAGCAGCGGCAGCAGGCGGTCGAGCTCGATCTGGCTGCTGAGCGACATGCCCTCGGCGAAGCTGGCAGGCGGCGGCGTGAGCGCCACGAGCGTGGCGGCGATCGCCAGCGCGTTGTGCTCAAAAATGGCGGCGAGCTCGCCGTTGGCACTGTGCGCGCCGACGGCGAGGCAGCC
>JAYUUK010000469.1:0-23887 GCA_043754595.1 Roseiflexaceae bacterium | reverse complement strand
AGCTCGTCGTCACGTCGGCGCCGTGGTTCAGCAGCAGCGCGACCACATCGGCGTGGTTGCCGGCGGCGGCGGTGTGGAGTGGC
Source organism: Roseiflexaceae bacterium (assembly GCA_043754595.1). Lineage (GTDB taxonomy): Bacteria > Chloroflexota > Chloroflexia > Chloroflexales > Roseiflexaceae > JAYUUK01. Next base: position 23,804 of record JAYUUK010000469.1, on the reverse strand, counting down.
TGGTTCATCTGGTCGTTGGAGGCCCAGGCGTCCAGGCTGGCGCCGGCGTCGATCAGCGCGACGGCGCACTCGGCGTGGCCGAAGAACGCGGCGAGGTGCAGAGCGGTCCAGCCGTCGCGGGAGTAGTCCTGCGCCAGAGGCGGCCTAGCGGTGAGCAGCAGCGCGGTTCGCTCGGGCAGGCCGGCGGCGGCGGCCTCGAAGATCGAGACCGGCGCGCCGGCGCGGATCAGCGTGGCGGCGATCGTCGGGTGGCCGTAGTACAGCGCGGTGAGTAGCGCGCTGGTGCCATCATCGGCTACGATGCCTGCGAGCGCTGGCGTGTTGACCAGCTGCTGTTCGACGCTGTACAAGTCGCCGCGCTGGATGGCGCTGAGTAGGGCATCAGCCTCCATTGTGGGCTCCTTTCGCCGGCGGCGGGTGAGCAATAGTATGAAGCAGAAACGGCGGGTACACTGCGAATAATACTCGCAATCTACCCGCCGTGTCACATGCACCCGATGATGATCGTGGCTCGTACCGACCGCCGCGCTACTGGCCGATCGAGAGCTTGGCACGCTCCTCTGGCGAGAGCTGCACGTACTGGCCATCGCGGTTGAGATAGACGATCGCCTCATTCTTGATGGTGACGATCATGTCCTTCACCTGGTCGCCGTTGATGTCCTCGAACTTGAGCAGCACCGGCGTCTTGCTCTCGCCGGCCCCGAACAGGTACGGGCCGCTGACGATTCGCGTCTTGGCCGGATCGCCGCCAGGCAGTTGGTAGATCGTGACCTGCCCGCCCAGATTCACCGCCATGAAGTGGCTCGGGTTCTGCGCCGAATCCTCGCGGCCGGTTACAACATCGGTCTGAAACGTCCGCGGGGTGCCGTAGACCACATCCTCGTAGCGCTCGCGACCCCACCCGACCACATTGCCCATGACGGCGTATATCGCCAGCAGCGCCAGCAGCCCGGTGATCAAGTAGGCCACAGTGTGCATATGCAGCGATGGGATCAAAACATACGGACGTGCCAGCGGTGCGCTCGGACGGGCGGGGTTGCGGATTTCCTGACTGCGTACTGCCATGACCTACCTCCTTGACAACATCACCACTGGCTCATCTCTGGCGCCGCCCAAAATAGAAATTATGTTCTCTTTCGCTCGAATGTTCGGAGTATATCAGAACATCTGTTGCGAGTCAAGCGCGGATTCGTGTCAGATGGATCTGTTTGTTGGGGCGATCCGATCCCTTTTCTATACCGATGAGTGTGGTATACTACTGGCGCGAACAGACGGTGCCGCGTTGTGTAATGGTAGCACCACGGACTTTGAATCCGTTTGTCTTGGTTCGAATCCAAGCGTGGCAGCCAGCATCACTAGGGATCGAGGGGCATCGCCTCCGATCCCTTTTCCACCTATGAGACTCGGCACGATCGTTCTAGCCGCTGGCGAGGGGACGCGGATGCGCTCATCGCTCCCAAAAGTACTCCATCCGCTCGGCGGGCGGCCGATGCTCGGCCACGTCCTCGCCACGGCCGACGCGCTGGACTCATATGTGACGGCCGTAGTGCTCGCCGAGACCACCCGCGAGCAGGTCGAGCGGGTGTTCGGCCAGCGCTACGCCTACGTCGTTCAACGTGAGCGGCTCGGCACCGGGCACGCCGTCCTCCAGGCTCGCGCCGCGCTGCGCGACCGCTCGGACGATGTGGTGGTGCTCTTTGGCGACACGCCGCTGGCCCGCCCCGAGACGGTGCGCGCCGTCGTCGAGGCGCGTCGGGTCTCTGGCGCGCGCGTCGCGCTGCTCAGCTTCCACGCTGACCCGCCTACCGGCTATGGCAGGGTGGTGCGCGATGGGGCAGGGCGCGTGACGCAGCTCGTCGAGGAGCGCGGCGCCACGCCTGAGCAGCGCGCACTCACCGAGGCCAACAGCGGTATCATGTGCTTCGATGCCGCCTGGCTGTGGGATGTCATCGAGACCGTGCCGCGCAACGCCGTCAAGCACGAGTACTATCTTACCAACCTTGTCGAGATGGCGGTGGCGCAGTTTGGTCCTGGCGCGGCAATTGCACAGCTCGCCGCAGACCCCACCGAGGCGCTCGGCATCAACGACCGTACGCAGCTCGCTGCCGCTGAGCGCGTGCTCAGGGGGCGCACGCTCGAAGCCCTGATGCGCTCGGGGGTCACCATCGTGGACCCTGAGGCAACCTACGTCGATGTCGGCGTGCGCGTCGGCGGCGACACAACACTGCTGCCTGGGACGATGCTCTGCGGCGCGACACAGATTGGCGGCGGGTGTATCATCGGGCCGCAGACCACCCTGCGCGACGCGCTTATCGGCGACGCTGTGACGATCCAACATTCGGTGATCGAGCGGGTGCAGATCCCCTCGGGGACATCGATCGGCCCATTTGTTTATCGGTCGAGCCGAGCGATCGGCGAGGAGTAACCCATGGAAGGCCGTCTGCAAATCTTCTGCGGCAACGCCAATCGGCCGCTGGCGCAGGAGATCGCTGGGTGTCTCAATCTCAACCTCGGCCGCGCAATGGTCGGGATGTTCAAAAATGGCGAGACGCGGGTCAAGATCGAAGAGAACGTGCGTGGCTCCGATGTGTTTGTGGTCCAGCCGACGTGTACGCCGGTGAACCACCATCTGATGGAGCTGTTGTTTGTCATTGATGCGCTGCGTCGGGCATCAGCCGCACGTGTGACGGCCGTCATCCCCTACTATGGGTATGCCAAACAAGAGAAGAAAACCACCGGTCGTGAACCGATCTCGGCCAAGCTGGTGGCGAATATGATCTGCACCGCTGGCGCGGACCGTGTGCTCACAATGGATCTTCATTCGCCGGCGATCGAGGGCTTTTTCGACATCCCGGTGGATCATTTGCAGGCAGGGCCGCTGCTCGCCGAGTATATGCAGACGCTGGGCCTGGTCAACTCGGTGGTTGTATCGCCGGACGCAGGCGGCGTGGGGCGGGCCAATGTCTTCCGGGCGCAGATCGGCGCAGGGCTGGCGATCATCGCCAAGCAGCGGCCGCAGCCGGATGTAGCCGAGGTGCTTGAGATGGTCGGCGATGTGGCTGGCCGGCCGACGGTGATCGTCGATGACCTGATCTCCACCGGCGGGACGCTGGCCGAGGCAGCGCGCGCGCTCAAGGAGCGCGGCGCGAGCCAGGTCTACGCCTGCGCCACCCACGCGGTGCTGGCGGGCGATGCGATCTCAATCATCGCCGAGAGCGAGCTGGCCGAGACGATTGTGACCAATACCATCCCGCTTCCGGCCGACCATGGCCGGGCGCGCACCAGGGTTATCAGCGTCGCGCCGCTATTCGCCGAGGCGATCATGCGGATCCACAAGGATCTTTCGCTGAGCGCGCTGTTCTCATAAGAAGTAGGTCTGCCCGTGGATCCCGAGTCTATCGCTATCTTTGGCGGTCTGCTGCTGTGCATCATCGCGCTAGGGTGCATCTCTGCGTCTGAGGCGGCGCTGACATCGATTAGCCGCCATCGCCTCGGGCTGCTGCAGGAGGAGGATCGACCGCGCGGCGATGTGGTGCAGCGGCTGCTTGAAGAGCCGTACCGTTTCAAGTCGGCGCTGCTGCTCAGCCGCACCGGCACTACGATCATCGCCACGTCGCTGCTGCTGCTGCTGTTCCGCAATGTCTCGCTGTTCTACGGGCTGGCCGCGCTGATCGTACTGCTGGTGGTCATGATGATCTTCAGCGAGGGGCTGCCAAAAGCGTTCGCGCTGCGCAACCCGGCCGCCGCTGCTCGGCTGCTCGCCGGCCCGCTGGCCTTTATGGTCTCGCTGCTCTGGCCGGTGGCCTGGCTGATCGGGCTGCTGGCCACGCCGCTGCTCAGGCTGTTCGTCGGCAGCACCACGGCGTCCACCGCGCTCGTCACCGAGGAAGAGCTGCGGATGCTGGTCAACGTTGGCGAGGAGGAGGGCCTGATCGAGCCGGAGGAGCGCGAGATGATCGAGGGTATCTTCTCCTTCGGCGACACGATGGTGCGCGAGGTGATGATCCCGCGCGTCGATATCATCGCGCTCGAAGAGATGGCCACGCTCGATGAGGCGCTCGATCTGATGATCGCCAACGGTCACTCGCGCATCCCGGTCTACGCCGAATCGATCGATGCGATCACCGGCGTGCTCTACGCCAAGGACCTGCTGCCGTGGATGCGCGTCGGCCGGCGCGACGCCCACCTGCTCTCGCTGTTCCGGCCGGTCCACTTCGTCCCTGAGACGATGAACGTCGATGCGCTGCTGCGCGATCTGCAGGCGCGCAAAGTCCATCTGGCGATCGCGGTGGACGAGTACGGCGGCACCGCCGGCCTGGTCACCATCGAGGACCTGATCGAAGAGATCGTCGGCGAGATCCAGGACGAGTACGATATCGGCGGGCCACCGGTGCAGATCATCGGGGAGGGCGAGCTGCTGGTGGACGCCCGCGTCCTGATTGACGATATCAATCATCTGGCCGGGCTGCACCTCGAGTCCGATGAGTCGGATCGGATCGGCGGGATGGTCTTCGAGCAACTCGCGCGCGTGCCGCAGGTCGGCGACCTGGTCAAGGTCGATGGGGCCGAGATCGAGGTGGTCTCAGTCGAGGGGCTGCGTCCGCGGCAGCTGCGGCTACGTCTCACCCGCGAGAGCGACCGGTCGCTGGCGCTGACTGGGGAGGATGTGGCCCATGGCAGCTGATCTCGCAGCGCTGCTGGCGGCGGCGGTCGCGGCGCGCGAGCTGGCCTACGCCCCGTACTCGCGCTTCGCTGTCGGCGCGGCGGTGCAGACCGCGAGCGGCCGAATCTTCCCCGGCTGCAATATCGAGAACGCCGCTTACCCGGCCACCGTCTGCGCCGAGCGCGCCGCGCTGTTCTCGGCCTACGCCGCCGGCGAGCGCGCGATCGTGGCGCTCGCGGTTGCTGCCGACACCGCCGGGCCGGTCGCGCCGTGTGGCACCTGCCGCCAGGTGATCGCCGAGCTGGCGCCGGACGCCGCGATCGTGCTCGGCAATCTCCACGGAGCGACGCTCCAGACCACGCCGCAGGCGCTGCTGCCCGGCGCGTTCACCCCAGACGATCTGCATGCACGATAGACGCACACGAGCAAGGGTTTAGGCAATCGTGGCAGCGTAAGCGGGGGTTTGGGGGCCGGGTACCCTCTGTGTGTCCCCGAGATCTTCCCCTCCTTTTTACAATCTCGATAGAGTGACAATGCGCGCGTAGCGCAAAGGAGAGTAACCTATGACGACGCAAGCCAAGAACACGATCTGCCTCTGGTACGATCGCGAAGCCGAAGACGCGGCGCGGTTCTATGCAGCCACCTTTCCAGATTCGTCGGTCGACGCGGTCCATCGCGCCCCAGGCGATTTTCCATCGGGCAAACAAGGCGATGTATTGACCGTCATGTTTACCGTGCTGGGGATTCCGTGCCTCGGACTCAACGGCGGCTCGGCGTTTAAACCCAGCGAAGCCTTCTCGTTTCAGGTCGCCACCGCCGACCAAGCCGAAACGGACCGCTATTGGGACACGATCGTCGGCAACGGCGGTGAGGTGAGCGCCTGCGGCTGGTGCAAGGACAAATGGGGCGTATCCTGGCAGATCACACCGATCGCGCTCACGGACGCCATCACCGACCCCGACCCCGCCGCCGCCAAGCGCGCGTTCGATGCGATGATGGAGATGACCAAGATCGACATTGCGACGATCGAGGCGGCGCGCCGCGGGTGAACGAACGTGGCTGATGACGGAATTGGGCATCCGGCATCCGCAAGAACGACAGTTTGTGATTGAACTCATCAGCCAAGCGAGGGAACGATGATCACTCACGGATGCGATTGAGCAACGAGCAACAGTGTTTGAACACCACGGATACAGGCCAATGATGACGCATCTTACGTGGTCGCCCGATCGCAAGAACGATGCGGTGTCGCATACGCTGTCCATGCCATCTGATCAAGAATGCGAGGAACTGCTATGACGCTTAAGCACATGGACAACGTTGGTATCGTGGTCGAGTCGCTCGATGAGGCAATAGCTTTTTTTGCCGAGCTTGGCCTCACGCTCGAAGGACGCGCGATGGTCGAAGGCGAATGGGCCGGGCGCGTCACTGGACTCGGCAGCAACATGTCGAGATCGCCATGATGGTCACCCCCGACGGCCACAGTCGGATCGAGCTCTCGCGCTTTCTCGCCCCGACGATCGTCGCCGATCACCGGAACGCTCCGGTCAACGCACTCGGCTACCTCCGCGTCATGTTCGCCGTGGATGACATCGACGAGACGCTCGTCAGGCTACGCGCGCGCGGCGCACAGCTCGTTGGCGACGTGGTTCAATATGAGGAATCGTATCGGCTCTGCTACATCCGCGGCCCCGAAGGACTGCTCATCGGCCTCGCTGAGCAACTTACGTGACGTGTTCCCAGACATTGAAAAGCATTTGCCGTGCGACAAGCGAATGGCTCGTTCGGCAGTAAACCGAGCGAGCCGTACGAACGCTTCATCTGCTGTGCTCGGTTCTGTGCTTGAACGCTGGTCGTTGAACGTCGACTGATTGTAGTCGCTTTGGGGTCTTGTTTGCATCGGACGGAGGGAACGCAGTGGCAGCTGAAGCGCTCAAGGTCGGCGACGTTGGCCCACAGTCAGAGCTGGCTGCCAGGAGCAACCCCTCCACCCTGACCCTGGTCTATGTCCCTTCGCTTACCGCACTCCTCACCAGAGCCGAAGCGCTCAAGGGCACGCCGTTGTCAGAGGCTGAAGTCCAGCGAATCGCACGCCGGGCCGAAGTTGTAGCCATGCGCAACGAGGTAGCTGAGTCGGTTCTTCAGCAGCGTGGCGGTGCGAAGTGAACGCAACGGCGCAGCCCCGACACGTTTCCTCGACTAGCGCACAACTCGCCGCTGGGCAGTAACATTTTCTCATCGTGGACAATCGCTGTGAGGGTTAGACGATGCGCTACCACTCGTGTCGCCATGCGACGATCATCGTTGATTATGACCATCCCCCTTGGCACCATCTACAGCATCGATCTTGCCGACCTGGTGTGCAGCGATCCAGCGGTCACACGCGAGAGTTTCACGGTGCGTTGTCCACGCTGTCGAGACTGTGGGACGCCGCTGTCGCGGTGGTTATTGACCGTACGGAAGCTTCACGGCGGAACGTGTGCTGATTCGCGATTGGTGTGGACCTGGTAACGACATTCGCCAGGAATCGCCACGCCTCAGTAAAGACATTTGTATTCGGCACGTCTGCTGCGATATACTCCGCATAGCAATCGTTTCGTAGCGCCGTTCCACCTGGTCTTGCGAGCGTTCGTCAGGTGGGAACACTCCGCGCGATCATTCCACCGCACGCGCCTCGATTATCAGAGGCCGGTGGCCCGCAGGATCGTGTATTGCGGGTCAGACGCGCGGGGTGGTGCGGTTCCGCGGCCCCGCGGCTCCGTGGTTCCGCGGTTCCGCAGTTCCCCTCAGTTGAAGTGCTTGAGCGCTGGCCATTGTTCGCCGAGCGAGCGGATCGGGGCGCGGCAGATGTGGATGGGCTTGCCGGCCAGCTCGTTTTCCACGTCGAGCGCGTTGTCCAGGACGCCAGCCGGCCGCACATCGCCGAACAGGGTGAGCAGCCGTTCGGTCGAGTAACCGACGACGATGTATGTATCGGCGTCCAGCCGGCCCTCGCTCCAGACATAGTAGCTGTTGTGGGCGCTGACCGCCCGCGGCAGCCCGTAGCTCGCGCCAAGCAGCTCGACGGCAGCCGCCTCGCCGTAGCTGTCGGTCAGGATGATGGTAGTATCTCGCTGATCGGACGGCAGATTGTGATACACCGCTGCAATCTGACCGAGCGCTTCCGGCCAGCCGACCATCTCGGCCAAGTCCTGGTTGAGCGCATAGAGTTTATTGCGCGCCATTAGCTCCACCGGCAGCAGCGGCACGAGCAGCGGGAGCGGCACCAAGCCAGCGAGCGCGAAGACACCGAGTATGACCCGCGGCCTCCACCTTGCCCGCCCTTCGGCCAAGCGCTCGATCGCCACCGCCCCGGCAGCGAACAGCAACGGGTAGAGCGGCGCGGCGTAATATGGTTTGCCGTTGACCAGCAGCAGCGCGCCGAGCACCGCCAGCGCCGCCCAGCCAAGTGCGCGGTAAGGTGTAAGGCGCAGCGGCCAGAGCCACCAGCCGCCGGCCAGCAGTAGCGGCAAACTGATAGGGCCGGCCAGCAGCAGCTGCTGAAGCACGAATGCCAGCCGCGTCTGCTCGCGCTGGATCTCGGCGTTGTTGTTGCGGCTGAACTCGATGGTGGGGAACTGGTGTGTAGCCTGCCAGACGAGGTTCGGCAGGGCGATGGCGAGCGCCAGCGCCAATCCGAGCCACGGCCACGGCGTGCGCAGCTGCGCCCGGAGCGGCGTCAGCAGCGCGCCGAGCGCCAGCCCGGCAGCGAGCAGCAAGATCGTGTACTTTGTCTCCAGCCCGATGCCGATGACCGCGCCGAGCGCGAGCCACAGCCTGGCGTCTCCGGTGGCGATCAGGCGGATCGCCAGCAGCAGCGCCACCGCCCACCACAGCTGGTCGAAGGTGACGGTCTGGAAGAGCGTGTTGCTCGCCAGAAACACGGGCGAGCAGGCCACCGCGACGGCGGCGAGCAGCTGCGCCCAGCGCCCGCCCCCAAACGCGCGTGCCATCGCAGCGGCGAGCAGCACGATCAGCGCCCCGCCGACGGCCGGGAGTAGCCGCAGACCGGGGAGCGAGAGACCGAACAGGCCGGTCACGGCGCGGGCCAGCAGCGGCACCAGCGGCGGGTGATCCACGTAGCCCCAATCCAGGTGGAGCCCGCCGACCACATAGTACAGTTCGTCGCGGTGGAACCCATAGCGCCAGTTGGTCCCGAGGTGAAGCAGCAGCTTGAGCGCCGCGACGAGCGCCACCGCCGGCGATGGGCGGAGCAACTCGCGCCACGAGACCGCGCCAGGTTCACCCGTCATACAGCACCTCGTAGCGCCCAGGTTGCCTACTGTCCATCGAGATAGACCGTCTTAATCCTGGTGTAGAACTCGACGGCGTGGCGGCCCATCTCGCGGAACATGCCGGAGCCTGAGTTCTTGAAGCCGCCGAACGGCGCCTGGATGGACGCCCCAACGGTCCCCTGATTGACTTTGACCATCCCGGCCTCGGCGCGCTCGATATAGCGCATGGCCTTGCGGATATCGTTGGTGACGATGCCGGAGGAGAGGCCGAACTCGACGCCGTTGGCGATGGCGAGCGCCTCGTCCAGATCGCTTGCGGCCATCACCCCGATCACCGGCCCGAAGACCTCCTCCTGCGCGATCCGCATCGTTGGCCGCACGCCGGCCAGCACTGTCGGCAGTACGAAGTGGCCGCGCTCGTAGGCCGCGCCGTCTGGCCGCCCGCCGCCGATCAGCACCTCGGCCCCCTCGCGCTTGGCGACCTCGATGTACTCCATATCGGTGGCGAGCTGCGCGGCCGAGACCGCCGGGCCCATCAGCGCGCCGTCCTCCATGCCAGGGGCCACCTTCCAGGACCGGGCGGCGGCGGTCAGCTTCTCCACGAATTCCGCAAGCACCGGGGCCTCGACGATCGCGCGCGAGCAGGCGGTGCATGCCTGACCGGTGAGCCCGTAGCCGGCGCGGGCGATGATCGCCACCGCTTTGTCCACATCGGCGTCTGCGGCGACGATGATCGGGTTCTTGCCGCCCATCTCCAGGTGGGTGCGGGTCATGCGCGGCGCGGTCTTCTGGTACAGCGCGTGGCCGATCTCGTACGACCCAGTGAACGAGACCGCGTCGATGCGCGCGTCCGTCACCAGCACGTCGCCGAGCACGGCGCCAGAGCCGGTGACGACGTTGAGCGCTCCGGGCGGCAGCCCCGCTTCGCTGAAGAGCTGAGTTAACATAATACCCATGATCGGCGTATCGGAGGCCGGTTTGAATACCACGGTATTGCCCATCACCAGCGCCGGCGCGATCTTCCAGACCGGGATGGAGAGTGGGAAGTTCCACGGCGTGATGATGGCGCAGACGCCGACCGGCACGCGAGCGCTGTAGGTGATCGTGTTGGGGAAATCCGAAGGCAGCAGATCGCCAGCCACGCGCCAGGCCTCGCCGGCGAAGTAGCGCAGCAGCTCGACGGCGCGCACCACCTCGCCGCGAGCCTCAGCTTTGGTCTTGCCCTCCTCGCGCGAGAGCGCGGCGGCCCACTCGTCGATCCGCATCTCAAGCAGGTTGGCGGCGCGGTGCAGCACCCTGCCGCGCTCCGGTGCCACCAGGCCGGCCCACTTCGGCAGGGCCAGCGCCGCAGCATCGATCGCCTGCCGCGCCTCGTCGGCGCTGAGCGACGGCACGGTGCCGACGATGTCGGCGGTATCAGCCGGGTTGGTGACGGTGATCGTCTTGCCTGAAGCGGCGGCGACCTGTTCGCCGCCGATGATCGCGTGATATGTAGTCATGAGGCTCCACCTGTTCTTGTACGATTTCAGCCTATTGTAGCAGTTTTGAGGTTATCTGGGGGCTTCGCCCCCATGCCCCGTTGTATATATCAAGCTTGTTTTCTGAGGCGCTCCGCGCGGGGCGCTCCGCGCCATGGAACACTGTTTCTTTCTGCTGCTGCGCAGCAGCAGTTAAACAAGAGATTCCGCGCTGCCGCAGGCAAATGTTCATGCTTGAAGCACAAAGCGGGGGTTTGGAGGCGCAGCCCCCGTACGCAGCAAGCCTCTTTTTTCTGAGGCGCTCCGCGCGAGGCGCTCCGCGCCATGGAACACTGTTTCTTTCTGCTGCTGCGCAGCTCCGCTGCGCAGCAGCAGTTAAACAAGAGATTCCGCGCTGCCGCAGGCCCAAAAAATATCGCGCATCGCCTATGCTACGATTGATGATACGTACTGATCGTCCATCGTGGAGGGTGACATGATCGAAACCCAATTGCCAGCTACCGGAGTCGTCTACGCCGAAAGCGATGGACAGCCGATGGCGGACAATACGCTCCAGTTTCGCTGGATCGTGACGATCCAGGGCAATCTCGCCGCGCTGTTCGCCGAGCGCCGCGACATGTTTGCGGCCGGCGATCTGCTGTGGTATCCGGTCAAAGGTCGCTCGGACATTCGGCGCGCGCCAGACGCGATGGTGGTGTTTGGTCGGCCGAAGGGCGATCGTGGCTCGTAGCAGCAGTGGCGTGAGCAGGGGGTCGGGCCACAGGTGGTCTTCGAGGTGCTCTCGCCCGGTAACTCGCTGGCCGAGATGGCCGAAAAGCTTCAGTTCTACGATCGCTACGGCGTCAGCGAGTACTATCTCTACGACCCCGATAAAATCAATCTGGTCGGCTGGGAACGCCGCGATGGGCAGCTGGCGCTGATCCAGCCGATCGCCGAGTGGGTCAGCCCGCTGCTCGGCGTGCGCTTTGTCATCGGCGACCACGAGCTGCGGATCTTCTACCCTGACGGGAGTCCGTTCCTGACGTTCGAGGAGGTCGTGGCGTCGCGCATGGCGGCCGAGGCAGCGCGGGATGTGGCCGAGGCAGCGCGGGATGTGGCCGAGGCGCGGGCCGAGAAGCTGGCCAGGCGTCTGCGCGAGCTCGGCATCGACCCTGCTAGCGTTGACGATTGACGGTTGAGCCCAGAATGAGTGAACCAGCGAACGAGCGAATCGTAGCGTGGACGGAGCGTAGCGGCTATATAGCACTGCCGAACTCGTGAACCAGCGAGCGATGGACGACTAGCTTCTCGTGTAGTGCAAGCTGCATTGTTTGATGGGCGTTGCTTCGCATCAGAACGCCGCGTTCGTTAACTATCAATCGTCAACTGCACATACACTAGCCCCCGGCTTCTGGCCTCTCCCAAACGATCAACGTCGAGTCATTGCCCAGCTCGCCAGCCTCGATATAGTCGTAGAGGATTCCTCGCACCGTGAACCCGGCGCGCAGCTGCGGCGTCAGCGTCGGGTCGGCGAGCTCACCGGCCACCACTGCGCCAACATAGGCCTCGACGCTCATCTCGCCCCGATGGTTGAGGTAGCCGGGGATCATGCCGCCCGCCACCATCCCGCGCATATCCAGCCTTCCGATCAGCGCCTTGCGCGCGTCGTAGAGCAGCCGCGAGAGCTTGCGTCCGCGGTACTCGGGGTTGACGCTCATATCGGCACCGTACAGCCACTCGCCCTGCGGGTCGTGGTTGGTGAAAAACCCGCGCCCCATGATCTCCATGAATGTGTGCGGCTCGAAGACCGCCGCGCCGATGCGAAAGGTGCTGCTCTGACTCACCACCCGCTTGCCATCGAGGGCGACGTGCTGTCCCTCGGGGAAGAGCGCGATGTGGGCGAGAAACTGCTCCTCGGTCAGCCACTCCTCCGGCGCGAGCGTGGGGAAACACAACTGCTGGTGGATCGCGAGCTGCGCGCAGTGCTCCGGGCGGGTGTTGGCGATGACGATCTCGCTCATACGCCGCCTCGCAGCCGCTCGATCTCCGCCCGCAGCCGCGCCACTTCTTCTTCGGCGGTGCTGGCGCGCTGGGCCTCGCTTTCGGCGCGCTGGGCCTCGCTTTCGGCGCGCTGGGCCTCGTGTTCGGCGCGCTGGGCCTCGTGTTCGGCGCGCTGGGCCTCGTACTCGGCGCGCTGAGCCTCGTGTTCGGCGCGCTGGGTCTCGTGTTCGGCGCGCTGGGTCTCGTACTCGGCGCGCGCCACCCCAGCCAGGTATGCGGCTTCGAGCTCGTTGGTGCGCAGGATCCGGTCGCCAGCGACTCGGTAGAGGTGTAGCTCAAGCCCCTGTTTGCGCAAGGTCAGGTCGAGCGTCCGGCTGTAGATCGCGCCGTCCGCCATCCTGCTCATCGGCTGGTACTCGCCGCCCACGAGCGTGTAGCCCTGGAGCGGCGGCTTCAGATACTCGCCCTCTGGGTCGAACAGCAGATACTCCTGCACGCCGAGCTCAGCGTAGAGCGCGCGCTTCGTGCCGCGATCCTCGAACCGCGTGCCGCGCGATGAGACCTCCAGCACAAATGATGGCGCGTACTTCTCCTGCCATAGCTTATAAGTTCGCCGCAGCCCTGGCGCTGGGCCAAACACCACGAAGACATCGGGCGAGACCACGGCGGCGGGGTTGCCCTCCTCGTAGTAGAACAGCAGGTTGCCGCTGACATAAACATCGTTACGCGCGGCGAAGTAGCGCTCGAGCGTCTCAGCCGTGTAGAGCAGCTCGCGGCGATGGACGTCGGTCTCGCCCACAGGTTTCCCATCGCTTTCTGGATAGTCGATTGTATACGTCGTGGCAATCGCCTCAACCATGGCGAGCTCCTTTCTGTACCGCCAGCGCGCTGTGTTATGCCCGCTGCTCACATGGTATCACGCCTCGGCGCGTAGCGCAGCGTCGAGCACTCCCAGCCCCTCGTGCAGCTGCTCATCGCTGATCGCCAGCGGCATGAGCATTCTGACGCAGTTGGCGTACAGCCCGGCGCGCATCGTGATCAGACCGCCCTGGAGCGCCCGCCCGATCACCCGCAGCGTCCGGTCTGGGTCTGGCATGCGGCTCTGGCGGTCCCTGACTATCTCGATCGCCAGCATCGCGCCGAGCCCGCGCACCTCGCCGACGAACGCAAGGTCGCGCAGCCAGCCGGTGCCATACTCGCGCACCGCCGCCCCGATCGCCCGCGTCCGCCCCAGCAGCGGCGGACGCCCACCCTCGCCGGTCAGCAGCTTGATCACCTCGTTGGCAGCGACGCACGCCAGCGGGTTGCCGCTGTAAGTCCCGCCGAGCCCGCCGACTGGCACGCTGTCCATCAGCGCGGCGCGACCGGTGACGGCGGCGAGCGGCATGCCGGCGGCGATGCTCTTGGCGCTCACCAGGATGTCCGGCTCGCAGCCCATCTGCTCCATGGCGAACATCGTCCCGCTGCGCCCGAAGCCGCACTGGACCTCATCGGCGATCAGCAGACAGCCGACCCGGTCGCACATGGCGCGCAGCTGCTGCATGTAGCCTGGGGCCACCGGGATGAAGCCGCCCTCGCCCTGGACTGGCTCGATGATCACCGCAGCGATTTTGTCGGCCTCGACGTGGGTCAGCAGCATGTTCTCCAGCCGGGCGAAGCAATTGCCAGAGCACTCGTGGTCGCACAGCTGGCACTGGTACTCGTAGGGAAACGGCGCGCGGTAGATCTCGGGGGCGAACGGGCCATCGCCCTTCTTAAAGCTCGTCTTGGAGGTCAGCGATGTGGTCAGCAGCGTGCGGCCGTGGTAGCCGCCCTCGTAGGCGATGATCGCCGGGCGGCCGGTGGCGATGCGGGCGATCTTGATCGCGTTCTCCACCGCCTCGGCCCCCGAGTTGGCGAACATGGTCTTCTTTGCGCCGGCGATCGGCACCAGCGCGTTGATCCGCTCGGCGAGCTCGACCATCGGCTCGTAGCTGGCCACCAGCGCGCTCATGTGGATCAGCTGCCCTGCCTGCTTCTGTATTGCCGCCACCACCTCGGGTGGGCAGTGGCCGACGTTGAGCACGCCGATGCCGCCGATGAAGTCGATGTAGACGTTGCCGTCCACATCGGTCACCAGCGCGCCATCGGCGTGCGCCACGGCGATCGGGTGGGCTTTGTAGACCCCCTGCGGCATGGCGGCCTCGCGTCGCGCCACGATCGCGCGCGACTGCGGGCCGGGGATCTCGGTGATACGCGTGATGCTGCTGGCGACGCTGGTCATTAGGATGTGCTCCTCGTGTTGCGGATTGCGTTGGTTCATCTTACCATGGGAGGAGAGATTGTTGCGGGGGCTGCGCCTTCGCGTGGCGCTGCCGCAGGCCACAATGCTGAGGAGGTTCTATGATCATCTATGATGCCGCGCGCGCCGCTGTGCTCGCCCGCCACGGTGCGCTGGAAACCTACCCGTTCGACGCGACCACGCTGGTGGCCAAAGTTGGCGGGAAGATGTTCGCGCTGGTCTCGCCCGAGACACCCGCATCGATCTCGCTCAAGTGCGACCCATACTACGCCACGGTGCTGCGCGATGAGTATGCCGCCATCACCGCCGGCTACCATCTCAACAAGCAGCACTGGAACACCGTCGTGCTGGACGACACGATCGCTGCGCCTTTCCTGGAAGAGCTGATCGACGAATCGTACCGGCTGGTTGTCGCCAGCCTGACGAAGGCACAGCGCGCGCAGCTCGACGCGAACCGATCTGACCACAGCTAGCCACAGTTAGCCACCGATGCCGAACAGTGATCCGCTCAGCTCCGCGAGGTGGCGCGAATGTCGAGCGGCCGGGCTGTTTGTTCACAGTTAGTCACAGCTAGTCACCGATGCCGAACAGCCGGGCTGCTTATGCATGGCTGTTCATAATCCGCTCCGCTCGCTGTGGTACAATCCACCGCATGAGTACGTTGGAACACAAGCGGATCATCCTCGGCGTCTGTGGCGGGATAGCGGCCTATAAAGTCGCCGAGCTGGCGCGGGCGCTCACGCTGGCCGGCGCCGCAGTTGATGTGATCATGACCGAGGCCGCCGAGCGCTTCATCGGGGCCGCCACGTTTCAGGCGCTCACCGGCCGGCCAGTGCTCACCAGCCTCTGGGATCTGCCGGAGGACGGGATCGTCGGGCACGTCAGCCTCGGGCAGCGCGCCGATCTGATCGTCGTCGCCCCGGCCACCGCCAACACGGTCGCCCGCCTGGCCGCCGGCATGAGCGACGATCTGCTCACCACCACGGCGCTGGTGAGTCGCGCCCCGCTGCTGATCGCCCCGGCGATGAACCCGCAGATGTACAGCCACCCGGCCACGCAGCATAATATCGCGACGCTGCAACACCGCGGCGCGACGGTCATCCCGCCGGCATATGGGCGCATGGCCGAGCCGATGGTCGGGCAGGGGCGGCTCCCCGAGACCGCCGAGCTCGAAGGGCAGATCCGGGCGCTGCTCGGGCGGACGAGCGGGGCGCTGCGGGGTCGCAGGGTGGTGATCTCGGCCGGCGGCACCCACGAGCCGATCGACCCGGTGCGCTACATCGGCAACCGCGCCTCCGGCCGCATGGGCTACGCGCTGGCCGCCGCCGCCCGCGACCGTGGGGCTTCGGTGACGCTGATCTCCGGCCCGGTGGCCATCCCGCCGCCTGCCGCCGTCGCGCTGGTCAGCGTCGAGACCGCGCTCGAGATGCGCGACGCCGTCGGGCGGGCGGTGGAGGGGGCCGACCTGCTGATTATGAACGCTGCGGTGGCCGATTTTCGGCCCGAGGCGGTGTCCGCTCAAAAGATCAAAAAGGGCGACGACGAGGAGCTGCAGCTGCGGCTGGTGCGCAACCCTGACATCCTGGCTGGCATGGCCGCCGACCGCTCGCTGGTCAAAGTCGGGTTCGCCGCCGAGACCGACGACCTGATCGGCTATGCGTCGGGCAAGCTGCGGCGCAAAGGGTTGGATATGATCGTGGCCAACGAGGCGGTGGCCAGCATTGGTGCAGAGCATATTCAGCTGCTCCTGCTCGATGGCGAGACCGTCGAGCAGCTCCCGCTCCAGCCAAAAGCGCTCGCTGCCGAGGCGCTGCTCGATGCGATCGCGCGCCGCTTTGCCAGGAGGTTGACGGAATGAACGACGAGCCGACTCAGGGCCTGCCGCCCAACGATGGCCAGGACCCAGCCGAGACCGAGCTCGGTCTGGCGCAGCGTCCGGTCACCAGGGTGGTGCGCGCCGCCCCGCCGCAGCCCGCCAGGCAGATGATCGCGACGGCGGCCGTCAGCGCGCAGCGCGACCGGATCGGCTCGCTGGTGGCGGCGCTGGGCGACCCGGCTCATCCGCTCCACGCCCACGCGGGCGAGGACCTGATCTCGATCGGCGAGCCGACAGTTGGCCCGCTGATCGATCTGCTGCGGCAGGAGCGGCCCTGGCTGGCCCACTACCGCGCCGTCGAGGTGCTCGGGCGGCTGCGCGCCGGGCGGGCGTTCGGGACGATCGCCGCGCAGCTGCGCCACCCAAATACCAACGTTCGCTGGGCCGCGGTGCGCGCGCTCAGCGCGCTGGACGATATCCGCGCGCTGTGGTTTTTGCGCCAGGCAGCATCCGATGACCAGAGCCGTACCAGCTGGGGCGAGACGGTGGGCGGCGCTGCCCAGAGCGCGCTGGCCGAGATGCAGGCGTCCAACTGGCTGGTGCGCGGCTTCGATCTGGCCAAGACGGCGCTGGCCGCCTTTGTGATGCTCTGGGCGCTTCAGTTCGCCCGCGGCACCGTGGACGCCGCCCGCGCCGAGTTCGCCACCATCGGCCGCCCCGCCGAGACCCAGCCAGCCGAGCCGCTGGTCCGCACCGTACCTCCACTGCTCGCCGGCTCGGGCCCAGCCGTCGCGCCGCTGATCGCGCCGACGGCGGTGGCCACTAGCGTGACCGCACCCACCGCCGCGCCACAGAGCGATGCGCCGGCCGCCCCGGCGCCCACCTCCGGCCAGATCGTCACCACCGGCAACGTCCGCTCCGCCCCGGTGCGCCAGCTGGAGACGGTGATCGGCGGCGTGAGCGAGGGCGACCAGATCATCTTCTACGCGACGACGGCGGACCGCCAGTGGTACCGCGTCGGCCTCGGCGAGCAGCACGCGGTGTCATCGCGCATCCCGACGCCAGATGGCACCGGCTGGGTCGCGCAATCGCTCGTCACCGCGCCGCCCGATGGGCTGCCGATCGAGGAGCCGCCGCTCCCGCCGACCCCGACAGCATAAGGAAGGATAACAGTGCCGATCACCCGAACGCTCCGCGCGGTCTTTCTCGGCGTCGCCCTCGTCGCGCTGGTGGTGGCGTGCGCCGCCGCCGCCGTCCTGGGCGAGGTGCAGCGACCGGGCGGGCCATCCACCACGCCGGTGGAGTTTGTCGTCCAGCCTGGGTCGTCCACCGGCGCGATCGCCGCCGATCTCAAGCGCGCCGGTCTGATCAATCAGCCCCTGGCGTTCTCGACGCTGGTGCGCGCCCGCGCGCTCGACAGCCGGCTCCAGGCTGGGCGCTACATGCTCAGCCCATCGATGAGCATGGGCGAGATCGTCGCCGCGCTCCAGAGCAGCAGAGTCGAGGAGGTGCAGTTGACGGTCATCGAGGGTTCGCGGCTCGAAGAGATCGCCGCGCTGATCGGCAGCGCCAAGCTGATCAATGTGGACGAGCAGCGCTTCCTGACGGTGGCCCGCAACGCCGCAGCATTTCAGGAGCGCCACTTCCTGCTCAGCGATCTCCCGCCGGACTCGACGCTTGAGGGCTATCTGTTCCCCGACACCTACCGCTTCGCGGTCACAAGCACCGTCACCGAGGTGGTGGAGACGATGCTAACGCGCTTCGATACGCAGTACGCCGGCTTCGAGAAGGAGATCCAGGTCTCGGGCGTCAGCATCCATCAGCTGGTCACGATGGCCTCGGTGGTACAGCGCGAGGCGGCGCGCGAGGACGAGATGCCCAAGATCGCCGCCGTGTTCTGGAACCGGCTCAAGCCGGAGAACGCGGCCGAGACTGGCGGCGGCAAGCTCCAGGCCGACCCGACCGT
Source organism: Roseiflexaceae bacterium (assembly GCA_043754595.1). GTDB lineage: Bacteria > Chloroflexota > Chloroflexia > Chloroflexales > Roseiflexaceae > JAYUUK01. The sequence continues at coordinate 5,346 of JAYUUK010000469.1, read as the reverse complement.
CCAGTACGTGCTCGGGCAGCGGGGCAACTGGTGGCCGAAGCTGGACTCGCTCACCGGCGATGAGATCAACAGCATCTCCAGCCCGTACAACACGCGCGCCAACCCAGGGCTGCCGCCCGGCCCGATCGCCAGCCCCGGCCTGGCCGCGCTGCGCGCCGCCGCCCAGCCCGATGGCTCGGCCCGCTACCTGTATTTCGTCGCTTCCTGCCTCAACCCGGGCGCGCATAACTTCGCCGTCACCTTCGATGAGTTTCAGCGCTATGAGCAGGAGTACCTCGCATGTCCGAAGTAGCCATCTGCGGCGTAATCGGCGACCCAGTGGCCCACAGCAAGTCGCCGGCGATGCATAACGCTGCCTTCGCCGCGCTCGGCATCGCCGCCCGCTACGAGCGCTGGCATACCCCGGCCGCCGATCTCGCCGCCAGGGTCGATTCGCTGCGCCGGCCGGGGATGCTTGGGGCGAACGTGACGCTGCCGCACAAATTGGCGGTGGTGCCGCTGCTCGATGCGCTCGACCCGCTGGCGGAGCAGGTGGGCGCGGTCAACACCATTGTCCGTACATCCGGCGGCATGCTCGTAGGCTACAATACCGACGTGCCGGCCACCGCCGCCACCCTCGCCGAGGATGCCGGCTTCGACGTGGCCGGACGCCGCGCGGTCATCCTCGGGGCGAGCGGCGCCGCCAGAGCCGCAGCCTTCGCGCTGGCGCAGGGCGGCGTGCGGCAGATCGCCGTGGTCAATCGGACGATCGAGCGCGCCGAGGAGCTGCTCGGCGATGTGCTGGCCGCCACCGACCGCGACGACATCAGGCTGTTCTTCTTCGCGCCAGACGCCGATGAGCTGCGCGAATTGCTGGGCGAGAGCGACCTGCTGATCAACGCCACGTCGCTCGGGTGGCGCGGCGATGAGACCCCATTGCCTGATGTCCTGCTGCGTCCCGGCGGGCTGGTGTTCGATATGGTTTACCGCCAGACGCGGCTGCTGCGCGATGCGGCGGCGGCTGGCTATACGACGCTGGATGGGGTGGGGATGCTGGTGCGGCAGGCGGGGCTGGCTTTTAGCCGCTGGACCGGGCAGGAAGCGCCGCTCGCGGTGATGCGCGCGGCGTGCGTGGCGGGTGACGCATGAACGAGCCACAGAACGTGACCGCTACAGTCGTGGCGACGCTGATCGGCTATGCGCTTAGCGCGCTGCTGACGCTGGCGATCGTCCGTCTGCCGCGCGAGAAAAACATGCTCGGCTGGCCGCGCTGCATCGGTTGCGGCAAGGCGCTCGCGTGGTGGCAGCCGCTGCCGATCATCGGCTGGCTGGCGCAGGGCGGCAGGGCGCGCTGCTGCGGCGCGGCGCTCTCGCCGGTGCTGCTGGTGAGCGAGGTCGCGTGTATCGCGATGGCGGCGCTGCTCGGCTGGCGCTACGGCCTGGATACGCGCTTCGCCTACCTGCTGTTCGCCAGCGCTGTGCTGATCGTGACCGGCGCGATCGACTGGGTTCACCGCTCGATCTACACATTTGTGATCATCGGCGGGGCGGTCGTCGCGCTCGCAGCAGCGCCGCTCGTCACCGGGCATAGCTTCCAGAATGCGATCCTCGGCGCGCTGGCGTCGGGGTTTCTGTTCGCGCTGCTGTTCATACTCGCCAAAGTGTTGTTCCCGAGCACGGCCGTGCCGTTTGGCCTCGGCGATGTCTATCTCGGCATCTTTCTCGGCGCGACGTTCGGGCTGATCCGGCTCGGGCCGGCGCTGGTCTACGGCGTGTTCGCCGCCGGGGCCTACTCGGCGGTGCTGCTCATCGCCCGCCGTTTTGGGCACAGCAGCGCGCAGTTCATCGCCTACGGCTCGTTTCTCTGCGCTGGGGCGCTGTTCGCGCTGGTGGTCAGGGGCTTCTGAGCAACTCCGAGCGCAGCCAGCTTGCTTTCTGAGGCGGAAGCACGTTCTCGCGCTGGCGCAGGCCAACAACAGCGTGCCGCAAGTCGAACAAAGGCCACAGCGATGTTAGTCGCTGTGGCCTTATTAGCTCTGCTCATCGGGGAGTAGGTTACTTGCCGACGACCTCGCGGTTCCAGGCTTTCTGCGTATTGCGAACGGCCTCCGGGCCGGCGGCGATATCGATCGTCTCGGTCTCGTCGCGCAGCTCGCGCACCGCCACCAGCGAGATCGTCTCGCTGATATCGACGATCAGCGGCGTGATGTCGGTGAGCATCTGCAGCGCCGCGTCGGCCGTCGGCTTATTCTTGAGCGCCACGCCGGTGGTGTGTAGGAGCGTGTAGCCCATCGCCGCCAAGCTCAGCGCGGTGTAATCGTCGCGCAGCATCTTGGAGACGCTGTTACTGCGGACCTTGTCGATCACGCCAGCCGCCACGCCGGTCAGCGCGCCGACTGCATCCTTCACCGGAGTGGCCGCGTCGCCGCCAAGCATTTTGAGGTGGGCTTCAAGCTCTGCGATCTGTCGCTCCAGGATGGTATCGATGCGGGTGATGATCGGGTAGGCGTCATAGTCCTTCTTGGCGCTCTCATCATGCTTCTGGCGCTCGATGGCCTCGTGAATATGCTTGGTCAGGGCGATCATGTCGCCGGTGTACTGCTGTAGCGTATCCTGTCGCTCGCTCATTACAATGCTCCTTATCAGCGGTGTTATGGTTTACATATCCTGTACGGGAATGAGCAAGGAGTGTGCCACCCATTGACGTAGCACGAATGGACGGCTTCCCCAAGAGCTCGACCTCCGGGCGGATCGTCTGAGAATCGGCCGTCGGGTTGATTGACACCTGCCGGTGGGTTGTGTATAATGCCCGGGTTAGCAACGATCCTCGATAGCTCAACGGTAGAGCATCTGACTGTTAATCAGAGGGTTCCTGGTTCGAATCCAGGTCGGGGAGCCAGACGAACGCCAGCGGCATTGCCGCTGGCGTTTGAGTTGTCGCCGCTGCTGACGACGCACGAGTGCCGCGCTACCACTCCAGATGCCACCCAGTCGCGTCGGTGTTCGACGGTCGTCACCCTCTATTAGAGCTATCGTGCTGAGACAAAAAAAGAAGCTCAGGGCTGCGTACGAGCACTTGGTGTTCGAGAAGTGTTTGTTTTGCTCTGCGACGTAGCTCTGCTGTACCACAGCAGGAGTTTGGGTCTGCCACAAAGCAGATTCTGCCCCATTCCGGAGCAAATGATACGTTCGCTGATGAACAAGTTCGGCGGCAGGTGTGTTGCCCTATTATCGTGAAGACCTGTACGGGATGCCAATGCCACACGCGCTTGTGACCGAGACGTTCGCCTACGACGATGGTCGGCGGGTCACCGTCTCCATCCCACCCGAACCGGCCGAAGCAATCATCTTTGCCGGTGACGGGCAACTGATCGCCCCCTGGGGTACAACGCTTGCCACCGCGGATGTGCCGCCAACGATGCTCGTGGGGGTGCATCGCGTAACGGATGAGACACTGCGGCTGCACGAGTATTCGCCGGCATTTGACCCAGAACGGTTTGCCGCTCACGAGCAGTTTTTCGTCGAGGAGGTCGCGGCGTGGGTGCGATCTCGGTTCGGGGTCGATCTGCCGGCCGCGCGCACCGCTGTGTTGGGGGTGTCCGCCGGGGGCGAGCTCGCGCTCGCCGTGGGGCTGCGCCATCCTGACCGTTACGGCGCGATCTTCGCCGCCTCGCCCGGTGGGGGATATCGGCCGCCGGCCGTGCTGCCGCCTGTGGTGCCGCAGACGTACCTGGTGGCGGGCACGCAGGAACCGTTTTTCTGGAGAATGCGGCCCGCTGGGCGGACGCGTTGCGCGCGGGCGAGATACCAGTCGTGTTATGTGAACGCGACGCCGGGCACGACGATGGGATGTGGCGTGCGGAGCTCCCACAGATGGTCGCCTGGGCGTTTGGGACGCGCGGGCACCCCTAGATCGCGGCGACGAAAGCGCGGGCGGTGGATCGCCGGATGGCGCGGCCGTCATCCACGGGTTATGGAGAGGATACAACAGATCGCTGGTTGTGCGCCTAATTGTGAATTTGGTGCGCGGTGATGCATGACCCTGCATTCAACTGTTGAAAATCAGGTATTATTGCCCTGGCATACTCTGCATATAGCAAACCTATCTGGTTTGTAAAGAAGGGAGGGGATGTCCTCGGGGACACCCAGAGGGTACCCGGCCCCCAAACCCCCGCTTTGCGCTGACGCGCTTTTATAATTCATTTAGGAATGCTATATGAAGGGGAATGTCTCATGGTCAGTGCTGACGAACGATTCCTATTCGACAATCAAGGCTATCTGCACCTACGTGGTGCTCTCACTCCTAATGAAGTTGCCTATTACCTTCGCCTCGTTGAGGATAACAAGGGCAAGGATATTGCGACGATCAACGAAGACCCGTCGTATGCCCCATTGCAGTTGAACCGTCCATTATCACGAGTGATTGACGCCGATATCCGTTTTGCGGCACTGCTCGATCACCCAGCCGCTGCGCCCTACTTGGCAGAGTTTCTGGGTGAGGATTACCGCCATATCGACAATGACCTGTACTTCACCTATCCAGGATTTACGGGTGGCGGCTGGCATCGTGGGGTCAAGGCTCATCCAACTGGGCATGTGGTCAATGGTCAGTTCATCTGCCCGATGGTCAAGGTGTTCTACTGTTTGACCGATGTCGGGACAGATCAGGGCGAGTTCGTGGTCGTCCCTGGCTCGCACAAATCGCAGTATAGCGTCGATATGAAGCGCGTTGATGTGCCAGGGCAGCGCATCTTTAATGATGTCAAGGCAGGGGATCTTGTGGTGTTTAACGAGGCTTTACTCCACAATGGTCGGCCGAATCCTTCTGAGAAAACACGTATCACCCTGATCGTTAACTTTGGACGTGCCGACGCTGGTCCATGGCCAGGGTACAATCCAAAGCCCGAAACGCTTGCTGCAATTACTGAGCGCCAACGCAAGATTCTGACCCCAGGTGCACTGGTCTGGGATGAGCCCGTGTTGACCTAAAAAACCTGATAGCGGTCTCCACTAGTAGCCCGCCACTATGATTGTGATGAATACAGCCGATGGAGTTTTTTGCGGGCCTTCGCGAGCGTAAATTGCCAGCGGATCATCGCCTTGGCGTCGTTGCGGGCGGTTTGCCAGGCCGCAATCGCCTGCTCGACGGCGGCGATCGTGCCGATTCGCCGATCTAAACACTGGCCGTGTAGCACGGCAAACTCGCATTCCGCTATATTCAGCCAACTCTGGGCGTATGGCGCAGATGGAGTTTGTCAATCAACCGGCGTGCCTCAGTGGGCGCAAACATGTCGTAGAGCGCGGCAAGCGTATGGGTATTGCGTTGGTCACACACGATGGTGATCAGGGTCGCGTTCGGATAGTGGA
>JAYUUK010000468.1:0-7903 GCA_043754595.1 Roseiflexaceae bacterium | reverse complement strand
GGCCGCTGCCCCCACCGCCGCCGGCGCGGCCGCTGCCCCCACCGCCGCAGCCGACGCGGCCGCTCCCACCGTTGTGCCGCAGGCCACGCCCGAGCCGACGGTCGTAGTCTCCGAACTCGGCTCTGGCTCCGAGCAGATGGTGTTCTGGCACGGGCTCGGCGGCGCCGATCTCAAGACGCTCAACGTCATGCTGGACTCTTACGCCAAATCCGAGCCGAAGATCAAGCTGCGCGCCGAGCAGTACGACTGGAACGTCTTCTACCAGAAGCTGCCGACCTCGGTTGTGGCCAACACCCCGCCCGATCTGGCGATCATGCACGAGTGGGCGATCAAGCAGTTTGTGGCGCAGGGACTGCTTCAGCCGATGGACGAGATCATCTACGATACCAATATCGTGCCAAAGAGCGATTTCAACCCTGGCCTGATCAACACGATCACCGTCGATGGCAAGACCATGGCGGTGCCGTTCGACAACCACGGCTGGGGCCTGTTCTACAACACCAAGCTGATCAGCGACGCCGGTCTCAACCCCGACAAGCTGCCAGCCAATGGTGCCGAGTTCGTGGACTGGGCGAACAAGTTGACCGTCGATGAGGCCGGCAAGCACCCCACGGAGGATGGCTTCAACGCCGATAAGGTCAAGGTCTGGGCCATCCACTCCTCGTGGCAGCGCTTCACCATGCCGTCGACAATCTGGCAGTTCGGCGGCGGGATCATCAGCGAGGATGGCAAGAAGGCCATGCTCGACACGCCGGAGACAATCGCCGCCATCCAGTACTGGTACGACCTGATGTACAAGTACCGGGTCTGCCCGCCGGCCATCCCCGGCACGCCGGGCGGCGGCGACCTGTACAAGACCAACTCGCTGGCGTTCTGGTGGGACGGCAGCTGGAGCCTGAACTTCTTCAAGGATAACCCTGAGCTTGAGCCGATCACCAGAGCCGGGTCGCTCAACTCACTCGCGCCCGACGGCAAGAAGTCGGCCAAGATCGCCTCGCACATGATGGTGATCCCGGTCGGCGTCAAGCCAGATGGCATCGAGCGCGCCAAGAAGATGATCAAGTGGATGTCCGACAACGGCAAGACCTGGGCGACCTCGGGCCAGGTGCCGGCGCGGCTCTCGGTTCAGCAGGACCCGGCCGTCCAAGGGATTTGGTCGGTCAAGGCCTTCGCCCAGGAGTTTAAGGAAATCGGGCGAACCGACGTGCCGCATGTAGCGATCACTGAGATCGTCACGGCTTGGGAGGCGGCGGTGAGCGCCGCGCTGGCGAAGACCACGCCGGTGGCCGATGCGCTCAAAGAGGGCAATGCGCAGGTTCAGGCCATCTTGGACCGCTCCTAGCGTATTTGCGATTGACGAATGCGGCGTTCTGATGTGAAGGAATGCCCGTGTGACTCAACCAATGCAGCGTATAACTGCATTGGTCTCGCCTGCGGCAAATCTAGCTTTGTTGCTGCGCAGCTCGGCTGCGCAGCAGCAGGAACACCTGATCCCAGGACTGCTGCGCTGTGGCGCAATCGTAGGTGAGCTGTAAACGCGCGGCGACGCGCCGAATTCGGAGGATGCCATGTCATCACTGACGACGACTGCGCCCATCGGCGCGGCGGAGGAGCGGAGCAAGCGCTGGCGCCGCATCCGCAAACAGCTGCCAAACTATCTGTTTATCCTGCCGCACGCGATCTTCTTCGCGGTGTTCCTCGTCGGCCCGATCGTCCAGGGTCTGCGAATGAGCTTTTTCGACTGGAAGATCCTGGCCAAGACCCAGCGCTGGGTCGGCGCGGCTAACTACACCGCGCTGCTCAACGACCCGCTGTGGTGGAAGGTGCTCAACAACACCGCCTACTTCACGCTGATAACGGTGGGGCTCAACGTGCTGATCGCGCTGTTCACCGCCACGCTGCTCAAAGAGAAGTTCGCCGGCCGCGATATCTTCCGCGTGCTGTTCTATGCGCCCGTCATCCTCTCCGTCGCGGTGGCCGGCGTGGTTGCCTTGCGCGCCTGGGATAGCCAGCGCGGCCTGGTCAACTACTTTCTGGTGGACGTGCTCAACGGGCCGCGGGTGCTGTGGCTCGGCGATGCCAAGCTGGTGATTCCGACGATCTCACTCACCACTGTCTGGTGGAGCTTTGGCTTCCCAATGCTCATCGTGCTGGCTGGGCTGCAGAACATCCCAGATAGCCTGTATGAGGCGGCCACCATCGACGGTGCCGGCCCGAGCGCGCGCTTCTTTCGGATCACGCTGCCACTGCTCAGCCCGACGATGCTGTTCCTGATCGTGACCCAGTTCATCGCCCACATCCAGGTCTTTGGCCAGCCGTTCTTCATGACCGGCGGCGGCCCTGGCCACGAGTCGCGCACCGTCGTGCTTTATCTCTACCAGACGGCCTGGAGCTTCTTCCGCATGGGCTACGCGTCGGCGATGGCCCTGGCTCTGGGGGTGGTGATGATCGTCGTGACGGGGATCCTGTTTGGGCTGTTTCGCAATAGTACCGACTATTAATTGATTATTGCACTTTTGACTGTTGACTATTGCAAACCTGCGAGAGATGAAACGTGCGAAGCGCACAGCGGGGGTTTGGGGGTACAGCCCCCGAGGTCATCCCAAATCGTTCGTGCGACTCAAACCCATGCAGCGTGAAGCTGCACGAGGTGCCGGGAAGGAGCTTTCAGATGGCCGCTTTGAGCACTGCGCGCCCGCCGCGACGCCGGGTCGATGTCCAGACGATCGTCAGCTACCTGGTGCTGACGCCGCTCGCCTTTTTCTGCCTGGTCCCGATCGTGTATATGATCTCGCAGGCATTCACGCCAGAGCAGGATACGATGGTCTGGCCCATCCGCTGGATCCCCGAGCGCCCGACGCTCGAGAACTTCAGCAGGCTGCTCAGCGACCAGTCGCTGCCGCTGCTGCGCTGGTTCAGCAACAGCATGTTTGTGGCCGTGTCCATCACGCTGCTGGTGCTGCTGCTCTCGTCGCTCAGCGCCTATGCCTTCGCCCGCCTGGAGTTCCCCGGCCGCGACGCGCTGTTCTTCTTCCTGCTGATCAGCCTGATGATCCCATCGGCGGTGACGCTCATCCCGGTGTTCCTGCTGCTGCGCGATCTCAGGTTCCTCGATAGCTACAATGCGCTGATCTGGCCGGCCGGGGCTGGCGTCGGCGGGATCTTTCTGCTCAGGCAGCACTTCCAGTCCATCCCCAAGGAGTTGGAGGAGGCTGCCGCCATCGATGGCGCAGACCGCTTCCGCATCTACTGGCAGATCTGTCTGCCGCAGGTGCGCTCCGCGCTGGTCGCGCTCGGGATCTTCACCTTCCTCGGCTCGTGGAACGATCTATTCTGGCCGCTGATCGTGCTGAGCGACCGGCTCAACATGACGCTGCCGGTCGGGCTGGCTATCCTCGGCCAGGGCAACTATGTCCAGCGCGGTCTGGTGATGGCGGCCGCCGTGGTGGCCAGCACGCCGCCGTTGCTGCTCTACACCATCTTCCAGCGCCGAATCATCCAGGGCGTCGCCACCACCGGGCTCGGCGGGCGGTAGCTTCCCGATTGTCCACAGATAAAGTTGCCAGTTGTCCACAGATAGGCACAGATAGGCACAGATAGGCACCAGATATATCCGCTATCTGCGCTCATCTGCGCTCATCTGCGCTCATCTGCGCGGATTTTGCGTTAATTTGCGCTACTCGCGTCGATGGGCGGATACTAAAAACAGGAGTTCCCATGGTTGCATCTCCGCGCCAGCAGCTGTCGCTCGACGGCGCGTGGCAGTTTCGCCTCGATCCGGCCGCCGATCTGACCATCGACGCGCCCGGCCCATGGCGCACCATCGCCGTCCCCGCGCCCTGGCAGTCTCAGGCCGATGACCTGCGCTTCGCGACGGGCACCGCCTGGTACCGCCGCGCTGTCGAGGTCCCGGCCGAGTGGCAGGGCGGCGCGCTGTTCCTAACCTTCGGCGCGGTGGATTATCACGCCGATGTGTTCGTCAACGGCGAGCGCGCCGGCGAGCACACCGGCGGCTACCTGCCGTTCGAGCTCGATGTGACCGGCCTGCTCAACGTCGGCGCCACCAACCAGGTGGCCATCCGTGTGACCGACCCAGACGACGACCGCGAGCGCTACCCCGTCCCGTTCACCGAGCTGCCCCACGGCAAGCAGAACTGGTACGGTCCTCTCAGCGGCATCTGGCAGTCTGTGACGCTGGAGCGCCGCCCAACAGGCTTCATCGCCAGCCTGCGGCTGACGCCGGACGCGGCCACAGGTCGACTCGATGTCATCGCGCGCCTGGCCGGGGTGCCGCCCCACCCCACCCCGCTGGTGCTGACCGTCCTGGCGCCTGACGGCGCGCTGCTGCTCAGCGCCAGCGCCGATGCCCACGGTGCCGAGGTGATGCACAGCTTCAGCATCGAGTCGGCGCGCCGCTGGGAGCTCGATGACCCGGCGCTGTACACGGTGCGCGCCACGCTCGGCGACGATACGCTGACCGCCCGCTGCGGCTTTCGCAGCTTCGCGGCCCGCGATGGCGCGCTGTATCTCAACGACCGCCCGCTGATGCTGCGCGGCGCGCTCGACCAAGACTACTACCCCGAACTGATCGCCACGCCGCCGTCCTATGAGTACCTGCTGGAGCAGGCGCGGCTCGCGAAGCGCATGGGGCTCAACTGCCTGCGCTGCCACATCAAGGTGCCGGACCCGCGCTACCTCGACGCGGCCGACGAGGTCGGGCTGCTGGTCTGGTCCGAGCTGCCGAACTGGACGCGCTGGACGCCTGATGGCGGCGAACGCGGCGTACAGCAGCTTCTGGGGCAGATCGAGCGCGATTGGAACCACCCATCGCTGGTGATCTGGACGATCATCAACGAGAGCTGGGGGCTTGACCAGCAGCAGCCGGAGCAGCGCGCCTGGCTCGTCGATGCCTTCGCCCGCATCAAGGCCGCCGACCCGCAGCGGCTGGTGGTGGATAACTCGGCCTGTATCCCCAACTACCATCTGATCAGCGATATCGACGACTACCACTACTACGCGGCGATGCCCGACGAGCGCGGCAAGTGGGACGAGTGGGTGCGGCAGTTCGCCGATCGCGCTGACTGGAGCTATGGACGCGACGCGGCTGGGGCGGCGCTGCCAGAGGTGACGCGGACAAAGCAGGAGCCGCTGATCGTCTCCGAGTTTGGCAACTGGGGCCTACCGTCGCTCGCCAGCCTGCGCGGCGCGAGCGGCCGCGACCCGTGGTGGTTCGAGACCGGCGACGATTGGGGCAGTGGCGAGGTCTACCCCCACGGCGTCGAGGAGCGCTTCAGGCGGCTGGGCCTGGCGCGGGTGTTTGGCGACTACGAGACGTTCGCCGCCGCCACGCGCCGCTCCGAGCTCGACGCGCTACGTTACGAAATCGAGAGCATGCGCCGCCACGCCAGCATCGGCGGCTATGTGATCACCGAGTTTACCGATGTCCACTGGGAGTGTAACGGTCTGCTGGATATGCAGCGCGCGCCGAAGATCGACCTCAGTGCGCTGGCCGAGCTCAACGCCGCCACGATCCTGCTGCCGGATCGTGGCGGGCGGGCATGGCGCGCCGGCGAGACCCGCGATGTGGCTGTGGCCGTCTCGCACTGGGGCGCAGCGCCGCTGGAGACCGCTGAGCTGCGCTGGCGTTTCGGCGATGATAGCGGCGCGCACGCGGCGCGCCGGTCGATCGCGCCCCGCAGCACTGTGCCGCTCGGGGCCGTGGCCGTGGCGGCGCCGCAGGTCAACGCGCCGCAGCTGCACACCCTGCGGCTTGAGCTGTGGGAGGGCGGGCGGCGGGTGGCCGCCACCGAGCTGCGTGTGCCGGTCTACCCGCAGGACGCACCGCCACGGCGATCGGTGATAGTGCACGGCTCTGACGCGTTGCGGGCGCGGCTGGCAGCGGCCGGCACCGCGATCGCCGAGAATTCCGACGCCGGCGCGCTGATCGTCGCTGATGTCTGGGACGCAGCGCTGGAGGCCAGGGTGCGCGGCGGCGCATCGGCGCTGCTGATCGCCGAGACCGCCGAGGCCGCCGGGTCGATCGGGCGGATGCAGGTACGGGCGCGCGAGGGCTCGCCGTGGCAGGGGAGCTGGGCCAGCAGCTTCTGCTGGCTCGGCGGCTCGTGGGCCGGCGACGGCGTGCTGGACGAGAGCTTCGTCGGCTGCATGCCAGACCACGTGCTGGCCGGGCTCAGCAGCGCCGCTTTCGAGCGCGATGTGCTGGCGGGGCTGGTGGTGGGCTGGATCCACCGGCCGGCGGCGCTGGCGGCCATCGCGCGCATCGGGCAGGGCCAGGTGCTGGCCACGACCTTCAAGCTGGTCAGCGCCGGCGCCGATGATCCGGCGGCGAGCGCGCTGCTGGCGCGGCTGATGGATGCGGCGTAGTGGGGCGATGCATTGGAAGGGCGAAGCGCGCCGGATCGATCGCCTGGGGGCATCAGATGCGCGCGTGCTTCGCCCATCCGGGGCGATGGCGTGCTCAGCTATTGCTTTGCGCGCTGAAGACCCTCGATCGTGACCTTAACGACTTTGCCAGGCTCGATCACGATCGAGTCTGCGAACACCCGGCCATGTCGGCCGAGGTGCCACTGACCGCCCCAACGACGGCCCGCGCCGCCATCGCTGCGACGGGTCCCCCAACGCTGGTCAGCGCCCCACCGATCGCGCCGGAGACCGCCGCGCCTGCCAAGCCGCCCGCCGTCATTTCCTGGCCGGTCATCGCGCTCGTCGCGGCGAAACGACATGCCGTCTTGGACGACTCATGACACATCCCAAAGACCCCTGTGGACTACTACCAATGCAGTAGTCCTTCATCGAAATATCCTGGGCGATAAGGAATGTCGAGCGATAACAAGATGTGTCGCACTCACGTGAGAACAACATGTTGTACTGGGAAAGGTGCATTATGAAACAGAAGATGAATTTCCTCCTGTTTCACCCATATGATCACATCCTCCGCAAAGTATGTATCATGAGTCGCTGATACATTAGATATCCGCGATTCATATCCTTGAGCTGTCAAAAATTGCTCATCGAAATCGATACGGATATAATCTGGCGTGCATTCGATTATATCTATGTCGGTCAGGGAGCACAGTTGATGTGCAAGCTCGCGATGTTTCTGCATTGTCAGCGGTCGGTCAAAGATGCCAATATACTCGTGCCCCATTATTGGTTCCCGCTTCCATATCGTAGCTGTGGGTCAGCGTCTCGCCGGGGTTGTCCAGGATCTGGGTTTGCACCCGCCCGGCGCTATCGTAGCTGGTGAACTGCTGCGAGAACCCGGCCCCGCCGACGTCCTGCCCCACGCGCGCCAGATCGTCCTCGGCGCTGTAGCGCCAATCCTGCCAGACGGTGCAGATCAGGGTGTTCCAAACACAGACGGCGGTCTTCTGGCCGATGTGCTGCGGCCGCGTGCCGCCGGCGGTGTCGTCATAGCCGATGTAGATCGTCGGGCCGCGATGCTCGCTGTAGTCATCGAGCAGCAGCGTCCCGCTGTAGAGCGTGGCGACGAAGCGCCAACTCAGCCCGCTCGGCATGGCGACCTGGTGCACCGCCGCCGCGTTGGCGTCGCTGGCGGGGTGGACGCGCGCCCCAACGCCGGAACGAGCGCATACCCGCGCTCCCGCACCCGCGCCAGCATCGCGTCGGGGGTGGACGAGAGTCCCCCGCGTATTTCACCGCGCGACTCACGATCACCTGCGCGCCTCACCTATGGTCCGTCGGGCAGTGGTAGGTCGTGGACGGTCGCGTGACGACACACTGCATCGACTGCCCACCACCGCGTCTTGTCTAGGCGACGTTTTGCAGCTCTTCACGAATCACGCGGCGCAACGTTGTTTCAAGCGACTCATGCTGCCGACGCACATAGTCGCGTAAGACTGAATTCATCATTGTTTGATAG
>JAYUUK010000467.1:0-7938 GCA_043754595.1 Roseiflexaceae bacterium | reverse complement strand
CCCCGCGTGATTCCAGCCGGTGGCGCGCCCCGAAGACCGCCCCTACCCGCCGATCTCGGCCAGCACCCGCGCGGCGTCCCAGCCGTCGCCCCTGACGTGCGCGAGCTGCCCGGCCGCCAGATACGCCTCATCGCGGCGGCGGGCGCGCAGACACCCCCCGACGATCATTAGCAGCGCCCGCTCATCGCGCCCGTCGATGTGCAGCGCCCGCCGCGCAGCGCTCAGCGCCGCCTCGGTGTCGCCGCGGCCCAGCGCCAGCGCCGCCAGCCCACGCCAGGCCGCCGCCAGCTCCCCATCGAGCCGCGCCGCCGCGTGGAGCGAGCGTTGGGCATCTTCGGCGCGCCCCTCGTCGCGCGCCGCCAGCCCTTCGATCAGCAGTACAAGCGCCGCCGCATTGACTGGCTCGTGGTCTGAGCCGCGCAGCCGGTCAAGCGCCGCGCGCGCCAGGCGCATGGTGTGCGCCGTCAGGTCGAGCGGGTCGCCCATGGCCAGCGCCGCCCGCAGGTAGAGCGCGTCGGCCTCGGAGCTAGTCTGGCCGCGCTGGAGCGCCTGTCTGAGCAGCCCCTCGGCCTCACGCGGCAGCCCGGCCTCGATCATCCCCCTGCCCTGCGCCAGCAGCGCCGCCCCATCGCTCGGCGGCCCGGCGTCCCTGCCGAGCTCGGCGAGCGCCTCCTGCCGCAGCGACTCGAAGCCGCCGAGGTGGATCGCGCCGAACGCGCCGCGCTGAAATATCTTCCACAGCGCGTCGTAGCTGCCGCGCCGCCGCTGGTCGCGCAGGATCGCCCGCGCCACATCGATCTCGGCCAGCTGCTCCTCGCGGCGCTGCGGCGCAAGCCCTGGGGTGAACAGGATGGCGCGCTGCCGCTCCACCGCCGCCGCATCGATCTCATCGAGGTCGGGCGCGTCCGATGGGACGCGCTGCCTGATGTCGCCGATCGGCCCGATGCCCCAGGCCGTCTCGCTGACCATCGGCATGGCGAGCAGGTGGGAGGGGTTGAGCCCGAGCATCGCGTAGTAGTCCACCAGCACCGCGTCGGCGGGGGGCGGCGCGGCCAGCGCGCTCGGGGGCCTGGGGTCTGAAGGCCGCGATGTGCCACAGTACTCGCAGCGCTTGGCGTCGGGCGGCAGCGGCGCGTGGCAGCCGGCGCAGCTCACCACGCTGGTGCGCAGCTGCGCGGTGCGGCGGCCGCGCAGATCATCGTAGACAGCGCGCAGCGTCGGGTCGGTGAGCGCGCGGCCGGCCACCTCAAGCAGCGCGAGGCGTCTGGCCGGCTCGTGGGCCAGCGCGTGCGGGTCGTCGGGGAACAGCGCGCGCAGCCGGCGGTAGCGCCTGGCAACGGTGTGGGTATCGGCGTCTGCGGGCACCTCAAGCAAGTGGTAGAAATCCAGCCCGATGGCCACTGCGTCTGCGATCTGCGGCGCGCCGAGGTTGAGCGGGCCGAACAGGCTCTGCGACAGGGAGCCGCAGATCGTGCAGACGCCCTCGTCGTCGAGCGGGCCGGCGCATGATGGGCAGGCGTGACTCGTCATATTGTTCTATTGACTATTGACTATTCTTGCACAAAGCGCATGCTCACTGCTCGCTTCGGACTTTACTACTGGCATCTTCGCTCCGAGATGCTCTCCCATTCACATTGTCTTCCGTGTGCGTGGCAGCGTCAAGGGCGCGATGTGATCTCGATCGGCTCCAAACGGTAGCTATCGCGACTCGTGTGGCACACGGGATTCGGAGGTCGGGCAGATCGTCTACAGATAGGCACAGATAGCCACAGATACCGGATGAGCGCAAACACTCGGGCAGATCGTCCACAGATAGGCACAGATAAACATAGATACCGGATGAGCGCAAACGCTCGGGCAGGTTATCCACAGATAGACACAGATAGCCACAGATAACGCACGCCTCCCTGAATTTCAACACGTGCGACCCCTGTTGTGCGGCCTTCAGGCCGCCGGGTCGGTGGCGCCATCGGCGACCAGCGCTCCACCGTGCGGCGGCGCGCTGTCCTCAAGCCGCATCACACCCCCATTCAGACGCGCCGCCACGCCCATCATGATGCACAGCGCCCCGGCGAGCGCGAACCAGATCTGGACGCTGTAGCGATCCGCCAGTGGGCCGGAGATCGCCAGCCCGAGCGGCATCATGGCCATGCTGGCGCTGCCGATGAGCGTGAACACTCGCGCCTGCATCTCCGGCGCGATGACGCTCTGCAGCATGGCCAACAGCGAGCCGTTTGCCAGCGCGTTGCAGACCCCGGCCGCCACAAACGCGCCGAACGCCAACCAAAACCCCGACGCCGGCGTCAGCCCGACCGCCAGGACGAAGATGCCCATGGCCACCAGCGCCGACAGCGCGGTGACGATCCGGCGCTTGAAACCGCCCCAGGTGCTCAGCAGCAAGCCGCCACCCAGCACGCCGACCCACCACGAGGCCGAGAGCCAGCCGAGCGCGAGCGCCCCGCCGCCGAAGTGCTTCGTCACCAGCAGCGGCAGCAGCGCGAAGGCCGGCGCGAACAGGAAGTTGAGCGACGCCGAGATCGCTAGGATCGTCAGCAGGCCGGGCCAGCGCAGCACGTAGCGCAGCCCCTCGCGCAGATCTACCAGCAGATTGCCGGTGGCAGCGTGTGCGCTGCCTCGCGGCGGCTGCGCCAGTCGCACCAGCAGCAGCGGGACGATGGCGATCAGCGCGGTGAACACGTCGATCAGCATCGCGCCGCCGAGCGGCATCGCCGAGATCGCCAGCGCGCCAAGCGGCGGCCCGGCGATGCTTGTGGCACCCTGGAGCATCTGGTTCAGCCCGCCGACGCGGCTCAGCTGCTCTTTTGGCACCATCAGCGCGATCGATGCCTGCTCGGCCGGCACGTGGAAGGTGCCGCAGATCGAGCGGACGAACATCGCGACGTAGACGTGCCAGATCTCGAGCGCGCCGCTCCAGAACAGCAGCGCCAACGCCAGCGCCGTCAGCGCGCCGAGCGCGTCGGCGATGACCATGGTTCGCTGGCGGTTCCAGCGGTCCACCAGCGCGCCGGCGAACGGGCCGATGAGCACGCCGGGGAGCACCGCCACCAGCGTGGCCGTGGCCAGCACTGTGGCCGAGCCGGTGGACTGGGTCAGCCACCAGACCAGCGCGAACTGAGCCACCTGGCTGCCGACGATCGAGAACAGTTGGCCGGTCCAGATCGGGATGAAGGTCCACATCCAGCGCTGTGGGTGAAGCGTGCTGGCGTCCATGGGCGTTCCTTTCGCTGCGCAGATACCGGGGCGGTGCCTGCAAGAGTCAGCGTACAGGCCAAGCGCCCGGCTGGGTATCCCCCGTTGAGGGGAGCGCCTTTGATGATTGGGGCAGAAGGGGAGAGATCTTGGGGGCGCTGCCCCCAAACCCCCTGTGCGCGGCTCGCGTTTACAGTTCGAGCAGGCCGTGGGCGCGGGCGCTTTCGAGCGCCTGGGTGCGGTTGGCGGCTTCGAGCTTGCGGTAGATATGCTTGATGTGGGTCTGCACCGTGGTGGTGGCGATGATCAGCGCTGCGGCGATCTGGCGCGCGGTCTTGCCTGAGGCGAGCTGGTGCAGGATCTCGGTCTCGCGCGGGCTGAGCAGGGCATCCGGCCGCACCGCCTCGATGGCGCGCAGCAGCAGCCGCGCGTATGCGCCGATCTCGTCTGGGCGCGCGGCGACCACGGCCAGCAGCCGGTGGATCGGCTCGCCGTGCTGGAGGAAGGTGCGGATGTAGCCGCCTGGGATGCCGAGCGCCACCGCGTCGCCCACGTGGCCGCGCGCCGCCGTCTGCCGATCGAGCGCGGCGCAGATTGTGGCGCAGAGCAGCAGCGCCTGTATCCGGCGCGGGACGCTCGCGCTGCTCTCGGCGAGCGCCAGCAGCCGCGTAGCGATCGTCAGCGCCAGCGCCGCGCGCCCCGATGCGGCCAGGATGCGCGCCAGCGTGTGGTACTCGTTGAACGCCGCTGGCCGGATGCTGTCGTCTGGCAGCAGGCCGCAGCCGCGCTCCCACGCCAGCGCCTCGTCCAGATTGCCACGCTCCAGGGCGAACGCGGCGCGCACGGCGCGAAACTGCCAGTTGATGTAAACGAAGCGGTAGGCGCGCGCCAGCTGGAGGATGGTGTCCTCGCACTGCCGCGCCGCCGCCGGCTGCCCGCGAGCGACGAGGATGGCGTGCAGCGCAAAGTGGCCCTGGAGCAGAATATCGTTGTTCCACCACTCGCGTCCGAGCTCGATCGCCCGCCGCGCGAAGGACTCGGCCTCATCGAGCCGATCGTGCTCGTAGGCCGACCAGGCCAGCGCGCTCTCCGCCCCGCCGAAGCGAAACCAGATCCCCTGGGTATCTGCCGGGCCGTAGCCAGCCCCGCGCGACCGCTGCCGCGCGGCCAGCACCTCGCGGATCAGCGCCTCGGCCTCGGCCAGCCGCCCCCGCTCGATCAGCAGCGAGTGGTGGATCGAGATCCGGTTCATGCCGGAGATGCCGTCGTGGGCGGCCGTGCCGATATCGTGCTGCCGGTGAAGCTCGGCGAGCCGCGCCACATCGCCGGTCGTGCAGTAGGCATTGTGGATGTTATTGACGATCAGGCTGCGGACGATCGCGCGCTGCGGCGGGATGCGCTCGAGCGCCTGGGCCGAGAGCTCGAGCGCCGCCTCGATGTCGCCGTCGATGCGCAGCAGAAACGCGCGCAGCCCCATGACCTCGCCGCGCAGCGCCTCCTGCGCCGCCAGATTGTCGCCGGTGTCGGTGGCCTCCATCGCGTCAAGCGCCGCATGCAGCAGCCGCTCGGTCGGCTCGCGGTGAAGCGCCGCGAGCGACGCCCATGCCGCGTTGAGCAGCAGCGCCGGGCGGCGCTTGACCATCGCGTGCGGCAGCCGCTCGATCCAGCGCGCGACGATCTGAATATCGGCGTGCTCCCAGATCATCTGGTCGGCCCCGGCCTCGATATCGTCGATGACCAGCTCTAGATCGCCGGCGGCGAAGCCGTGGTGGATCGCCCCTCGCCAGTGGCCCTGGCCCCGGTGCCAGGCGGCGGCGCGGCGGTGCAGCTCGGTCGCCAGCGCCGGCGAGTGGCGCAGCAGCCGCTCGCGCAGCATATCGGCGAACAGGTGGTGATAGCGGTAGAGCCGGCGCTCCGCATCGAGCGGCGTCAGGAACAGGTTGGCGCGCTCGATGCGCTCGATCATCGCCTGCGCATCGATGCCGGGCGCATCGTAGAGCGCGGCGCACAGATCGGCGGAGAGCTGATCCAGCACGGCGGTGCGCAGCAGAAACTCCTGGACATCTGCCGGCTGGCGGTCGAGCGCCTCGCTGGCCAGGTAGTCCGCCACCGCGCGGTGATTGCCGCTGAACTCGTCGATCCAGGCATCGAGCGTCGTCTGGCGCTGCGCATCGTCGTCGCGCAGATCGAGCGCGCGGAGCGCGAGCGCGGCGAGCTGGAGCCCGGCCGCCCATCCCTCGGTGCGCGCGTCGAGCGCCGCGATGGCCGCCGGTGGCACAGCGAGCCGCATCGTGTCGCCCAGAAACGCTGCGGTCTCGGCCTGGGTGAAGCGCAGGTCGGCGGCGCGCAGCTCGACCAGCTGCCCGCGCGCCCGCAGCCGCGCCAGCGGGAGCGGCGGGTCGACGCGGGTGATCAGCACCAGACGCATGTTGGGCGGCGGCTGGTCGAGCAGGCGGCCGAATGCGGCGTGGATCGCCTCGTCGCCGATGAGGTGGTAGTCATCGAGCACCAGCGTGACCGGCGCGGTGCAGGCGGCGCAGCCGCGCGCGACGATCGCCGCGCCGATCTCGGCGGTCGGCGCGTGCTGCTGCGCGTAGGTCTGCGCGTCGAGCCAGACGCCGGGGTGGGCGCGATCGAGGGCGGCGAAGGCAGCGCGCCAGAACCGCGACGGCTCGCTATCGTCGGCGTCGAGCGAGACCCATGCGTACGGCGCTGGGACGCGGCGCGCCAGCCAGCTGGCGATGATCGTCGTCTTGCCAAACCCGGCCGGCGCCGAGACCAGCGTCAGTGGCGCATCCCCCGCCAGGCGGTCGGTTAGCCGCCGCCGCTCGATGGCACCGCTGCGCGCGATCGGCGTGACCAGCTTCGTCCACAGCGGCGCGTCCGGCTGGGTCGCGGCCTGGTGGGACTCGGGCGCAGCTGGCGCGGTGCCGAGCGCCACGAGCGCGGCGTCGAGTTGTTCGCGGCCGAGATCCTGGGCCCGGCCGAGGTAGACCTTGCGCAGCCGCCCGCCGACGCGGCGGTAGGCGTACCAGTAGCGGCTGTTGCGCTGCCGCTCGCGCCGCGCGCTCAGCCGCTCTTCCGCCGTCTCGTAGACGAACGACCTCGTGGCGTCGGCGTCGAGCCAGACGTGCCACGCCGGCGAGCCGACCGCGATCGGCTCGGACTCGCCGCCGAGCTGGAGCCGGCCGCCGCTGACGCGCGGTGTTTTGGCGGGGGTGGGTGCCATCGTGATCCTCAGAGTTACCTAACGCCGACGATTATACCATCGAGCGCGGTCTACATCACTTCTGCATATGTGCGCGGTAGAATGCATAGCAATCCTAATCAGCGTAGGAGAGGGGGAGATCTCGGGGACACCCAGAGGGTACCCGGCCCCCAAACCCCCGCGTTGCGCTTCGTGCGTTTACAACGCACATAGGATTGGTATCGTCGTTCGCAACCGCCGCAGCGCATTGACGATTGACGAACGCCGCGTTGCCCTACCGACACACGTTCGCGCGATTTACACTACTATGCAGCGTGAAACTGCACCAGCCGCAGGCCGAAGCTAGAGGACAAGCGTATGAACATCAGCACGACTGAACCCGAGCTCGACAACGACGATCTGCCGATCGGGCGGATCCTAACGCGGCGCGAGGTGCTCGCGCTGTTCGCGGCCGCCGGCGCGACGGCGCTGGTTGGCTGCGGGCCGGCGCAGTCCGCGACCGGCACCCCGACGACAGGGCCGGTGGCGACGAGTGTGGCGACAGCGCCGGTGGCGACGACGGCTCCGACAACAGCGCTGGCGGCGACGAGTGTGACGACGACGGCGGCCGACACGGCGAGCGGCGCGGTGCCTGCCTGCGTGGTCCTGCCGGAGGTGACCGAGGGGCCGTACTACGTCGACGAGGCGCTGAACCGCGCCGACATCCGCAGCGACCCGAGCAGCGGGGCGATCAGCGCCGGCATCCCACTGACACTGACCTTTAACATCTCGCAGGTGGCCGCCAGAGGCTGCGCCCCGTTCGCCAATGCGATCGTGAATATCTGGCACTGCGACGCGACCGGCGTCTACTCCGACGTGACCGACCGGGGCTTCACCACCACCGGCCAGAAGTTTCTGCGCGGCTACCAGACCACGGACGCCAGCGGCAAGGCGACGTTCACCACCATCTATCCAGGCTGGTACCGGAGCCGCGCCGTCCACATTCACTTCAAGGTCTTCACCGAGGCGACTAAAGGCACGCGCTCGGAGTTTACCTCGCAGCTGTTCTTCGACGACAGCTTCAGCGACGGGGTGTTTGCCAACGCGCCGTACGCCGCCAAGGGCGAGCGCACCACGCTCAACAGCAACGACGGCATCTTCAAGCAGGAGCTGCTGGTGCCGGTCAGCGGCGACGCCAGCGGCTACAGCGCCAGCTTCGACATCGGCGTGAGCGCGTAGCGGCGCGGGGGGATCGGGCTTGGGGCGAAGCGCGGGGGGCGAAGCGCGGGGGGCGAAGCGCGCCGGATCGATCCCGGTCGGATATCTATGGCTGCGCTTGCTTCGCCCGTACAGCATGGATCGCGGGGCTTGGGGCGAAGCGCGCTGGATCGATCCCGGTCGGGTATCTATGGCTGCGCTTGCTTCGCCCGTACGCCCGTACAGCGTGGATCGCGGGGCTTGGGGCGAAGCGCGCCGGATCGATCCCGGTCGGATATCTATGGCTGCGCTTGCTTCGCCCGTACAGCATGGATCGCGGGGCT
>JAYUUK010000466.1:0-2690 GCA_043754595.1 Roseiflexaceae bacterium | reverse complement strand
GCGAGCGGCGCGGCGACGTACACCAGCTTGTGTAGCAGCTTCCAGCGCTTGCCGAGCCGCTTCTGCCAGCCCTTCGTCGAGGTGATGGCCAGCGGCGTGAGCAGCAGCAGCGCGGCGCTTCCGGCCAGGATATAGCGCTTCTCGGCCACCGCGTTCCAGAGCAGCGCCGGGTCCAGACCGTAGTCCAACACCACAAAGACCAGCATATGGAGCGTGGCGTAGAGGAAGGCGTACAGACCGAGCGGGCGACGCAGCTTGACGGCCCACTTCCAGCCGAGCCACAGGTTGGCCGGGGTGCAGGCCAGGCTGCCGATCAGCAGCACCAGCGCCGGCAGCCCGGTGCGAAACGTCAGATCCTGGATCGGATTTGGCGAGAGCCGGCTGTTGAGGTAGTCGAAGATCAGCAGTGCCAGCGGCGCCAGCGCCAGCGGATGGACGAGGTGCAGCAGCCGATCGATCGGGCGCGCGGCCCGCTTGGTCACGGTGGTCATGAGTACCTCGGGTTAGTAATTGGCCTTGAGGTCCATACCGGTGTACAGCGAAGCGACCTGCGCCGCGTAGCCGTTGAACGGCAGCGTGGGGCTGCGCGCCAGATCGCCGATCCGCCGCTCGGAGGCCTGCGACCAGCGTGGGTGAGGCACGTCGGGGTTGACGTTGGCGTAGAAGCCATATTCACCGGGTCCAGCCGCCATCCACAGCGAGGTCGGCATGGTGTCTACCAGGTCGATCTTGACGATCGCCTTGATGCTCTTGATGCCGTACTTCCACGGCACCACCAGCCGGATCGGCGCGCCATTCTGTGGCAGCAGGCTACGGCCGTAGAGCCCGGTGCCGAGCAGCGTCAGGTCGTTCATGGCCTCATCAATGCGCAGCCCCTCGACGTACGGCCACTGATACCAGCCCTGCTTCTGCCCTGGCAGCTTGTCTGGGGCCAGCAGGGTCTCGAAGCGGACGTACTTCGCCTCGGCCTTCGGCTCGACCGCCTTGAGCAGCTTGGCGAGTGGGACGCCCATCCACGGGATGACCATGCTCCAGGCCTCGACGCAGCGCAGCCGGTAGATTCGCTCCTCCTCGCCGAGCTTGACGATATCCTCGACCGCGAAGGTGGCTGGCTTATTGACCAGACCGCCCACCTGCACCGCCCAGGGGGCGGTGGGAAAGCCGACCGCCATCCCGGCGACGCCCTGCTTTTCGGTGGTGAACTCATAGTAGTTATTGTAGCTGGTCACCGAGTCGAACGGAGTCAGCGGCGCACCGATCTCGTCTTTGTCCGCCTTGGTTTTGCCCGGCAGGACGGTCGGCACCGCAGCGCCGACCGGCTGCTGGCCGCACGCGCTGAGCAGCAGCGCCGCCGCGGAGAAGGCGAAGCCGCTGGCCAGAAACTGTCTGCGGCTGCGATAGACCGGCTCGGGTGTGATCTCGGACGATGGTATTGTTGGGATGCGATCCATATCCATAATAGCTGTTCATCCTTATTTGGCCTGCGGCAGCGCGGTAGCGCCTGTTTTCCGACCGACGGCAGCGCGATAGCTGCTGTTTTTGCTGCTGCGCAGCAGCAAGAAAACGTGCTTTCTTGGCGCGCAGCGCCTCAAAAAGCAAGCATGACGCGCATGTTCTAGCGGCACAGCTCTAGTATAACTGTCGTCGATGAGCAGACGCTAAACAAATGCTTACATGTTGGGGAACAGTTTGTCAGATGTGGGGAATGGCGCACATTCCGCCGCTCACTCTCGCGATCCATGCGTTGGATCTGTCTAACGATCAGTGCGAAGCGAGCGTCGATCTGGATGTCTCGGGATATTCTTGCCGGTGCGCCGTGTATTGGCGACCCCAGCGCAGTCAGCGATCCTCATCTAATTAATTGAGGAGAAAGGGATGCGCGTGGGAGCTGCGCCCCTTCGACTACGCTCAGTGCACGCCCCAAACCCGCGCGTTACGCGACACGGGCATCGTCAATCGTGAATAGTCAATCGCAAAGACACTAGCGGCGCTCGCTGGGGGAGACTAGGCCGCGCTGGAGCGCCGCCGCCACCGCCTCGGCGCGGCTCTGGACCGCGAGCTTGTCGAAGATATGGCTGAGGTGGGTCTTGATGGTATTTTCGGAGATCCCGAGCTCCGCCGCGATGCTTTTGTTTGTCGCGCCGGAGACAAGCAGCGTCAGGACATCGAGCTCGCGCTCGGAGAGCCCATCATCGCTGCGGTCCAGTAGGCGCGCGGCGACCGCCGGGGTGAGCGCCGCGCCGCTGCGCAGCAACGATCTGATGGCGCGCGCCAGCTCGTCCGGCATCGCATCTTTGAGCAGGTAGCCGCGCGCCCCGGCGGCCAGCGCCGGCGCGATATAGGCGTCGGTGTCGTAGGTCGTCAGCACGAGAAAGCGCGAGACGCTGCCGCTGGCCCTGGCCTGGAGCATCACGTCGACGCCGCTGAGCGTCGGCAGTCGCAGATCGAGTAGCACCACATCCGGCGCGCTCGCCAGGATCTGCGCGAGCGCCGCCGCGCCGTCGGCCGCCTCGCCCACCACATCGATCCCGGTCTCGTAGCGCAAGATGGCCACCAGCCCGTGGCGTACCACCGGGTGATCATCGACGACCAGGATGCGGATGGGGTCTGCCATTGGTCTGCTCCTGGGTCTCGCTGCGCAGCAGAATAAAAAAAGAGGAGGATTCGGGGGCTGCGCCCCCGGCCCCCGG
>JAYUUK010000465.1:0-2694 GCA_043754595.1 Roseiflexaceae bacterium | reverse complement strand
GCTGTTCGAGGATATCGGCGTCGCGCAGGATGGTGGCCTCGACAGACTGCGGCTTGCTGGCGGGCAGGTGCTGACGGATCGCGGCGCAGACGGCGTCGATCTTCGCCTCTGGGAAGCCAAAGCGACGCAGCAGCTCGGGGGCGCGATCGGCGGCGTAGGCGACGTTATCCCAGCTAGCGAGCAGCTCGGGGTCTGCGGGGCGATGGCCGATGAAGACGCCGAGGTCGTGGAGATAGCAGGCGGCGAAGAGCACATCGTCGTCGTAGGCGAGGCCGGCGGCGATATCGCAGGCCAGCGCGTAAAGCCGCGGCTGGTGGCTGAGTTTATCCGGCGGGCTGGCCTCGGCGCGGATGTAGGCGGCGATCGCGGCGCGGTAGGGAGTATCGGTCATAGCTTCACCTCGGCAGTAGCAGGAGGATGAGATCATCGAGCGCGAGCGCGGTCTCTGGCGGCGGGAGGAGCGAGGTATGCTGGCCGCGGCGCATCCCGAGGATGAGGCCGGCGCCGCGATCGCGCACGGCCTCGACGGTCTGGCCGAGCAGCGGGTGGTCTGGCGCGATAGTCTGGCGCTGGGTGACGAACAGGCGGCCGCCGCTGACGAAGGCGTGTCTGATGCCGCTGTGGACGGCGGCGGCCACCAACGTGGGCGCGGCGAGGCCGGAGGTGGAGTAGGCGGTATGGATGCCGACGAGGTCGGCGAGGCGCTCGGAGAGCGCGTCGGAGAAGACGCGGAGCACCACGCGAATATCCTCGCGGTGACGGCGGGCGGCCAGGCCGATCTGGAGGTTGAGCAGATCGTTCGAGGTCAGCGCGGCCACGGCGTAGGCGCGGTCGATGCCGGCCTGGCGCAGCACATCGATATCGGCGGCGTCGCCGAGGATGGTGGTCAGGCCGTCGATTTGGTCGATGCGGCTGGCGAAGTCGGCGGTATCGCCATCGCGGCGGACCACGACGATCTCTGGGCGGGGCGAGATGCGGGCGAGCTGGCGGACCACGCGGTAGCCGACCTTGCCGAGGCCGCAGATAATGACGAGCGGGCGGCGCTCGTCAGGGCGCTGCTGTCGCTCGTCGGGGGCATTGGCGAGGCGCAGGCGCTCCAGCGCGTCGAGCGTGCCGATGGCGGTGATACGGGATCTATTGGCGATCGTGCCATTGCCGAGGCCGACGGGCGGCGAGAGATTGAGCAGGCGGACATCGTAGGCGCGCTCGAGGGCGGCCGGGGTCAGGCGGGCCACGCCGGCCGCAACGATCTGGGTGGTGGCGATCACCTGGCCGAAGACCGGCAGCGCGGTCTCGATATCGCGGCTGACGGCGGCGGCGGCGTAGGTGGGCGCGGCGAGCGCCGAGGCGGAGAATGCGCTATGCTGGCCGAAGCTGCGCTCCAGGCTGCGGTCCAGGTCCTCGTTGAAGATCCGTAGCACGCAGCGCATCCCATCTGGGCGCAGATTGCGGGCGATCAGCGCGATCTCGATGTTGGCGAGGTCATCGCTGATGGCGCAGATCAGGGCGCGGGCGCGGAGCAGCCCGGCCTGGCGCAGCACCTCGGGGTTGCGGGCATCGCCGAGCACCACTGGGATCGAGCGCTGGATGAGCTGCGGCACAAACTCCGAGTCCCAGTTGAGCTGGATGACCACCGGCTCGTAGCCGGCCTCCAGCAGCTGATTGATGGCGCGCAGCCCGACGCGGCCGAGGCCGCAGACGATCACGTGCTGCTGGTACGTCGAGGCGAGCGAGACCTGCCAGGCCTCGCGGCGCGAGCTTTTATCGAGCAGCAGGCGGGCGAAGTTGAGCACGCTCTGGAAGATCAGGGCTAGGCCGAGGAACGGGAAGAGAAAGAACATGACCTCGCCGAGCGGGTCGCTGTCGGGGAAGGCCAGGCTGCTCTGGAATGTGAGCAGCTGAAAGGTTTGGTAGAATGCCTCTAGGATATTATCCGGCCTGGGCGATGACGGGGTGGGCGGGTAGAAGAAGCGCAGGTAGATGCTGCCGCTGACGGCGATGAGTGCGAAGCCGACCAGCACCAACCAGGACTCGCGCAGCAGGGTGGCGAAATCGTAGGCGTTGGCGCGGATCAGGCGCCAGAGCGAGAAGTGGCCCTGCGGCACGCGCGATGTTGTGCGGTATGGCATACCCGCATTGTAGCAGATGCGCTAGGCAGGATAGCCGGCCAGCCGAGGGGCGGGGGCGAAGCGCAGGCGACGCGACGTGGGGCGGTGTGGTGGAGGGGCGAAGCGCGCCGAATCAATCGCATGAGACAATTGATGTGCGCTTGCTTCGCCCGTACGGGCGATGGCGCGCCGAGGGGGCGGGGCGAGGCGCGCTGGATCGATCCTGGGGTGGCAATCCGTGTGCGCTTGCTTCGCCCGTACGGGCGGGGCGGGGCGGGGTGGGGCGCGCTGGATCTATCCTGGGGTGGCAATGCATGCGTGCGCTTGCTTTGCCCATACGGGCGGGGCGGGGGCGAAACGAAAGGGGCGCGATGCGAAGCGAATTTGCCACGGCGCAGCGGGTGATCCTCGGGCTTGGGACGGCAGCCGAGCTGCAAGATCTGCTGCGCGGCACGGGCCGCAGGGCGCTGCTCGTCACGTCGGCGGGGGCGGCGCGGCGCGGCGGCCCGGCGGCGCAGCTCGCCGAGAGCCTGGCGCGCGGCGGGCTGGTGGCGGCGCAGGCGCTGGCTCGCCGCGAGCCAACGCT
>JAYUUK010000464.1:0-7962 GCA_043754595.1 Roseiflexaceae bacterium | reverse complement strand
TCGCATCGTGGAGCCGCTGAAACGCCATCAGCTTCTGCTCCAGCTCCTCGATCTTGGCGATCGTGCGGCGCATCGTCAGCGCGAACGCCGCGATCGAGCTTTCCAATCGCTTGAGGAAGTTGACCTTCATCATGCCGATGAGATAGGTCTCGCGCATCGCCTGGCTGAAGTTCTGCACCGCATCGCGCTCGTAGCGCGCCCGATGCGCCGGCAGCACATAGCGCGTCGGGTTGAACAGCGCCAGCTTGTACTTGAGGATATCATCGTTGAGCCGGTCATAGGACAGAAAGCGCCCGCGCAGATCGATGTCGGGATAGATCGCCAGCGGTGTGGCTCGCTCGGGGAAGCCGCCGAGCGCGGCCACGCTCGCGCTGTAGTAGCGCTGGATATGTTTGCGCGAGCGGGCAATGGTCACCTCGTCCAACAGCGTGAAGAATGGCGCGCTCAGCCGAGCGGTGAGGTCGCCAGTCGTGCGGTCGCTGCGTTTGGCCCACTCAGAGAAGGTGCGCTGCGCGGTAGCCAGCGTCTCGGCGATGCTGGTGATGCCGAGCGTCTCGCGAAAGCGGTCGTCGCGATCCTCGGTAATGAAGGCCAACTGATTGCGCAGATCCTTGAGCGTATTGTTGACCGGCGTTGCCGAAAGCAGTAGCACCTTGGTGTGCGCCCCCTGGCGAACGATATCGTCCATCAGCCGCTCGTAGCGGGTGCGGCGCACCACATTGCCATCCTCGTCGCGGCGGCCACGGGCATTGTTGCGGAAGTTATGCGACTCATCGATGACGACGAGATCGTAGTTGCCCCAGTTGATCGTCGCCAGATCGATATCGCCGCTCATCCCGCCTTCGCGGCTGAGGTCGGTGTGGCTCAGCACCGTGTAGCCGAACCGATCGTTGACGAACGGGTTGAGCGGGCTGTTGTTGATCCCCTGATAGACCGTCCAGTTCTCGCGCAGCTTCTTGGGGCACAGCACCAGCACCTTATCGTTACGCAGTTCGAAGAACTTAATGACTGCCAGCGCCTCATACGTCTTCCCCAGACCGACGCTATCGGCGATGATGCAGCCGTTGTGACGCAGGATTTTACTGATCGCGCCCTTGACCCCGTCGCGCTGAAACGCGAACAGCGCCTGCCAGATCGCGCTGCTGGTGATGCGCGACTGCTCAGTCAGCAGCGTACTTTTGCGCTGCTCGTCGAGATAGTGCGCGAAGAGGTGGAACAGCGTCTTGTAATAGATGAACTCGGGGGCGTGATTGGCGTAGATCTGGCGCAGATAGGTCAGCACCTCGTCGCGCACATCCGCCACCAGCGTGGGGTCATCCCAGACCTCCGCGAACCACTGCTGGAGATCGCGCTTATCGCGGTTGCTATCCACCACAAGATTGAGCTCGATGTTGTTCCGCTGCGCGCCGAGCCCCAGCCCGCGCACCGTGAAGTTCGATGAGCCGAGGATCGCCTCGCTGACGCCGGCGTTGTCGATATGATAGAGCTTGCCGTGGAGCAGCCCGGCCTGCGTGACCGTGCGGATCTGGACTTTGTCGGCGATCCATGCAGCGCACTCGCGGGCGATCCGCTTCTGTTGGAGCTGATTGGTGAGCGCGAGCGCATCATCCTCGATGCGAAACTGTTTCTTCTCGCTGCGCTCGGGATCGAGCGCGCGAACGAACTGCGGCTCGCCGAACAAAAAGCGCAGGCTGCCGATCCCGAGCAGTTCGGTGCGGAGCGCCTCGAAAGCATAGATCGTGAAGTACGCCGAAACGATCGAGAGCTTCGCGCCAGGCTGGATCGTCTCCGTGAGGAACGCGCCCACGCTCCCACGACGATGATTATCACGGATGCCCGAGGTCATAGCGCGCCCTTCATGCTCAGCGAGGCTGGCCCGAGCGAGGCCAGCCATCATGCGGCTGAAAACAGTATAGCAGCACACCACCACCGGCGGTAGGAGCGTCTTTTCAGCCGCCGTACGATGTTCGCCTTCGCTCATCGGTGCGGTGTGGAGTCATACCGATGGCCGGAATTGAGTGGCTGTGTGGGTGCCACGTGCGCCATGACGCACACTCAGGCATCGGTTTGTTCCAGCAGCTCGCCGGGCGGCACCTGAAAAAACTGCGCCAGCACATCAAGCACATCGAAGCTGATCTGCTGCAGCGGCTCTCCATCGACGCTGCCGGTACTGGTGGAAAACCAGACGCGGCGGGCGGTCGTCATCGGCAGCTTCGCCTCGCGCTGAAATGTGGAGAGGTTCAGTCCGCGGGCCACGGCAAGCTCGCGCACGCGTAATCGTACCGCCATCGGCGTATCTCCCTCAGTCTCCTTCAGGGAGAGTGTAGCATGGAGCAATATTCCGTGTACGGCGTACCGTACTTGACATTCTACTCTCGGAATACTATAATATACCGAGTAAGGTACGCCGCATCAGGAATAAACAATGCCATTGCTACGCCTTCGCGTTATCGCCGAGTCGCGCGGGATGACGCTCGCCGATGTCCAACGGCAAGCGCGGCTCTCAGTCTCGACAGCGCGCCGGTATTGGTACTCCAGCGCCTCGGGTCTGGAACGGGATGGCGGCACGCTCCGCGAGGTCAATCTATCGGTGCTGCGCGCCATCGCCGATGTTCTTGAAGTCACACCTGGCGAGCTAATTGACCAGCGAGAGACCCATACGCTACAGGGAGGAACCGATGCACCACTTCTTTGAAATGATCGACCTTGGCGAGAATCTTCGCCGCGGCCTCAACGCCATCCGCAGCCTCACCGGGCTGCCCGCGCTCCTCACCGCCATTCCGCTCGCCATGGTCGCGACGCTTTTTCTCAGCCTGGCCTGGCACTTCGATATTCGCCCAACCTATGATTGGACACAGATCGCGGTGCGTTTGCTCCAGCCAACCGTTCCCGCCTCATTCAACGAGGCGCTGCCGCTGCTGGTGCTCGCGCTGACACTGCTGCCGACGCTGATCGAACTCTTCACCGTGCGGTTCGCTCGCTATAACATCACGCTGGCGCAGTGGCTCGTCTACTTCTTTGTCGTCTTCGATTGGGTCACCGACTGGCCAACAACCTCGGCGTTTATTGATGGCTATGTAGCGTCGGGCGTCTTCAGCCAGCTCGGGCTGTTCGCAACGCCGACCATCATCTTCACCAAAGTTATGTGGCTTATATTCGCGAGCTTCGGCTTTGAGATGCTTGGCGTCGTGTTCGCAATCTGCACGCTCGGTCTCCTACTCAACGCCCGCCGAACACACGGCGGTGTCGGCGCAGGGCCGGTCATCGATATCGTCTGAGCGACGAACGTCACTGCGACACCTGCGTATGAAAGAAGCTTCCCATGACTGAACGACAGCCTATTCCAACGGATGACGCGCTATCGGCATATGCGACCCCGTTTGACATCATCGATATGGGGTTCGGTCTGGCTGCTGCCATCAGCGGTTCTCCGCCGATCTTCGCCATCGCCATCGGCCAATTTCTGGCGCGGCGCTCGCCGCTCATCTGCCAGACAGTCCTCAGTGCCATCGGCGCTCCAGATACAGCCAGAGAGAACCGCGTGATCAGCGGCATACTTCCTGGCACCCCGCGCGCTATCGCATCGCAGCACACTGCTCCACCATCCTCGGCGACCGAGCCGAGTCTTCAGCCTGTGGAAGTGCTGGAAAGTACGCCGATGACGGCGACGCTCCCCATCGCTGTGTGGCTCCAGCGCGTGAACAACTACCCAGACGATGCTCCCCACACGCTGGTCATTGGCGGTACTGGCAGCGGCAAAACAACGCTGGTCCAGGCAATCATCGCCACCCGTCACGGACAGGTCGCGATCGCCGACCCAAAATGGCAGCCGGGCAAGTGGGGCGGGCTTCCCTGCACGCCGATCGACGATGACGGCGGGTTCACACAAATTGATGCCTTGTTGGGAGCGGTGCTGATCGAGACGCGGCGGCGATTAGTGGCGCTGAAACGCGGCCAGACGACATTCACGCCGCTCACGCTGGTCGTTGACGAGTTTGTGACCGTCAAGATGGAGTGCCCAACGAGCGCGCCGGCGTTGCTGAAACTTCTGGGAAGCATCGGGCGCGAGCTGCGAGTGCGCTTAATTGCCATCAGCACCAGCGAGCGCGTCAGGGCGCTCGGCATCGAAGGCGAGGGCGACATCCGCGAGAACTACACCATTATACGTATGGGCAAGCCAGCGATCGCTGCGCAGCCAGCGTGTGCCCAGCAGCCGCGGCCCGCCTGTCTTGAATGGCGCGGCGTGTGCCACCCGATCGCCACTGATGGGGTACACCGCCTCGCGGGCACGTCGTTCCCATCCACCAGCGGCTGGATCGTGCCCAGCCAGACCGCGCCCAGTATCGGGCGAGAGAGCGGCACCATAGCGGCAGCGGCAGCGAGCAGTACCAGCAGCGATGACCCGCTGCTGACTGCGCTGCTGGCGCATACCAGTATGGCTAACGCTACGGGGGCACAGCGTGACCCGCAGACGTCGGCGCATACCAGTATGCCGAGTGATATTCCTGATAGAGACGCAGAAAACGATGGTATGGACGATGAGCGACTGTTGCGCACCCTGGTTCGACGTGGCGTCTCCGCCAACAAGATTTATGATCTGCTCGG
Source organism: Roseiflexaceae bacterium (assembly GCA_043754595.1). Lineage (GTDB taxonomy): Bacteria > Chloroflexota > Chloroflexia > Chloroflexales > Roseiflexaceae > JAYUUK01. The sequence goes on along the minus strand of JAYUUK010000464.1, from coordinate 3,357 downwards.
CGGCGACCGCAACCGTGTGCTGACGCGTGTACGCACGCTGCGCGCCATCTCGGCAATATCCGATTCAACCAGCTAAACAACAGCGCAGAGCACAAGCGGTAGGACCCAATGGCTGTCACAGCGCAGATGAGAAGAGCTAATCAAGGCTCACACAGTGGTTGACACTTGGTGCATGACATGCTACCCGCTGATGGGGCATTCCGCATCCTGATGCGCCAAACCGCACGAACGTCCACGCCTCCCGGACGGTGGGAGGCAACCGCATGCCGCGGGCGTATGGGGGCGGACGGCGTCCGGACGCCATGATCTGCGCACCGGGGACCATGGTTCCCGTCAACCATCCACACTCCAGGGGTGGCTTCCATGGTATCCTCTCCAAAACCACTGGATGAAACGCCCGTTCTATGCCAAGCACACGCGAAGTGTACAGAGTTTTCAAGAACAGTCACTACCGGTAGTGGGTTAATGCCTATATACCTACTACCGGTAGATTAGCGGAACAATTGAGCTCTGTCGGATAAATGTTCGCCTAGCGGTTTGGAGAGGATACCTTCCATGGCGTCCTGATGCCGTCGATGAACCCATGTCATGCAATAAAGTGGTTAACAAGATAGCTGCTATTTACGTGTTGGACAACGTTTACGTGATAAGCACGCTAACGTTACGTTATTGACCATCATGACAAGCTGAATATATACTTTCTGCGCAAAAATTGGTTATTGACATCAAAGCCAGGACGTTGTACAATGCCGCCAATAGACACAAGTTGTCATGAATTGACGAAAATTCTTGTGTAGGTCATAAGTATATCTCAACGTTTTATATTAATCCAAATAAAATTGGATTATATTCTTTCTATATTTACTGCATAATATAGAGTATTCGACACGAATGCAAATTTTTACGCATTCTCTCACCTACGGAGGGTTTATGGGACCGAGCATCGCGCCGGCCTTTGATGATTCTGACTGGCTGACGATCGAACAGGCGGCGCAGAGGTTGAATGGCACACCCGCAGCTGTGACCACGCTGCTCCAGGAGGGAACGCTGGTCCATCGCGCCGTGCGAGGCCGCATTCTCATCGACCCTGCCGATGTCCAGCGCCTCCTGCAACAGCAACGGCAGCCACATGCACCGACGGTCGAATCGCCGCTGTTCACCAAACCGGAGGCAGCAGCGTACCTACGTTGCTCACTCAGCCACTTGCACCGGGTCCTGAGACATGGCAAATTGCCGCGGTTGACGTTTGGGCGAATTGTGCGTATTCGTCGCCAGGACTGCGATGCCTGGATCGAGCGCAATATGTCGCGCACATCAGAAAGATCTGGATAACCGGCGCGAAACATGGCATGAGGGCGCCGGAGCGTGCGACACCACAAGGTAGAAAGGAACACCTCTTTATGGCGAGACGGAAGGCCGGGCGCGCCGCCAATCAGACGGGGACGATCTACGCGGATAAACAACGTGGGGCATTTGTCGCGCAGGCACCCGCCGATGACAGCGGATATCGCCCGAAAAAAACTGTCGACTCAAGAGCAGGTGGTGAGGCGTTTATCGCACAGGTCCTCGCCGACCGCGAGGCGCTACGACGAAACGCTTCGCTCGGCGGCGACCGCGCCGAGCATCAACTGATGCCCTCGATGACGGTGCGCGACTACGGGACCTACTGGCTCGAAAAAACGCTGCGCAACAAGAAACGCAGCACCCTGGATGACTACTATTATCGCCTTCATGGCTCGATCGGCAAATACCTGGGCGATATCAAGCTGTCTGAACTCACCCTCCAGCTCGTCAATCGCTGGATCGAACGCCTCGAACGAGACAAGGTGGCGGCAAGCTCGATTCGTCAGTCACGCGGTGTCCTACGGTTGCTACTCAACAGCGCCGTCGATCACGAGCTGATCAGCCGAAACGTGGCACTTCGAGCGGAGGTTCCACGCATGGCCGCACGTAAGGTTAAAATCTTTGAGCGAGATGAGATTGACGCGCTGTTGCGGGTGATGCAGGGCGATCAACTCCAGCTGATGTTACGTCTTGCACTCACCCTGGGACTACGTCTCGGTGAGATTCTTGGCCTGCGCTGGACGACCGTGGATTGGCAACAACAATCGATCACAATCGCGGGGCAGATTCGAACCGAGCGAGCGCGAACGATCGGTGGGGTATATGAGGCGGGACGCACGGTGATGACGACCCCAAAGTCCGAGTCATCACAACGCGAATTACCACTTACGCCGCAGCTGCGCGAGGCGCTGAACGCCTCACACCTCAGCTACACCCGGACCCAAGAAATTCTTGGGCCATCGTGGAATCCAATCGCGCTCATATTCCATACTGGAACTGGCACCTGCCTCAACCCATCGAACGTCGAGCGGAGCTGGCGATCCTTCCGCGATCTGGCATTCGCATCAGATCCTATCGCAGTGGGCAGCACACGATCTGCGATACGCGTCTGTACGTTCCACTACACTCGTCATACCTGTGCGACGTGGCTCGATGCCCTCCACGCCACTGTCCCACAGAAAGCCGCGATTCTTGGTCACGGCCGTCCCAGTGATATAAATCTAAAATACACCCATCCGCCACTTGAGGTACTGCACCCCTTAGTAACCCGCCTGGAGCGCGAGTATATGCCAACCTATGAGGAGGTCAGATGACATCCTGCGCTCAACGTGTTCGTGGAACATTGCTCCGCCCCCCTGCCGCACGTGTGGCAGGGGGGCGGGAGGGTACGGATACTTGGATCATACTGTGTGCTACTCGTGGCAGGGCGAGCACGACTGCCCACCGCTGCCACGCTGTGCCACACGGGGTACAGCGATGCCTGAGCGCGATTCTGGACCGATTTTGGGGACAATTGCTCCCGCAATTGCTCCCGAAGGCACAAAAAAGGCACAAAAAAACCAGATGCGGTAGGCAGCCGAGGGGCCGCATACCGCATCTGAAAGGCTGGAGCCGACAGCGAGACTCGAACTCGCGACCTGCTGTTTACAAGACAGCTGCTCTACCAACTGAGCTACGCCGGCACAGCCGTATTGTAGCACAAGACAGCCGTAAACTTCAAGCGGCGTGACGCATGCCTGCGCCACGCCACTCGGCGAACCTACTTGTCGTCAGCCTCTGGCGCATCGCCCTCAGGCAGCGCGCCGTCAAGCTCCTCGATCTCAGTCACCAGTTCATCGGCCACAATTTCCTCGGCCGCGAGATCGGCGTCGGTCGGCTCATCGCCGCCGAGTAACACCCGCAGTGCCTCGCGCAGCTTGGCGTCGCTGTCCTCAGCCGAAAGACCGCTGGCCATCGCCAAGGCGCCGTCCATCTCATCGAGCACTACGCTGTCGTCGCGCCGCCCACCCGCCA
>JAYUUK010000463.1:0-7984 GCA_043754595.1 Roseiflexaceae bacterium | reverse complement strand
TGGGTTTTACCTTTGTGGCGTTCGCGGAGCATGATATGTACCTCTGCATCAGTCTTCATGGACACCCTCCTTACAAGGATGCCATGCTACAAGATTGGTCGAGAACGGCGTCCGCGATCCACAGTTCTAATTGTCGTCACCTACAAATCTAATTATCGCTCAACAGCAGAAGATACTTCCGTTGCCGGATATGGGTATGCAACGCTGGTTTCGACGCGACGATGGAGATCGACGTGCACGCAATATGAGACCTAATCGCTAAGCCCAGTAGAACATGTATGCCATTCCTACGGCGACTGCTGACCATGGCATACCGGCTTCTTCAAGATAGCCATGTCTCCCGTCCTGTGCTCATGGCGGCGACGTCAGCAGTGACTCGGGGACATCGAGGGCCAATTGGGGCTGTCGCACCGGGAAAAAGTTGAGCCACGTCGGGAGCGGAAACTGTCCCAGGTGAATCAGGTAGGGACGTTCGTCCACATTGTAGAGCACCAGTCGGTCGTCACCGGTCCACCCCATGACCTGCATCGCAGGATAGTCAGTGGTGTGCTGTGGCGGGATCGCGCTATACAGCGTTGCGCGCGTCCGCCGGTCGTAGATGCTCCCATCGCTGGCCGACCAGGGATGGTGATGGGCATCAAATGGAAAAACCGGTGTCTCTACAAGGCGCAACCCACGGTCATTCGCCCAGGCGGATCGCTCTTTGGGGTCGAACCCAAGCTCGATCACGAGTGGTCGAATGCGGCGATCCTGCGGAACATAGAGACTGAGACCGATCAAAGGACGAATGTAGATGACACATGGCGCGAAGCTGGTCATTCGTGCGGTTCGGTAATCGATCATTGGTGGTAACCATTCGGGCGAGCCAAATTGTCCATCCTTGAGATCGAACAGGGCATTGCGTCTATCGATACCCAGCACAAGAAACTGATCGCTGAAAAAATAGGCGCTATCGAGTTGCTTTGTCTGGGGAACAAACGAATGAGTGGCGCGGAGTTGGGCATCAAGCAGGACAACTTCGAGTGGTTGATTCTGCTCACCGCGGAGGAGCAGGGCGTGCATTCCTTGTGGACTAAGATCGGCGAGCACGGCGTGTTCGCATGCGGGGACGATTATCCGAAACGGCGCATACCGCACCGGTTCGCTGGCGGCGGGACAGCGACACTGAAAGATGTATTGCGCCAGGAGGTTGCTGCGGAGCCACCAGCCCCAACAATAGCCCCAATAAGTGATACCCAGTGTGATCACAAGGCTACTTAGCATGACACGCAGGCGAATGCCCCAGCGTGGCCAGCGTGGGAGCTGGCGCAGCGTGATGCGGTTGCGAAAGGGTTGTAGCATCCGATGTTCCTCTGATGCAGGAGTCGGACAGGGCATACCCCTGTCCGGCTCGTGGTGGTTAGCGACAGGCGGTGCTGGTGCGGCTGGCGGTGCTGGTGCGCCCATCGAGCGTCCAGACGAGATTGCCGCTGCCGTTCCAGGTGACGCCGAAGACCCGCACCTGCCGTCCAGGCGCATACAGCGTCGGCTGGTTACGGTTTGTCGGGTTGGGGGTGAATTTGTTTCGGGTTCCGACCGCCAGAGGTACCGACGCACTGTTGGGGTTGCGATAGCCAAACCAAGCGATGTATGTCCCGTCGGTATTGGTGGCAACGCACTCCAGCACCGGGCTGACCGCCTGGGCGGTGCCGCTGACAACGATCGCCTGTTGCACGGTACTGCTCGCGCCATCGTCATCGGTCACGGTCACACGGATCAGATAGCTGCCGGCAGCAGCGTAGGCGTGACTGCCACGCACCAGCCAGCCACCGCCATTCGCACCGACCTCGCCGACGCTCGTGCTGCCATCGTCCCAGGTCCACACCGCCGTCTGGGTATCGGTCGCCCCAGGGTCAGTGATCGACACCTGGAAAGAACCGATCAGCGTCGGCGCGAATGGTGCGGTGGGGCTGGCGATCGCGCCAATCAGCGAGCGATGGCGCGTGCTGTTGGCGTGTGGTGACGAAACGCGCTGGGTCGTCGGCGAAGTTAGCATTCTGCAACGGACTCTGGATAAAGATCCACCTGCGGGCGAGTCACAAAGCTTGGGCGAGTTCGGCTAGCGCCTGCGCTGCCGAACGTGCCGTACCAGCCGAATGACGATGCGCACTACGATGATGAGGATGATAAGTACGCCCGCGCCGAACAGGATGCCGATCCCGATCAACATGGCGAAGAATTGCTGGACAACCACCTGATTCTCCGCATCACACGCGCGCTGATAGCGCTCCATCGCGGCGGGATCGTACGCAGGATTGAGCGTAAACGACTGGATCATCGTCAGATTGATCCGCTCCGTCCCCGTGTAGGCATCGAAGCTGTAGCGCCGTGGTGCTGGGGGTATGACGGATGCGGGACGAATTCCATCATTCCCGGCATATGTTTGATAACCGCGCAGCACCATATCAAGGAGACCTGAGTCGATCGCTACGCGCAGTGGGGCATTGATGACATCTCCGGCTGGATACCAGTTGATCGCTCCATCAGCAGCGACGTGGCCCGTCGTGATTGCGGTCGGCGTAAGACGCAACAGACCAGTGGTTGGTTGGACGGGAAAGCCGAGTTCAGTTTGGACGAAGGGAGCGGGCGTAGAATTATGAGATGTTACGATCAAATAGAGTGGCGCATGAGGACGGCTATTGCCCACCGTCACAGCGTCGATGAAAATGCCATCGTACACGGTCTCGATGGTGACGCCATGTGGGATAGTCGCTGGATCAGGCTCCAGGTGTTCGAGATACCAACGATCTGCTTCGACCGGAATGGGAACGCGACACGTGTTGGCACCGCATGCATTAACGAGACTGATGAGCATGAGCAGCAGGGCAATGCGCGAAACGTGCTGGTAGTGTCGAGTCATACGACGCTCCTTGTGCTGCCCTGCTGGCCCATGTGCGGCACCAGCCGCGCAGTTTAGCGACACGCCGTGGAGGTACGGCTGGCGGTGCTGGTGCGCCCATCGAGCGTCCACACCAGATTGCCGCTGCCGTTCCAGGTGACGCCGAACACTCGCACCTGACGCCCAGGCGCATACAGCGTCGGCTGGTTGCGGTTCGTCGGGTTGGGGGTGAACTTGTTGCGCGTCCCAACCGCCAGCGGTACCGACGCACTGTTGGTGTTGCGATAGCCAAACCAGGCGGTGTATGTCCCGTCGGTATTGGTGGCCACACACTCCAGCACCGGGCTGACCGCCTGGACCGTACCACTGACAGTGATGGTCTGCTGCGCCGTACTACTCGCGCCATCGTCGTCGGTCACCGTTACGCGTATCTGGTAACTGCCGGCAGCAGTGTAGGCGTGACTGCCACGCACCAGCCAGCCACCTCCATTCGCACTGACCTCGCCAACGCTCGTGCTGCCATCGCCCCAGGTCCACACTGCCGTCTGGGTATCGGTCGCCCCAGGGTCAGTGACCGACACCTGGAAAGAACCGATCAGCGTCGGCGCGAATGGCGCTGCGGGGCTGGTGATCGACCCGACGAGCGGCGGCGCGTTGGTGACCGTGATCGGAATGCTCCGCACCGTCGTCACGTCGTCGGCGTCGACGGCCCGCACCGCCACAGTTCGAACGCCTGGCCCATCGAGTCCGCCCGCCCCAACGGTCACCTGCACACCGATGGTCTCGAATGACCCGTCGCCATCGAGATCCCAATCGACCGTCGCCGGACGATCGGTCTGGACGGCGAGCGTGGTCTGCCCGCCTTCGGGCATGGTCGTTGCGCCAGTGAGTGTGACCTGGAGTGGCGTGACCACCGTCACTGGGATGGATTGTGCAGTGATCGCGCCATCGTCATCTTCGATCGTCAACGTCGCGGTGTACACGCCAGGAGCAGCGTAGCGATGCGAGCTGAGCACGGTGCCATCGGGGAAGACGTAGGCGGTCTCGAATGCGCCGCCACCCCAATCCCAGGTCGCACTGGTGATCGAGTCGACGACATCGCGCACCTGGGCCACGCCGCCAATGTACTCGCCCACCACACCGACGCGCGATTCTGTCGCCATGCTGACGATCTCAGGCGCACGATTTACAACGCTTATTGTGGCAACCGCCTCAGCGGTTTCGCTCGTCGCGCTCGTCACCCGGACGGGAATCGTCAGCACAACTGGGCCGTCAATGTTGCCCGCATTGAACGTCACGGTCTGACCAACCGTCGCAAACGTTCCATCACCGGTTAAATCCCAGGAATATCTTAGCACACCTCCTAATGGGTCGTTGCCCGTCGCTGTGAGGGTTATGCTCCCGCCCTCATCGACGGTATATGGCCCTCCTGCATTAATTGTGGGCGTCGATGGGAAGGCACCTTCCTGCACCCACCGCAGGATGCGTGCGAGTGCGGTCTGCCGGACAGTAGTGTTCGCCACGCGATCAAGGGCAAAGCCAAGCAGGACGCGACGCGAAGCGCCATCGGTGTATCGTGTTGCGACGATTTGCGTCGAGTTGTCGGGATCTTCGAACGAGCCCAACGTGGTTGTCTGGGCCTGAGGGATGAACGATGTGGTCGGCATATCTACTGGGGTGAGCGCCAACGAGAGAGGCGTGAGCAGATCGCTCCCGGTAACTGACGTTCCGAGCGGCGATGTGCCATTGACGTCGACGCCAAACGTCGTCTGGAACCGCGTTGGCCAACTCGCAGCACCCTGTAGCATAGCACCCGTGAGTAATATCGAGCCACCAAACGCGACATATGGCTCAATCGCCGATAGCCGTTCCGGCAAGAAGCTTCCTGCACCTGTGACCCAAACGACAGTACGATACGGATAAAGGTCGTTCACCGTCGGCGCGCCACGTTGGGCGACATCCCACAAATCAGTGATCGCGCCTACCGTCTGCAAATCGGCGAGATACCTGGTGCTGAGCGTCGGATCACTGGAATCATTAACGAGCAGTACCATTGACGCACGAGCTGGAGTGTAGGCAAACGTATGGGTCACTACTTCCCCGGTCTGGAGGAGACCGGTGAAGAGCCCAAGCCCAGAGACGCCAGTTGTGCTAAACAGCTGGCTGTCGATTTGATAAGGTTCAGGCTTGATACCTGTCACAGTGACGGTATAGCTACCAATTGCGGCTGGAAGCCAGAGTATGTCTGGGCCGTTTTGAGGGTCGTGTCCACTGTAATAAGAGTCCGCTATCTCCTCGTACTGTTGGCCATCGGGTGTTGTACCCAGGCGACGTCCCTGCTGATCGGTGATAAGCATTGTGACCGGACAATGATTGAATAGTGCAATTCCAGCAGCACCAATGTTCTGTCCAGTCGAAATCTGCGCATCCGGAAGACTTCCACGCCAGATTTCACTCGATAGCTCCTTTGCGACGAGTCGACCGAAGAGTTGGCGCAATGGGCCATTCGTGGAACTGTCGAAAAAGAAACTGATGTGTGATACATTCTTGTCGTTGATAGTAGTGATGGTGGATGAGAATGCTGAAGTAAAGGTAAGCTTTCTCAAATCAGCACTGAGGCGGGGTACCACTTGATCACCGCGTCCCTCGATCTGATAGCCGCTACGATTTGGAGCTTGAGCGCCGGCAAAGGCATCAACGGGGTATGTCCAATTAGTTGGAACGATCGTACCGCCTTGCCACAATGGCGCAAAAGACAGGTCTTCACTGACAGTGTACCCTAATGTCGTTTTGAGTCCATCAGAATACAACTGGATGATCTGTCCGCCATCGCCGCTCACGCCGCTCAAAAAGCCATTGAGTGCTGCTGATGTGTTGATCTGATCGAGCAATGTGTTGCGCGGGAAGCTGACGGTAGTACTCACCGTCGCCGATGCCAGGATTGTGCTTGAATCAGACGGAATGAGCTCGCGTAGCATTGGCACACCGATATGCGCGCCCGATGTTGTTGTACTCACGTCATCGCCAGAAACGGTGGTTGATGGACACGGCAATCCGTGCATGTAAGTGTACAACTCGACTCGATTGACTCGCACGATATCATCGCCTGCATCGATCAAGCTCGTTTTACATCCAGCCTTAGCTGCAAGCAAACGCAGGATCGCACGCATGAAGTCATCTGAAGAATCATATCCATCAGGATTGTTCTGCGGATCGAGACCTTCATACGCGCCAAACGCCATCGGTGCGCCTTGCTGTGGGGTTGCGACAAATCCCACATTATGTACACGACTAGCACCAAACAGGCGCACATAGTCACGAATAATGAGCCCACCAGTGCTATGCGCCGTCAGATCGAATTCGCTGGCATGGACATAGCTCGGTCGCTGATGCGAACTCCACCATCCATCGAGCGTGCCATCAAGTTCGGCAGCGGCATCATCGATCGTCTGCTCATACCATCTGTATGGAAATGGTATAAGCGTCAAATTATCTTCATAGCCAAGGGTGCGCGCATACGTGAGGAAACCATCGTATGTCTGATTAATCGGATCGAGGGCGCGTTCGGCAACGGTCGATCCACCCCGAACCCGTGGCATGGAGCCAAAAAATCCTGGCAGAAAGACGACCGGCCTGATGGCTGACTTTGGTATGCTAATTGGATGTTCTTGTTCTGCAAGCAGCGTACCAGTATTATCACGTAATTCGCCTGTGATCGGTAAGTGGCCGGCAAGAGATGGTTGAATCCAAATACTCCAGGTAAAAGTTTTAGACTCCCCGGAAGCGAGATTCACGGTGCATGCGGTATTCCTGCGAATAAGTGATAACAGTGAGCCTGGCAGATATGGTTCGGACAGTTCTAGACATCCATTCGGCTCATTTACAAGATGAAATCGCTGATCTCCAGCTAACTGCCCAACATTCAATGTGAATGAATGCTCCTGAATCAATAGGCTATTATTTGTAATCACTGCTGTAATAGTCAGCGGATTCGCCAGTGTATTGCTTCCATCGGCGTTGAGTACTGGCCACCCTTGATCGTTTAACACTAATCCTTCCACGGGTCGCCCTGTGGCATCGGTAACCGTCAGGCTGAGCGGCGGTGGCGTATATTCGATCTGCATATTCGCTGTCACCGAACCCGTGTTGTCCTCATAGGAAGCGGGCAATGCTGGGCTTGGCGTACCTTTAGTGGGATCGCCGAGATTGAGCGCGTCGGCGAAGCCGAGATAGAACCGTGTGGCACCATCGGGCACGATGAAGCGCTGGATCGCCCCTGTTTGCTCACCCGTCTTGCCATCGCCGATGTAAAAGACCTGTCCGACGAGCGGTTGCAGTTCGGCTACCGTGACCGCAGTCGTTGGATAGCCCATATCGAGTGCGCCGGTCGCAGAAAAGCGGAGTGTATCTGGTGGTGGGCCAGTTGGCGGGAGATCGGTGAGAAAAACCCCGACGAGAAACATGTTCCGCGAGGTGTGGCGAATGCCAGACAGTCCGGTCGCAACATTTGGCACGATGTAGGTCTGTAAATTAGGCCCACCATCCGCGCCATGCGGCCCACTGGTGCCACAGCATGAGATAGTATTCCCATTGACACCCGAGAAGGTCAAAACGCGATTTGACCCCTCGGGAATAGGAATCGCTGACGGAAATGCGCCGCCACCCTGAGCGGTCGTTTGGCCGGCATTGAAAATGTTGTCGATCGCTTGAACGGTACGTGTTATGGTGGGTGTGACTACGCCGGTCGGCAGTGCTGCTTGCTGGAGGACTGGCATGCGCGGGTGCCGAGCATCGATCTGCGCATACGCCTGTGCGCTATGCGACGCAGGGAGCACGCTCAAGAGGAGCGCGAAGACTAAATACGGGAGCACGCGGCGCAGCGATCGATTCATTACATGCCTCATCAAGGTAGGGCTGTGTTGCAGCCACGCGATCTCGTCACATCCACCACACGCAGCAACCGCAGGCCGATGCCATGCGATCACTGTTAGTATAGCAACCAGGGCATGCGGTGCCATACCAGAGTGTGATCAACTCTGCGCAGACATCGCCACGATCGCGCACGCAATCGCGGTGCATACCATGCTGCATGGCATGGGGCTTGAT
>JAYUUK010000462.1:0-7990 GCA_043754595.1 Roseiflexaceae bacterium | reverse complement strand
CCGCGCGTGCCTCGCGTGTGGGTGCAACGCACGGAGAGGCCCTTCGGGAGCGCTGCGCGCTGAGGCGCGCAGCGCTCCCGAAGGGCCTCTCCGTGCGTTGCACCCACACGCGAGGCACGCGCGGTTGCTCAGGCAGCCGAGATCCGGTACACTGCGGCTTATTCAATGGGCGGAGCGCCCGAATTAGAGGTGACATGCAGCCTGAGACAGCAAAGCCGCGTCGAACCCCGTGGGGTCTAATCATCGGTCTAGTGATTGTGGTGGCGCTCGGGCTGCTGGTGCGCGCCAGTTGGCACGAGGTGGAGCAAGCGCTCGAGCTACTGCGCGGTGCACAGCCGCTGTGGATCGTCGGCGCAGTGCTGGCGATCGCCGCCGGCTTTCTCAGCGCGGGGCAAGTCTACGGCCGCGTACTGGCGACGCTCGGGCACCGCGAGCCGCCGCTGTGGCTCGCGGCTGCGGCGATGGTGACGATCCTCATTAACCAGGCCGTCCCGGCCGGGAGTGTCGCGGCCTATGCCTTCCTGGTCACGAGCCTGCGCAAGCGGCAGCTCCCGGTGGCGAGCGTGGCCATGGTGGCTGGGCTAGAGTTGCTGAGCTGGAATGGCGCGGTGATCATCGCCTTCACCTATGGCGTGATCTACCTGCTCCTCACGAGTGGGTTTAACGGCGCGACGATCAACATCGGCGCGCTGGGCGGCGCGTGTATCCTGCTCGGCAGCGTCATCTTTCTGGCAACCCGCACCGACGCGACGCTGCACCGCTGGGTCGGCGGTCTCAGCGCTTTCGCCAAGCGGCGGCTGAACCAGGCGATCGACTTGCAGGGCGTGGAGCGAGTGCTCGACGAGGTGCTGCACAGCCGACAGGTGATGATCGAGCAACCGCGTCAGGTTGGCGTGATGGTGCTGCTGCAGCTGACGGTATTCATCTTCCACAGCATGGCGCTGCTGAGCATCCTGCACGCGCTCCACATCGCGCCCACGCCGTTTGCGGCCATGGCCGCCTACGGCCTGGCGCTGATCGTCAGCGTGTTCACCGTGCTCCCTGGCGGCGGCGGCACTGTCGAGGCCGCGCTGACGGCGGCGCTCGTGGCGATGGGCGTGCCGGCGGCGGCGGCGCTTGGCGCGGCGGTGGTGTTCCGGCTTTTGAATTTCTGGGTGCTTCTCCCGCTCGGAGCCTTCGCCTATCGTGCGCTGACGCGCTAGCATCGCCCGCAGCTATGAGCCACAATACCCCGCCCAAATTGCACGAGCCGCTGGCGCGCCGGGTCACAATCAGCCATATCGCCAAAGAGGCTGGCGTCTCGAAGACGGCGGTGTCGTTCGCCTTCAACGATCCATCGCAGCTGGCGAGCAGTACCGTCGAGCATATCCGCGAGGTCGCCGACCGGCTCGGCTACACGCCAGACCCGATCGCCAGGAGCATGACGACGCGGCGGACCAACGCGCTCGGGCTGCTGCTGCCGCAAGCGATCGGCACGGCGATGGCCAACCCGTACTACGCCCCATTTCTGGCCGGCGTCGGGCAGGTGTGTGGCATCACCGGCCACACGCTGATGCTGGTCCCGCCGCTGTGGGGCTCGGTGCTCAAAGCGATCCCAGCTGCTTCGGTCGATGGGTTCATCGTCGTCGGCCTGGAGATCGATAGGGGTGAGGTGCTGCAGCTGCGGCGGCGGCGCGTGCCGTTTGTGATGGTGGACAGCGACGCGCCAGACGATGTGCTGGCGGTCAACGTCGATGACCGGGGCGGCGCGCGGGCGATCATGGAGCGTGTGCTGGCCCACGGGCACCGCCGGATCGCCATCCTATGCTTCGAGTCCTGGCACATCCGGGCCGATGCCTTCACCGGGACGCTCGCGGCGCGGCTGGCCGGCTACGGCGACGCGCTGGCGGCGGCGGGGATGGCCCTCGACTCGCCCATGGTGGCGACGCTCGGAGTGCAGGTGAGCCGCGACGGCGGGCGCGATGGGTACGCGCAGTTGCGCGAGCAGGGCTTCGCGCCGAGCGCGATCGTGGCGATGAGCGATGTGATCGCTTTTGGCGCAATAGAGGCGGCGCTCGACGATGGCCGCGCCGTGCCAGGCGATATCTCGGTGGTGGGGTTCGATGACTTGCCGGAGGCGCGCTATGTGCTGCCGGGACTCACGACGGTGGCGCAGGCGGTGGAGGCCAAAGGACGGCTGGCGGCCGAGCTGCTGACCGCCGCGCTGGCCGGCCCGCTGCCGCCTGAGCATCGGCTGCTGCCGACGACGGTTGTGATGCGCGGCTCGCTCGGTGTTGCTGGCAGCTCATAGCCAAACAGCTTCGAGCTGGTGGCCGCCAAAGAGCTCATCCGCGCCGATCGCCACGGCGATCGGCGCGGATGAGCGAATACAGATGCTATGCGGATCGTCTTCCTCGCCACCTCCAGCCTCGATGACCCATCGCCGCGCGGCCGCTGGCTGCCGGTCGCGCAGCAGCTCGCCCTGCGCGGCCACCGGCCGCAGCTGCTCATGCTCCACCCGACGTACGACCGCCTCGTGCGCCGGGAAGCGGTCATCGGCGGCGTCCTGACGCGCTACGTGGCGCAGATGCACGTCTACGGACCGCCTGGCGCACGCCGCTACTACCGCCCACTCGCCCTGCTCGCCGTCGCCATGCGCGGCGCGCTCAGCCTCGCCGCCGCCGCGCTCGCCGCCCGCCCAGATGTCGTCCATATCTGCAAGCCGCAGCCGATCAGCGGCCTGGCCGGGCTGATCGCCGCCGGCCGCGGCGCGCAGCTCTACCTGGACTGCGACGACTACGAGGCCGGGGCCAACCGCTTCGGCGCCGCCTGGCAGCGGCGCGGCGTGACGCTTTGGGAAGACCATCTGCCGCGGCTGGCGCGGGCGGTCTCGGTCAATACTCGCTTTTTGGCGCGCCGGGTGGAAGCGGGCGGCGTGCCGCCACGGCGCGTCTGCTACGTGCCAAACGGCGTGGTCGCGCAGCGGCTCGTCCGTCACGATGCGCGCCAGCGCGCCGCGCTACGCGCCGGTCTCGGGCTCGGCGACGCACCCACCGCCGCCTACGTCGGCGCGATGAGCACCGTGGCCCACGGTACGGCGCTGCTGCTCGATGCCTTCGCGCAGCTGCTACGGCAGCTGCCACGCGCGCGGCTGCTGATGGTCGGCGATGGCGATGACCGCAGCGCGCTCCAGCGCCGCGCCGCCGATCTCGGGCTCGCTGACGCCATCGTCTGGACCGGGCGGGTCGCGCCGGCGGCGGCCCGCGCGCTGCTGGAGTGCGCCGATGTCTCGGTGGATCCGGTGGAGGATACGCCAGGCGCGGCGGCGCGCTCGCCGCTCAAGATCGTCGAGAGCATGGCGCTCGGCGTCCCCGTTGTCACCGGCGATGTCGGCGACCGCGGCGAGATGCTCGGCCAGACGGCGGGGATCACCGTGCTGCCTGGCGATGCCGCCGCGCTGGCGCTGGGGCTCGCCGCCGTGCTGAGCGACCCGCAGCGCCGCGCCGCGCTCACCGCAGGGGCGGAGCTGCGCGCCGAGCACTACACCTGGGAGCGACTGATCGGCGGCTGGGAGAACCAATATGCCTGAGATAGCGCCAATCGGCGCAACCGTCGATCTCTCGCTCGCATGTTGCAACGCTCTTCCTACCCCAGCACGTGCTATGCTGTCAACAGTCTGCGCGCCGCGCAACACGGGGGTTTGAGTCGCACAGCCCAGGGCATCATGTCGAGACTAAACACTATGGCCGATCGACTTGTACACCCAGACCCGACCCGGCTGACGCCCAACCCCACACCGGACGAGCGGCGCTGGCTCGCGACGTTTCTTAAGCTCGCCTCCTGGTCTACCACCTTCATCGCCGCCGTCGCGGTGCTAATCTATCGTCACACCGGCACGCTCGGCGCGCTGCTCTGCGCAATCATGCTCCTGATCGCCGCAGCGCTGCTGCTCGGCACGCGCAGTCGGCTGCTCTCCGGCGATGTCGAGCGCGTCGGCCTGATGCTCTACAGCATCCCGCTCATGAGCGGGATGATCGGCATCCTGCTCGTGCCGGTGGCGCTGCCAGCCGCGCTGATGTCGCCGATCACCGCCGTGATCCTCTCGCTGCCCTACGTCTCACCGCGCGTCCTCCGCTGGCTGATGATTGTCTCGCTGGCGTGCGGCTTCGCCATGGTCCAGCTCTCGCAGCACGTGGCGCTCTTCCCGATCACGGACTGGGGCCAGGGCGTGGCGGTGACCCTTGGCGTGATGCAGGGGATGGGGCTGCTGCTGCTACTGCTCTGGCGCTACCACCTCGATCTCACCACGGTGCGCAACCGGCTCGAAACCACGGTCGCCACCAGGACGGCGGCGCTGCAGGAGCGCGAGGAGCGCTTTCGTATTATCTCGGAGCTGACTTCGGACTACGCCTACGCCATCGAGCTCGACGCAGGCGGCCGAGTCATCAACGACTGGCTCACCGATGCCTTCGCGCCGATCTCCGGCTACCGAGCGGATGTGCTGAACCGGCGCGGCGGCTTCCTCAGCGCGATCCACCCTGATGATATCGACGTAGTGCAGCAGAGCTACCAGCAGCTCAATCGTAACCAGGAGAGCGTCGTCGAGTTTCGTCTCCTCCACCCATCTGGCGAGGAGCGCTGGATCCGATCGTACGCCAGACCGCAGTGGGACGCGCAGACCGGCCACGTCAGCCGGATCGTTGGCGCGCTGAAGGATATCACGGAGCGCAGACGCTACGAGCAGCAGATCGAGCAGCTGGCTTTCTTCGATGCGCTCACCGGGCTCGCAAACCGTCGGCTGTTCCACGACCGGGCCACCGATGAGCTGCGCAGCACCGTCGCTCCGGACACGCTGGCGATCTTGTTCATCGACCTCGACCGCTTCAAGACGATCAACGACACGCTCGGCCACGATGTTGGCGATCAGGTGCTGGTGCACGTCGCCAGGCGGCTGCGCACCTGTATCCGCGATGGCGATCTGCTGGCGCGTTTAGGCGGCGATGAGTTTGCGATCCTGTTGCCGCTGACCTCCGACCTGGAGGCGCGGGAGGTGGCGTTGCGCATGCTCGAAGAGCTCGATAAGACGTTTTCCATCGATGGGCAGCCGCTGCGGGTCACCGGCAGCATCGGCGTCGCCTGCCACCCATGCCACGGCGCGCAGCTCACCACGCTGCTCAAACACGCCGATATCGCCATGTATCGGGCCAAGGAGCGCAGCCAGCACGTCGAGTTCTACCGGCCTGACCTACTGATTTACCCACAGGAGCGGCTCGCGCTGGAGACCGAGCTGCGACTGGCGCTCGACCGTAACGAGCTGGTGCTTCACTACCAGCCGATCATCGATCTGGAGCGTCACACCATCAGCCGCGCCGAGGCGCTCGTCCGCTGGCAGCACCCGACGCGCGGGCTGATGCCACCAGGCGTCTTCCTCCCGATCGCCGAGGAGTGCGGGCTCATCCGCTCGCTGGATCGCTGGGTGCTCAGACACGCGCTCGCGCAGGCGGCGCGCTGGGCTGAGAGCGGCAATGGGCTGACGATCGCCATCAACCTCTCGGTCCAGTCGCTCCACGACCACGACCTGGCCGATTACGTCGCCGAGTGCCTCGCCAGCAGCGGCGCGCCGGGGTCGCATATTATGGTCGAGGTGACCGAGGGCGCCGCGATGCACGATCTGGGGCGCACAGTGACGATCTTGCAGCAGCTCAAGGCGCTTGGCATGCAGGTGGCATTGGACGATTTCGGCAGCGGCCACGCATCGCTGCTGCGGCTCAAGCTGCTGCCGATCGATGTCATCAAGACCGACCGCGAATTCCTTGACGGGCTGGGAGATGTGGATAAAGACGATGGCGTGATGCGCGCCATGATCGGGCTGGCGCGTAGTCTCAAGCTGATGGTGGTAGCCGAGGGCGTGGAGAATGCGCGACAGCTGGCGTGGCTGCGGCAGGCCGGCTTCGATTATGCACAGGGCTACTATCTGGGCCATCCCGTGCCGCCGGAGGTGATCTCGGTCGTGCCGCCGGTCGGGCCGGCGGTGGTGACCTGAATGAAGCCATGAGGGATGAGGGGATAAAGCCCGCTATCTCCTCCCACAGCGCTGTGCCAGCACAGATGCTGCGCGGCGGCTGTCGGTAGCTCTCAGGCGTCTCCTCCACACCGCACAGCATGACACGCGCCGGGGCGTCACGCGGTCATCTTCATCTCGTCACCGTATCACGCGATCACCCCACCACGAAGCGATCCACAACCATCGCGCCGAACAGCAGGGCTAGGTAGAGCAGCGAGTACTTGTACAGCCCCCAGGCAGCCGGCGTCGTCGCCTCGCGTCTGAGCCGCAGCGCGTACCAGAGGAACACCCCGCCGAGGATCGACGCCATGGCCAGGTATGGCAGCCCCATAATGCCGAACGGCGTCGGCAGCAGCGAGATCGCCAGCAGCATCACCGAGTAGAGCACGATCTGCCGCCTAGTCTCGTCTGCGCCGACCACCACCGGCAGCATCGGCACCCCCGCCCGCGCGTAGTCCTTCTCGCGGATGATCGCCAGCGCCCAGAAGTGGGGCGGCGTCCAGTAGAAGATGATCAGCCAGAGCACCACCGCGCCCCACGTCAGCCCGCCGGTGGCCGCCGCCCAGCCCACCAGCGGCGGGAACGCGCCGGCCCCACCGCCGATCACAATGTTCTGCGTGGTGGTGCGCTTGAGCAGCAGCGTGTAGAGCACAACGTAGTAGACCAGCCCGGCCAGCGAGAGCCATGCCGCCCACCAGTTGACGAACGTCACCAGGATGGCGAAGGCGATGATGCCGAGCGCCGTGCCGAGCGCCGCCGCGTGCCAGGCGGGGATGCGCCCGCTAGGAATCGGGCGGCGGCTGGTACGACCCATGTTCACATCGATGCTGCGGTCGAAGTAGCAGTTGAGCGCGTGCGAGCCACTGGCCATCAGCCAGCCACCGAGCGCCGTCCAGAATACCAGCGTCAGGCTCGGCGAACCGGCCGGGGTGATATACATCGCCGCGATGGTTGTGAGGATCAGCAGGCTGATCACGCCGGGCTTGGTCAGGCTGATGTAGTCCTTGAGCTTCGATGTGGCGCCACTGAGCAGCACGGTGTCGGTGGCACCGGTGGATGCGGCGGCAGCCTGCTGCGGGTAGGGCAGCCGCGCCGTCAGCGTGACGGCGATCGTCAGCGCGCCCCAGGTCAGCATCCCCACGGCTAGATGCGCCAGACGGGTGGCCTCGGTGGGCAGCGCCACACCCAGATCTGCGGCGATGATCTGGGCCGCGCCGATCAGGTTCTGCGCCAGGATCAGCCCGGCAGACCACAGCGCAGCGGCCCTGAGCGAGCGATCCTCGCGGCTGCGCAGCGTCTCCCAGGCTAGCACCAGGACGGCTAACGTCGCCAGGCCGGCCAGCCCGCGATGCAGCAGCGTCAGGTTTGACAGCGCCCCTGGTGTGGTGCAGGCGGCGAGGCCGGCGCAGAGCCACAGCCCGCCGCCGCTCGTCACCAGCGTGCCGAGCACCAACACCAGATACACGAGCCCGAGCGTCCCGAGCGCCAGGCGCATAGCCACAGCCCGCCGCTGCTGCGCCTGACCGCCGAGACGTGGCTGTGCCTCGCTCGCGCCGTACGCGCCGACGTGCAGCGCCAGCGCGATGCCGATCGCAGCCAGCGCGACGGCGCAGACGAACGTGGCGGAGGCGGCGCCGAGCCCGATCGCGGCGGAAAGTACCCCAGCGACCGAGGCGATGGCGATACCAAATACTAGCGCCCGTGAGGCGAAGAGCGAGGCGAGCTGTTGCAGTGGGCGCATTGGTCTTCTCGCGATGCATTGTACGGTGAATAACGGTATGCAAAGTGTAGCACTTGCCTACGCTTGTGTCAATTCTCACAATCTTCACCGGTTGGCTCGCAGGCTCGCGTCTCGTCACTGCGCTCCGTCTGGGTGGTCACGTCCATGTGAGCGAAGCGAGCGCACATCGGTCGGCTGACCGGCATTTTGATGGTAGCGCGTGCTTC
>JAYUUK010000461.1:0-7999 GCA_043754595.1 Roseiflexaceae bacterium | reverse complement strand
ATCCCATGGTAAAATGATACGCGAGCACACGCACAAAAGTAAGCCACGAGTGTTTTTCATTATAATGCTTCACGCGATTCTGTTCAATATCTGTCAATATCGGTAGCGCTGGTGCGATTATTCGATCAAATGGTATCATGGTGACTCGCATTTCTTTCGTAATGTGTTTTTTCAGATGTACATCGATAGAATAGCATAAAAATAAAAATGGCGCAAATCGTTGTAGACACTATTGGGCTCGCTGGGCCTTCGATCGATCGAACGGACGATTTGGCGCGAGGAAGACATCAACCTTTATCATCGTTGCGATGTGGAGCGCATTGAACGAAGTGCGGTTGACGATCGCATCCTGGATATCTTCGATTTGCAGAAAGTATGCATCGGCGAGTTGCTCAACGAGCGTGCGTGCCTGGTTCGGTCTGATAACAGCGACAATATCAACATCTAGGGTGGTCCGTGGCACACCGTGCGCGATGCTTGCGACTGAGCCGCCAATATAGTACGGTATCGCGAGCGACTCGAACGCGTCGATGATCGGGCCAAGCGCATCAAGAAATGATGGCATGGAGGTTCTCGTCGCTCGCAAGTGCTGCGCGAACACGGCTGGCGAGTTCGCTTCCGTAGTGCTGCTCAACAAACAGCAGCCCAATCTCACGCTGGCTGGCGGTGGGGTGGCGGCGGCGGAGCGCGCTGCGCGCGCCCTCGATAGCGAAGTCTGTCAGCTCTGCGGCGAGTTGCACGCGGCGAGTAAGCCCCGCCCGACGAAGCAGCGCGATCTGTGCGGCGGCGATATGCGGTCGCGTATCATCAAGCATTGTCATACGGCGCCTCTTTTGCCACGTGTCTTGTCCGTATAGTATACCATTTGGCGGTGTGCAGTGAGCGAACTCGATGCCACGCCAGCTCTGCGGCGAGCTGCTTCAGGTGTACAAAGCGTGAGGGATCGAAGGCCAGCAATGGTGGGCGATGATCGCGATGCCATGCATCGCGCGGGCGTTGGTACGCGTGGGCGACTCTGCTCGCGCTCCCGCGCGATTATGGCACAGGTCATGCCGAGATTCAAGCCCCGGCTAGCCGAGCTCGCGCCGCAGGTCGTCCAGGTAGCGCTGCATCACGGCGGTGCGGCGGGTCGCCTCGCGCCGCCCGGCCGCGGTCTGCATGGTGTCGGCCAGGTGCAAGAGCTTGACATAAAAATGATCGATCGTATAGGCCGTATCGTCTGGCGCGCGCCCGGCGGGGGGCGGCGCGCTGGGGAACGGCGCGTCAGGGTGGTAGAGCTGGCGGCCGAGCGCGCCGCCGAGCATCAGGCAGCGAGCGACCCCGATCGCGCCGAGTGAGTCCAGCCGGTCGGCGTCCTGCACCACCTTGGCCTCGGCGGTCTGCGGCGCGATCTGCGCCGAGAAGCTGTGGGCGGCGATGGCGTGGGCGATGGCCGGCAGCAGCGCTGCTTCGTAGCCGATGGCGGCGAGGAAATCGCTCGCCGTCGCCGCCGCCATCGCTGAGGCACGTGGCCGATCCGGCGAGTCCTTCGCCACGCTGACGCAGTCGTGGAGCCATGCCGCCGGCAGCACGATGCACAGGTCGGCGCGCTCATCGGACGCCAGCGCGGCGGCTGACGCCACCACCCGCTCGATATGCGCCGCGTCGTGGGCCACATCGCCCGCCGCCTGATTGGCGAGGAACTGCCGGATCGGTTCTTCCCAGCGCTTCCAATCGTTCATAGAGTCTCCCCGTTGCGCACGATCGAGCGCTGACGATGTGTTTCATGATATCAGAATCTGCGTCGCGCTGCCGCAGGCCAAAAAGCCGCCACTGCCCCACCTGCACACACCGCCGCGCTTGACAGCGGAGAAAGAAAGATGTATAATCGATATATCGAAAACATATCGATATAATCACACACGAGGACATCATGGACCACACACACAACCACACACACAATCACACGCGCGGTCGCGGCCCGCACTTTGGGCGCAACGAGAGCGATGGCCACGCAGATGCGCCGCGAGGACATCATCATCACCCGCATCAGGGACAGCGCGAGCTCCAGCCGCACGGCCCGCCGAGCGAGGGCAGTGGCGAGCGGCCACGCGGCGGGCGTGGCGGGCGTGGCGGGCACGGCGGGCGCGGCGGACGCGGCGGCCCAAGGGCTGGGCGCGGCGATCTGCGCGCCGTCACGCTCAGCCTGCTGGCCGAGCGACCGCTCCACGGCTACGAGCTGATCCAGCAGATCGCTGCGCGCAGCGGCGATGCCTGGCGGCCGAGCCCCGGCTCGATCTATCCGGCGCTCCAACTGCTCGCCGATCAGGGGCTGATCCAAGGCGAGGAGAGCGAGGGGCGGCGAGTGTACCAGCTCACCGAGGCAGGCCTGGCCTACGTCGCCGGCCACAGCGATGAGCTCGCCGCCATCTGGGCCGGCATCGGCACCGGGGCAGACGGCGACGCGATGGAGCTGCGCCACCTGCTCGGCCACGTCGAGAGCGCGGTCGGGCAGATGGCGCAGGCCGGCACTGCGGCACAGATCGCCGCAGCGCGCGATCTGCTGGCCAGCACCAGGAGGCAGCTGTATCGCATCCTCGCCGATGACGAGCCGACGCCGCTGGTGTAGCGTCACTACTGGCGTCATAGCATTGCCATAGCCATCATACGGGAACTGAATAGGGCATGACGGGGCTGCGCCCCCACCCCCTGCTTTGTGCTTCGCGTATTGATCTTTTGCTGAAATGAGGTAGCCGATGTCCACCCCCACCCAATCGCCCACCGAGACCTATATCCGCGATCTGTTTTTGCCACCCGATGCGACGCTCGACGCGGCGCTCGATGCGGCGCGCGACGCCGGTCTGCGCACCATCCAGGTTCCGGCCGAGCTTGGGCGTCTGCTCAGCATCCTTGTCCGCGCGTCCGGGGCGCGTCGTGTGCTGGAGATCGGCGCGCTCGGCGGCTACAGCGCCATCCACCTGGCGCGCGCGCTCCCCGCCGATGGTCAGCTGCTCACCATCGAGCTCGACCCGCGCCACGCCGTCGTCGCGCGCGAGAACCTGATGCGGGCGGGGCTGGCGGCGCGCGCCGAGGTGCGCGTCGGCGCGGCGCTCGACGTGCTGCCAACGCTCGTCGGATCGCCGCCGTTCGATATGGCGTTCATCGACGCCGATAAGGGCGGCTACCCGGCGTATCTCGATTGGTGTCTGCGGCTGGTGCGCCCCGGCGGGCTGATCGTGGCCGATAACGTCCTTATGCACATCGGCGACACGGGCGCGCGAGGTGGCGATGAGGCTAGCGCGATCGATGCGATGAACCGCGCCGCCGCCGCCGACCCACGGCTGGAGGCGATGATCCTGCCGATGCGCTCCGGCCGCGATGGAATATTGATCGCAACGGTTCGCGCCGCGAGCGCGGAATGATTTCTGAAGATCGTTACCGGCAGTTCTCATTACCGCTCAACAACCGTCATACTTCCCTCATCGCAGGAGGCGCAATAGTAGAGAAGTTATACTTTCAGTATTGACGACGATCCGATTGCTGGCTTCGAGGCGATCATCGGCAACGGCCTGCTCAGCCTCTTGCTGCTCGCAGCGCCCGCCAGTGCGCTGCGGGTGCTGCGGGTTCCTCGCCGCGCCACGCGCCGTGCTGCTTCTGGCTCTGGCGCTCTGGGGCGTTCTCCGCCTCGGCGCGCTGCTCCTTGGGTCGCTGATCGCGGGGTAGCGGCCCATTCGCAAGCGCAGCAGCGACGCGCGCCTATCCGCCCTGCGCGCAGGCGGCCGCGTCCGGGGCGGCTTCCACGCGCAGATCCTCGATGAGTACCTGCAGATCGGAGTTCAGCACCGAGTAAATATTGGCACCCACCTGCAGGCGCTCCGGCAGGTCAGGGCGCTCGTAGGTCGCCGCCAGCACCCAGGTGGTTGCGCCGATCGGTCGCTTGTACAGGTGGAAGGTGCTGCCGAGCCGCAGATGCGCAGCTCCGCGTCGCCGGATGCGTCCGGCACCGCCTCGTAACTCGTGGCTCCCTCGACCGTCGTCTTGGTCTCCACCCCAACTCCGTTGGGCGTATTGCCGACCACGATATGGACATAGTTCTCGCGGCCGCCCCGGTCGGCACCATCGGGGTTGCGTGCGGTCAGCCCGCCCAGGCTCACGATCGAGGAGACCGTCTGCGTCGGATCGCTCGCCCGCCGGGCGCGAACCGTGGCGGTGAGCCGGAAGTTGCCGCTGGCCTCCTGGTAGACCAGCCCGCCTTGCCCGTTCCCGGCCCAACGCGCCGCCTGATGGAGGGTAAGCTGCATGCGGTTGCCCTCCACCGCCACATCGAACACCTCTGGCCGGAAGACCGTCCAGGTCTGCCCGGCATAGGCCAGCGGTCGCGCGGGTGCGGGCGGTGCCTGTGGCCTCAGGAACAAGTAGGCCCCTGCGCCGAGCAGCGCCAGGAGCGCCACCGTGCCGACGATGAGAATCCGTCTCCGACTCATAGTTGTCGCCCCTTTCGATGCGATATGTGCCACGCTCGTAATTAGTAAGCGATAGCCAATGCCTGCCGACGGTAGATATCGCCGTCGAGGGCGTCGCGGTGGAGTGCAGTGCACGGTGATTTGCGGGCTGCCAGGCGTCGCCCGAGGTCAGCGTGGTGCCGTGGGCGCGACCTCAGTGGGGGAAAGCGGGATCGCGTCATGGGCGGCGATTAGCCGGAGCAGCATGGCGCGCAGTTGCGTACGCTCAGCATCGCTGAGCGCGGCGAAGAAGATGTCGTCGGCGGCGAAGACGGCGGCGTGGGCGACGGCCAAGCGCTCGGCGCCCACCGTGGTCAGGGTCACATCGTGGACGCGCCGGTCAGCCGGGTTGCGCCGGCGCTCGACGAGCTGCCAAGCCTCAAGCTCGTCGATGATCGCCACCATGGTGGTGCGGTCGGTCTGGAGGCGCGCCGAGAGCGTAACCTGGGAGAGCGGCCCTTCGGCGAGCATGGTCAGCACCGCGTTGTGCGGGGGGCGGAGCGCAGCGGCGGCAAGTGCCTCGGCGACGTTGTCTTGTGCGCGGAGGGTCGCCTGGCGCAGGAGGTAGCTCAGCCAGACGGTGAGCGGCGCTGGCAGTTCGGGGCCAGGCGAAGGTGTGGGTGAAGAATTTATCGTCATAGTAATAGCAACATATTGTCAGTTTATCTGATAATTGTCAATACTGACGAACGAAAGGGCGCTGGCGCGCCGTCGTCCCGCTCTGCCCATGCATCAGCGCCGAATTCAGGTACCCTAGCGATCGAGCCGACGCCTGACGATCGCCGGCGACAACATCGCCGTGTCCTTCAGCCGAGGCCCGCCTGGAGCAAGCTCGCGGCGGCAACGCCACCTCCGAGCAGCTCGCGGCCTCGGCGGCGGGCGTGCGCAACGCCGAGCCCAGGCGCGGTGCTGGTCGCGGTGGGCTTCGCGATGACCGTCGGGCTCTTCTTCGGCATCTACCCGGCCAGCCGCGCGGCCCGCCTTGACCCGATCGCCGCCCTGCGCAATGAGTAGGGGCCGGTTTGGCATTGACGTGGCAATACGAACCTCTTTGCTGCCGGCCTCTCATGAGCTTTCTGTTTGGCTCTAGCGTACTACAGAAGTCCGGCAGCAATAACAAGTGTTCGTTTGGGGTCAGACAGTGCGAGCCGCCCTAGCTCGGCCAGTTGCCACCGTCCACATTAATCGTCTGCTGCGTCATATAGTCCGAGTCGGATGAGGCCAAAAATACCGCCGCGCCGGTGATGTCGTCCGGCACCGACATCCGACCAAGCGGGATGTTTTTGGTGAAGGTGCGCTTCGGCTCGCCGATCTCCATGTTGAGCAATTGTGCGAACTGACGATCCACATCATCCCAGAACGGCGTGTCCACGATGCCGGGGGCGATTGCATTCACATTAATCTTGTGGGGTGCGAGCGCAAGCGCAATCGACTGGTTCATGCTGATCACGCAGGCCTTGCTGGCGCAGTACGCTAGCACCAGTGCCTCGCCGCGTCGCCCGGCCTGCGAGGCGAGGTTGATGATCTTGCCGCCGCGCCCCTGGGCGATCATCTGCTTTGCGGCCGCCTGCGAGCACCACAGCAGCCCCTTGCAGTTGATGTCGAACATGAAATTCCAGTCCTGCTCGGTGGTTTCCAGAAACGGGATGATCTTGCCGACGCCAGCATTGTTGACGAGGATATCGAGCCCGCCGAAGTGCCCGACGGCGGTGTCGATCATGCGCTGCACCTGCTCCTGCTGGCGCACATCCACCTGCACCGCCACCGCGTTCTGCGCGCCGATCTCGCCAACTAGTTGCTCGGCACCGACGCTGTTCATGTCAGCCACAACGACCTTCGCGCCCTCAGCGGCGTAGCGCTGGCAGATCGCCTTGCCCATTCCCGAAGCGCCGCCGGTCACGATCGCCACCTTGCCCTGGAGTCTCATTGCTTGACCTCCTCATACAAATAGAGCTCAGCTATACGCGATATCGCTCGACCACCGTCATGTTGAGCGTCACTCCGAGGCCGGGGCACTCGGGTAGGCGAATCATACCATTAGCATCGATGTCGAGCGACTCCTCGAGCAACTCAGAGCGCAATGGATTCGGGTTCTGGTCGAACTCCAGCAGCCCGCCGTTCGGGATGGAGGCGATGAGGTGCATGTTGGCAACCTGCGCCAGCGCCGAGGAAAAGACATGCGGGATCACCGGCAGGCCATAGGCCTGGGCCAGCGCCGCTATCTTGCGACACGGCGTGATGCCGCCGGTCCAAATAACATCGGGCTGGACGATATCCACCGCACGGCGGGCGATCAACTCGCGAAAGCCCTCGAGGCTCGTTTCGGTCTCATACCCTGCCACCGGCGTGTCGATCTGCTGAGCTACCAGCGCCGAGCCATCGAGGTCGTCGGTGCCAACCGGTTCCTCCAGCCATGCGATACCAAGATGCTCGATGTGGCGCATGAACAGCAGCGCCACCGAGGGTGTCCAGGCATTGTTGGCGTCCACCGCCAGCTTGAAGCGCGGCCCTACTGCTTTTCGCACCACCTGTACCCGCTCGACATCCTCCTCAAGCGAGACCGTCGCGTAGTCGGCGTTGGGCATGACCTCGAGCGGGTTGAGCAGCACTTCGGGATTCCGTCCGACCTTCATCTTACCGCGCCGGAAACCGCGCGCCGCATACCCGCCGAACTCCTCTGCCAACTCGTGCAGTCCCTTGCCGGCCGCATAAAATCCGGCCGACGCATAGGCCTCGAGCGTGTCACGGTAGCCGCCGAGCAGCCGGTACAGCGGGGTCTTCACCGCCTGCCCCACGATGTCCCACAGCGCGGTGTCCACGCCGCTGATCGCCATCATCAGCAAGCCGCGCCGGCCGCGCTGCTGCGTGTGATAGGCCATGGTCTGCCATAGACGCTCGACGGTAAATGGGTCCTTGCCAAGCAGGATTGGCCTCAGATCATGCAATACCACCGCTTCAAGGCTTTCCAGTGACCCGCTATAGGCCGCCGCCTCGCCGATCCCGACCAGCCCAGCGTCGGTGTGCACCTGCACGATCAACAGTAGGCGCGCCGGCATGTAGTGGATCGCATCGGCCATGGCGACCGGCATTGTGTATTTGAGCTTGATCGTGGTAACATCAGTGATCTTCATTCCTGCTCCTCACGTAGTGAGCCATCATTTCTGACCAACGCTGCGCGCTTCTTGCAGATTGCTCCCGCACCGCATACAGAAATGAGCCATGGCGGGATTAGATACGCCGCACTGCGGGCAATCCCGCGTCTGCAAATAGATGCCACACGCCTGACAGCGCTCTGCGCCGGCCGGGTTAGCTGCTCTACAGGCCGGACAAGCATCACCCAACAGACGAATCGTTTCTCCCGTTGCCGCCCCTGGCTCCGCGCCCGGCTGCGACGCCTTCGCTGATGTGGCGTGCTGCGCGGCGAAGCGCTCGACGCTTTGCCAGACCTGTGCGATCAGACTCGGGTCGACTGGCGCGTCGTGTCCGCCTCCAAGCGGCCAGGTGAAGAAGAACGGAAA
>JAYUUK010000460.1:0-24235 GCA_043754595.1 Roseiflexaceae bacterium | reverse complement strand
CTGGGGGCGCAGCCCCCAGACCCCCGCTCTGACTGCGCCGCGCGCATAGTATTCTGGTTGCGCCGCGCGTATATTATGGATCAGGAGAGATATCAATGATTCCAGCCGAGTTCACCTATTTCGCGCCCAAGACGGTGGCCGAGGCGATCGGGCTGCTCCAGCAGCACGGCGACGACGCCAAGCTGCTCGGCGGCGGCCACTCGCTGCTGCCGGCGATCAAGCTGCGGCTGTCACAGCCGGCCGTGCTGATCGATGTGACCAAGATCGCCGAGCTGCACGGCATCAGCGCCAACGGACACCTGACGATCGGCGCCGGGACTACCTACGCCGAGGTCGCGGCCTCCACGGAGGTCGCCGCCGCATGCCACGTGCTCGCCGAGTGCGTCGGGCAGATCGGCGACATGCAGGTGCGCAACCGCGGCACCATCGGCGGGGCGCTGGTCCACGCTGACCCGGCGGCCGATCTGCCGGCGGTGGCGCTGGCGCTCGGGGCCACGCTCAACGCGCAGGGCCCCGGCGGCAGCCGCACCATCGCCGCAGACGATCTGTTCGTCGATATGCTGACTACGTCGGTCGAGCCGAACGAGGTGGTCACCAGCGTCGAGTTCCCGTCGCTCGGCGCTGGCGAGGGGGCGAGCTACACCAAGCTCAAGCACCCTGCCTCGCGCTACGCGATCGTCGGGGTTTGCGCTTACGTTAAGCTGGACGGCGGCAGCGTCAGCCAGTGCCGCATCGCCGTGACCGGGGCCGGCCCAAAGGCGACGCGCCAGAGCGCGGCCGAGGCGGCGATGATGGGCAGCGCCGGCGATGACGCGGCGCTCGCCGCCGCCGCCGAGCACAGCGGCGCTGAGATGGAGTACCTCGGCGATATCCACGCCTCGGAGGAGTACCGCCGGGCGATGGTCAAGGTCTACACCAGGCGGGCGCTGACGCAGGCGCTGGCGCACGCGAGGGGGTAGGGGATTGACTAATGAGCAATTGACTATTGACGATTGCCGGTAGGTGCGCTGCTGGCACTGAACCCGCGCTGGTCGTCGCAATCGGCCAGGAAGAAGCCCCAGGAGCGACATTATCGTCAATCCTGGGGCTTTTTTGTGTCGAGGCGACGGTATGTGGGCGCTGCCCGCTCGCCCAGTTCTCTTGGCGCTGTCATACCGAGCGGCGACTCGCCGCCGCTCGCGCTCCGCCAGGCATCACGCGCCGCGAGGTATCTGTGCTGGTATAGCGCCGAGCGAGCGAATCGCGGCACAGACGCTTCGCGGGGCGATCGGTCTGACGGACGGGTTCTTGGCGCTCAGCGTGACATGCACGGGGCGATCGGTTCGACAGATGGGCTCTTGGCGCTCAGCGTGACATGCACGGGGACGGTTGTGCTGGCACAGCGGCAAGAAGAGCGACGCGGCGTGGATTTCCACGCCGCCTCGCTCTTTTGGTGTCGCAGCTCGATGACGCTGCTAGTTCCTCGTTCTACTGTCTCGCGACGAACGGTATGAACATGGTGTAGCTCGCCTTGGGCGCGGCCAGCGCCGCAGGGCCGTACTCGTTGGTCCTCCCGCTCAGCTCGGTCTCCACCAGCCAGTAGCGCGAGACGCCATCGGCGGGGGCGCTGATATCGACGTAGCTGTAGTCGCCTGCGCCGTGAGCCAGGATGCGCTGCGCCGTCAACTTCACCGCATCCTCGCGCCGGTCAGTCGCGCTGCGGTACACATCGAAGCCCCAGGTATCGATCTCGGCGCTCGTGGTCCAGCGCACCACCATCGCCGTACCCTCGCGCCCAGCCGTGAGGCCGCTGAGCGCGATGGCGGTCGGGGCCGGCGTGAAGCCGAAGTCGTAGGTGTGATTGTTGCGCTCGGCCCCTGCGGTCGAGAACGTCGCCACCGGGAAGCTGCCGGCCGGCGATCCGACCGGGTTGAGTGTCGCCACGCCGTTCGAGTCATTGATCCGCGATGCCTGCGTCGCGCTTGGCACCGTCACGCCGAGCGTCGCCAGCGCGCCGCCCGTCGCGTAGTCCGCCGAGTTGTCCAGCCTGATGGTGTAGCTATGGCTAACGCGCGAGTCGCTCGGCTTGAGCCCCGGCACGTCGTCGGCGGTGTTGGGAATGCCGTCTGTGCCGAAGCCACCGAGATTGTACTTCAGGCTAGTGGTGTTGGTGCCGATGTAGCTGCTGAATATATAGTTGCCGTTGGCGTCGGTGATCACCGTGGCGATCAGCTGGTTGTTCTCATCGTACAGCCGTACCGTCACCCCGCCGAGCGCGGCCTCACCGGCATCTTGGACGCCGTTCTTGTTCGTATCGAGCCAGACGCGGTTGCCGACCTCGATCGGCGCGGCGTCGCACATGCTCTCGACCGAGCCGATGCCGTTGGCCTTACCGAAGTTGCTGCCGACCAGGCTCGCGTCGAACGGGTCACGGTCATCGTAGATATTGACCGCCGCGACCTTGGTGCCATCGAGGTTGGAGAGGCGTATCAGGCCGCCCGAGTTGACCAGCCCGCTCTCAGCCGGCGGCGGCGTGATGATCGGGTCGGTCTGCTCATCGAGGCTATCGTAGCTCGATACCATCACATCGTTGAAGCCAGCGACCTGCGCCAGCCCGCCGCCGGAGATCTCGCTGTGGATGCCGGCGGGGATATAGGTGCCGCTGGCCTTGCCCAAAAAGTTATCGCGGAAGTAGAACTCGCCGTTATTCGGCCCCTCGCCATTATTTACGCCGCCGGACGTGCGCGTGCCCACCGTCCCGTTGGACTCCTGGGTCCACGATGTCGGTTCGAGCGGGTCGTTGCCAGCGCTGCGGAGGATATCGCCGCCGCTGAAGCCAGGGTTGCGATCCGTCCAGCGATCGCGCATGCCGATGATCATATCGCCGTGGTCGAAGGCGATATCCGAGAGCAGCGGCTCGGGGTTGGCGCTGGAGGCCTCGTCGGCCCAGGCGCGCCACTCGGCGTAGTTGCCGCCACGGCATCTCACGGTTCTGCCATTGAGCGTTCCCGAGTCGTCGATCCGCTGCGGATTGGAAGCGACCAGACAGTCGCGCGGGTACTGCAGGCCGTAGTCGTGAACCGACTCAGTGCCGATGGCGCCGCCGCCGGCCGGCAGCATCTGCACGTAGGCGTGCAGCTTCGATGGGTCGCCCGAGTCCC
Organism: Roseiflexaceae bacterium; assembly: GCA_043754595.1. GTDB lineage: Bacteria > Chloroflexota > Chloroflexia > Chloroflexales > Roseiflexaceae > JAYUUK01. Next base: position 21,095 of record JAYUUK010000460.1, on the reverse strand, counting down.
AGAACTTGTTGCCGTTGGTATCGGTGAAGGTCTCGCCGCTCGTCCACGTGTTGCTGTAATCAAGATCGCGGTAGATGCCGCGGGGCACGGGCGGACCAGCGCCACCGAACTGCACGGTGCCGACCCCCGTCGCGGCGCGCCACGCCTCTGGCGTGTTGTAGCGCCCGGCCCCCGCCGCCCCGAAGAACGTATCGTTCCAGGGCTCGGACGGGGTGCTCTCCGCCGAGCAGACCGTGCCGATGTAGACCGCGCCGTTGAGCTCGCCGAGGCCGAACGGCCGCACATCGTCCGCGGCGCAGTTCACCGGGTCCGGGTTGGGCGCGGGGATGGCGTAGCGCTTGATCTGGCCAGCGGCCGTCGGCGCCGAGCCGTCCGGACCGACAGGGATCTCGAACAGCTCGCGGGTGAAGAGATTGACGATGTAGAGCTTGGTGTCGTCCTCGGAGATATCCATATCGCCGAATGAGCGCTTGCTGATGATCGACCTGATCCCAATGTCGACCTTGGCCTGGGGGCCAGCGTAGGTGCGGGCGGGGATCGGCCCGGTGATCAGCGCCGGGTCGGCCGGGCTGAGCAGCTGCGCCACATCGAGCCACTGCGTCACCGTGCCGTCTGCCGCGATACGGTAGATCATCCCCGCGCCGCCCGGGCCGAAGCCAGCGCGGCGCTTGAGGTAGGCCGAGGCGAACAGGCTGCGGCTGCTGCGCTGGTAGCCGAGGCCGTAGGTGGTGCCGACCTGCCTGGCGATCGCCGTGGTCTTGATCTGCGCTGCCAGCGCCGGCTTGGCGCGGAAGTTGCCGGTTGCGTCGTAGTTGACCGAGACCAGCACTGGCTCGACATCGTCTGGCGCGGTGACTTGGTCGCCCTTAATGTAGCAGTTGGTCACGACGCCGGGGTTGTTCTGGCAGAAGTTTGCAGGGATCAGCAGCCCGACGTTCACGTTGCTGAGGCCTTGGGCGGTGGTGGTGACGAACTGGACCGTTGTGTCGCTCTGCGGGCCGAACGGGGCCGGCTCGAAGCGCTTCGGCAGGGCGGTGAACTCGATGCGCAGCGCCGTCCCGCTCGCGAGCGCGGTGAGCGCCGGGCTGCTCAGCGTGTAGAGCCCATTGGCGGCGCTGACCGTGGTGGCCACCACCGCGCCGCTTGCGTCGATGGCGCTGACCGTCACGCCGCGCACCCCGTCGTCGACGGCCGAGGACGGTGTCCCAACATCGCGCAGCCCATTGGCATTATAATCTTGGAAGATCGACCCGGCGATCGCGCCGCTCGCCCTGGCGATCGGCAGACTCATCTTCGGCCCAACCACGAGACCAAAGAGCGCGAGACAGGCAATGAGCGGGAAAAGACGTCGTACGCGTAGGCTCAAATACATAGATCACTCCGTTGTGTAAGGCATCTGGGCGGCGACATCACCGCGAGCAACGCCGGGCTGCGCAGAGCTGTGACGGACGCTCACAAGCGTGAGCGGCTGGAAAGATTGGCGCGGCAGGTCTCAACCTTATTCGATTATGTCTTAACGATAGACACTAGTATAATATGAGATCGTAGAGTTGCCAAATCAATTAAAACATCGTCATCAATTGCCGGCCGATCTGACGCCGATGCGGCTGCGGCGAGCGCTGCAGCCGGGGCCGATCGGCACATCGATCGTGCGCTACGAGACGGTCACATCGACGAGCGATATCGTCAGGGCGCGGGCGAGGGCTGGCGCGGGCGAGGGCCTGGTGGTGCTCGCCGAGCGGCAGAGCGCCGGCCGCGGACGCGGCGGCCACCGCTGGGACGCGCCGTACGGCAGCGCGCTGCTCTGCTCGCTGCTGCTCAGGCCGGCGTGGCTCGCCCCGCGCGATGCGTTCGTCATCACCATGCTGGCTGGCGTCGCGCTGTGCGAGGCGATCGAGCGGGTCGCGCTGGTGGCGGTGCGCCTCAAGTGGCCAAACGACGCGATGTTCGCTGGGGCGAAGCTGGCCGGCATCCTCTGCGACCTCGATCTGGCGGGGGGCGGTGCGGCGGCGATCACCGTCGGGATCGGCGTCAACGTTGGCGCGCACCCCGATGGCACGGTGGACGGCCGCGACCTGGCGCGCTCGGCCACCGATCTGGCCGCCGCATCCGGCCGTCAGGTGGATCGCGGCGAGCTGGCGATCGCGCTGCTGGATCGGCTCAACTGCGGCTACGCCGCGCTGCCAGAAGATCGGGCAGCGCTGCTGAGCGCGTGGCGGGGGCGGCTTGAGACCATCGGGCGGCGGACGACGGTCAGCACGCCATCGGGGAGCCTGACCGGTCTGGCCGAAGATGTCCAGCCGGACGGCGCGCTGCTGCTGCGGCTGGACGACGGCAAGCTTCTCCCGGTCTACGCCGGGGACGCCGCCGACGCTGCGCCGGGTGCCCAGGCGGAGGAGGGTGGCGAGTGAAGATCGCGGCGATCATCCTGGCCGCCGGCAGCGCATCGCGCATGGGTCGGCCGAAGCAGTTGCTGCTGTGGCGCGGCGAGCCGCTGGTACGCGCGGTCGCCAGACGCACGCTCGCCGCCCCCTTCGACGCCACCATCGCGGTGGTCGGAGCCTACGCCGACGATGTGCGCGCCGCGCTAGCCGGGCTCGCGCTGCAGATCGTGGTGGCCGAGCGCCACGCCGCCGGCCAGAGCGAGTCGCTGCGGGCCGGGGTGGCGGCGCTGCCCGCCGACGCCGACGCTGCCGCCATCGTGCTCGCCGACCAGCCGTTCATCGATGTCGCCGCCATCGCCGCGCTGTGCGCCGCGCATCGCTGCGGTGCCGCAGCGATCACCGCGCCGCGCTTCGCCGGGCAGCGCGGCCACCCGGTGATCTTCGCTCGGGCGCTGTTCGCCGAGCTGCTGGCAGTGACCGGCGACGCCGGCGCGCGTCAGGTGATCGCCAGCGACCCGCGGCGTGTCCAGCTGGTCGATTTTGCCGACGACCGGCCGCTGGTCGATATCGATACGCCGGAGGACTACGCCAGGCTCAGCGACGAGCGAACCGGGCGATCTGATCCGTAGCCGATGCACGTAATCTTCTGGGCGCGCTGCGGGTGACGCGTCCCGGGAGGTTGTACCAACACAGACGCCTCGCGGGCGGTTTAGCTGGCGGGCAGGGCATGATCTCACGAGCACCGTTATGTACCTCACCACTCTCGCCCCCGAGGCGGCCGTCGGCCACATCCTGCGCCACAACCTGGCGGACGAAGCCGGGCGGCGGACGCTCGCCAAGGGCCGCGTGCTCACCGCCGAGGACGCCACACAGCTGCGGCGGCTCGGCGTCCTCGCGGTGCGGGTGGCGGTGCTTGAGCCGGGCGATCTCCACGAGGACGCGGCCGCCGGGCGGCTCGCGGCGATCGTCGCCGGGCTGGGGACCAGCGCGCTGCCGCCGGCCCACAGCCGGGTCAATCTGCTGGCCGCCGCCGCTGGCGTGGTCGCAGTCGATCTCGCGGCGCTGCGGCGGGTCAACGAGGTCGATGGGCTGACGCTCGCTACGCTGCCGAGCGGTGTGCCGGTGGCCGAGCGGCAGCGCGTCGCGACGATCAAGATCATCCCGTTCGCCATCCCGGCGGCGGCGCTGGACGCGCTTGAGGCGATCGCCGCGTCGGCGATTGTGGTGCGGCCGTACGTGCGCCGGCGGGTCGGGCTGATCCTGGTGGGCGAGGAGCGGGCGCGCGCCAGGGTCGAGCGCAGCCTGCTGCCAGCGGTGCTGGCCAGGGTCGAGCGCTACGGCGCGGCGCTGGCGCTGACGCAGTTTGTGGCTGCGGACGAGCAGGCGATCGCCGCCGCCTGCGCCGCCTGCGTCGCCGCCGAAGTTGAGCTGATCATCACTGCCGGCGAGACGTCGATCATGGACCGCGACGACGATATCCCGCGCGGGCTGCGGGCTGCCGGCGGAACCGTGATCCACCACGGCGCGCCGGTCGAGCCTGGCAACCTGCTGCTGCTCGGCTACCTCGGCGACGTGCCGCTGCTCGGCGCGCCGGGCTGCGTCCGCTCGCGCGACCGCAATGTGATCGATCTGGTGCTGCCTCGGCTGCTGGCCGGCGAGCGCCTGGGCCGCGCCGATATCATCGCGCTCGGTCACGGCGGCCTGCTCCCGTAGGGCGGGCGCTTTCTTCGGCTGTGCCACGCTCCCGCCGCCCGCCCTGCGGCGCGGTGGCGGTCCGCGCTCTGGCGTACTCGGCCGCCGCCAGCAGCCGCGGCCTGGCGATCAGCAGCCGCGAGAGCCAGCGCTGTCGCTCCATCCGGTCAGGGCAGGCCGCCGGGTGCGCCAGCAGATAGGCCCGCTGCGCGGCGCGCACCGCTTCCCAGCGCGCACAGACCCGCGCCCACCGCCGGTCGTCGAGCGCGGCCAGCAGCGCCAGCACCTCGCCGTCCTGCGCGTCGCCGTAGGCCAGCTCGGCCACCAGCGCGTCCAGCGCGTCGCCGCTGGCCGGGAGCACGCGCTGCCAATCTCTACACTTCCCCGGCTCCGCGCCTCCCGGTCTTCCGGTCTCCCGATCGACGTGTATCCGTATCTCCTCTCCCCCATCGCACGGCGCGGCCTCGATCGGCTCCGGCCACCCGAGCGGGCGGATGCTCAGCGGCCCGGCCGCCGCGCCGCCGCAGCGCAGCACGGCGTACTGGTGCGCCAGCGGCTCCTGCCCGGCGATATCGGCGGCGGTCAGCCCGCTGGCGGCGTACATCTTGGCGTAGACGCTGGCGTCTGGCTCGCCGGTCTGCAAGATCACCCGGTTTGCGGCGTTGATCTGCATCAGCCCGGCCAGCTCGCCGAGCTGCGAAAGCGCCTGGTGGGCGTAGACCGCCGGGATGCCCAGCGAGCGCAGCCGTGTGATCGCGGTCTCCATCTCGCGGCTCGCGCCGGCCGCCAGCACCTGCAGCTCGTCGATCACCAGCGGATAGCTGGCCCGCGTCGCGTCCGAGCCGCTGCGGGCGAACGCACCGCGCACAAACGCCTCGAACACCAGCGCCCCGAGCGCGCCGGCCAGCCCGCCCAGCGTCATATCCGGCAGCGGCGCCAGCACGATCAGCCGCCTATCGATCGCCGCCGTCAGGTCGAACACGCCGCCCGCCTGGGTCAGCATATGCCTGGTGGTCTCGGCGGTCAGCAGGATGTCGAACCGCCGCAACAGCGCATCGCGGCTCTGCTTCTGCGAATCGCCGAGCCGGGGGAAGGTCTCGCGCCAGAAGCTCACCACCTCCAGGTTGGTCGCCAGCGGCAGCAGCGTCTCGCGGTAGTCGTCCTCGGTGAGCGCCTGGCGCACGTGGGCTAGGGTGGGGGATGGCTCGCCAGACAGCACCAGCAGCGTGGCCATCTGCAGGTACTGCTGCATCCCGGCCGCCTTGGCCCAGGTCTCGGGGTCCAGCCGCCCGAATAACGCCAGCACCTGCCCGAGCGCCAGGTCGGTGGTGGCGCGGGTCACGCCGGCCAGCGGGTTGAGGCTCACCGGCCAGTCGCTATCGAGCGAGTCGAGCAGCGCCAGTCGCCCCTCGTCCGCCAGCGGGATCAGCCGCCTGACGGTTGCCACCAGGCTGCCGTCGCGGTCGTCGCCCTTGCCGTCGATCAGCATCATGCCGTGTGGCAGGAACTGCTGGCAGAGGTTGGCGAGCAGCCGGCTCTTGCCAGCGCCCATCCCGGCAGTGATATGCAGGATCTGACGCAGGTCGTGCAGCGTCGGGCCGACCGGCCGTTCCACCCCGTCGCTATCGCTGGCGTGGCCGATGACGATCCGATCGCCGCCATCGGCAAAGGCGTGTGGCGGGGCGGGAAGCCGGCGCGCGCCGAGCCAGCCCACCAGCTGCGCCGCCGCCGCATCAGGCAGCCGCCAAAACGTCGCGAGCTCCGCGTCGGTCAGCACGTCTGGCGCGCGCCGCAGCCCGAGCGGGAGCAGCAGCCGCGGCGGCGGCTCGGGGCAGCGGGGAAAAGTGAAGGAGTGGCGAGCGTCGCGTCGTCGTGTCTCAGCGCCTGCCACCAACCCCTGCGATCGGCTGCCGATGCGCTGACGCGCGCTTTGCAGCGCCCGCACGATGCCATCCATCGTCTGCCGCGCGTCGGCGAGCGCGGCGTCGCCGTGCGTGGCAGCGCCAGCGCCGTCGGCCCAGACATCGATGCCGATCGTCGCGGCGAATGGCAGCGCGTCGAGCTTGGCGCCGATCGCCGCCAGATCGGGCGCGAGCGCGTAGTCGTGTCGCTGCTCAAGCCGCATCCGCAGCGCCAGCGCCCTGCCGCGCCAGCCAGTTCGGAGCGAGGCATCCTCCGGGCGGCGCAGCGGCATGAGGCCAACCCAGACCATGGTGGCGGTGGCTGCGCCGCGCGGGCGGGCGGCGGCCAGCAGCTGCCCGAGCGCCAGGCTATCCAGCTCGCCGCCCGCGAGCGGGTAGTGCGACGGGAGCGCCAGCTGCATGGTGCGGCGCAGCAGCGGCGCGCTCGCCGGTGGCGCGGCCCGCTCAACGACCGCCGCCGGGCACGCGCCGCCGATCGCGGTGCGCACGGCGATCGCGGCGCGCTCCAGCGCTCTGCCGCGCCCGGCGATGCCCACGCCGAGGGTCGCCGGCTGCCCTGACTCGCAGCGATAGATCAGCGCCACCGTCGGCGCGCCGCGCCCGGCGGGGATGGCACCGTGGAGCGCCCGCAGTAGCGCGGGCGGGTCTTGGTCGCCCGCGCCGGAGGCCGGGCGCGGCAGCAGCACGCTGAGCAGCAGCGTTTCGCGCTGCGGGGCGGCGCGCAGCATGGCCGCATCGGCGCACGCGGCGAGCGCATCGAGCAGCAGCGCCAGCAGCGCCAGCAGCGCCGGGGCCGCGAGCTGCGGCGCGAGCAGCGCCCACAGCGCGCGCAGCGTCGGCTGGGCCGACACAGCCGCCCCGATCGGGCCGACGAACAGCGCCGCCAGCAGCGCCAGCCAGGCCACAGCGCGGGCGATGGTCGGGGCGCGGTCCGGCGTCGGCGGACGGGCAGCGGCGGGCTGAACGGCGGGTGTGATCACATGCTTCTCCTTATGTTGCGCGGAGCGCATAGCGGGGGTTTGGGGGCCGGGTACCCTCTGGGTGTCCCCGAGATCTTCCCCTTTCCTACGCTGATAGAATTGCTCTAGGATCGCTAGAACAGTGCCGCCAGCGCCGCCGCATCGTCGATGGTCAGCGGTCGCGGCTCGCGCCAGCGCAGCGCTTCGCTCTTGGGCGGCGCGAGCGCGCCGGCGTCGTCGAGACGCTCGAACAGCTCGTGCGCTCGCTGGCGCTCGCGCTCGGGGAGCAGCACCGCCAGCCGCCGCTTTGTCAGACCTGGCGGTGCCGCCGCGCAGATCGTTGGGTCGCTGAGCAAACGCTGCGCCACGGCGAGCGCCCAGCCATCATCGGCAGCGCCGCCGAGCCTGGCCGCGGCGCCGAGCCTGGTCGTCGCGCCGACGGCAGCGCTGGGCAGCGCCGCAGCGCCACTCGGGTCGTCGAGCTCCAGCGCGCGTCTGAGCCGCAGCGCCAGCGGCTCGGTCGGGGTCTCCGCGGGGCTTGGCGGATACGCGGGCGGTGGCTGGGGCGGCGCTGGCGTGGCGGGCCGGCAGACGTTCACTTTTCCCACCGGCTCGGCCAGCGGGCGGCTCACTGCTGCGAACCGTAGGCCGACACCGGCGGTGGGCGGCGCAGCGCGTCGTGGAGGGCAACGCGCTCCAGCCAGACCTGGCCGTCGGCGTAGCGCGCCGGCAGGTGGCCGCAGTCGGCCCAGCTCAGCATCGTCTCCTCGGTGACGCGATAAAGCTGCGCCGCCTCGCGCACGGACATATACTCCTGCTCGCGGACCAGGTGGCGAACCATGGCGGCGAGCGAAGGCCATCGAGCTGACATGACGATTCTCCTTATTTTGTCCGCGAAGCTGCACTGCTTATGGGCTGCGGCAGCGCGGAAAATATCTAGTATCTGCTGCTGCGCAGCAGCAGGAAACGTGATTCCACAACGCGCAGCGCCTCAGAAGAGCACGCGCCGCGCGTCTAGCTATCGGCGAGCTGGTTGAGCCAGGCCACAAACGTATCGCGGTGGCAGCGCCAGACGCCGCAGCGGATGATCTGGATGCCCGGCAGCAGGTCGGCGCTCAGGCTCTCGTGGAACCAGGTGCGGCCCATCAGCGGCTTGACCTCGCGCGAGGTTAGAATCTCTGGCAGCTGCGCGTGTGGCGTCAGCCGGCCGAGGGCATCGCGGGCGCGCTGGCTGGCCGGGCGTGGTCGGGGTGCCATGGCTTCTTCCTCATTGGATAATTGACGATTGACAATTGACGATTGCAAAGACAACCAGGCCGAGGTGTGGCTGCGCGTAGCACACAGCGGGTGGGCGCAGCACCCGAGATTCTCCCTTTACTATTGTCAGCTTATGAGCAGCGTCCCGCCGCGGGTCATCACGAACAGCAGGTTGCCGAGGATGCCGACCACTAGGCTGACGGCGACGGTGCCCATCAGGTACAGCATGCGGCGCTTGAGCATGCGCTGGAACTCGTCGCGCAAGATCGCCTCAAGCGTCTTGGCGCAGGCGGCGAGCGCCGACAGCGGCGATGCGCCGTTGCGCTCGCTCTCGGCGAGCTGCTCGGCCACGTCGCGCAGCTCGGCGCAGCCGGCGTCGCGGGCCACCGTGAGCAGCGCGGCGAACGGGCGCTCGCCACGCTCGATGTGGAGCGCCAGCGCGCGGGTGACTGCAGCCTGCATCTCGCGCTGGCGCGGGTTGGGCCGAGCGACGTAGCGCTCGAGCAGCGCGCCTGGGGCCTCGTAGCCCTCGATAGCGATCTGGACGTACGCGAGAAAGGCGGGCAGGGTGCAACGCAGCTCGGCGGCGGCGCGCTGCCTGGCGACGACGGGGCGGCGCGGCAGGACCACGCCGATGGCGAGGTAGACGCCGAGCGCGCCGAGCAGCAGCGCGCTCTGGGCGGTGCCGCGCGCCCCGCTCGCGGCGGCCACGGCCAGCAGCAGCCCGGCCAGCGGCAGGGCCGCGGCCTGGCCGGCGATGTAGCGGGCGCGCATGCCGCTCGCGCTCGGCCTGGCGCGGAAGCCGGCCAGCAGCTGCCGCTCGCGCTCGACGCCGAGCAGGCCGATGGCGGCGAGACAGACGCCGGCGATCGCCAGCGCCACAAACGGCGCGGCAGGAGAGATCAGGGGGTGCATGGAAGCTCCTCGCTAATAGCGGCGCGCGGCCCACTCGCCGCTCGCCGGGCGGCGCACATAGCCGCGCTGGTCCTCGTAGCAAAATAGCGGGTGGATGACGAAGCCGGCACCGGCGCTGGCCCCGGTCTGTGGTAGAACCTCGGCCACCTGCCCGAGCCGCCGCCTGCCGCCGTAGCGGCCGATGTGGCAGACCAGCAGCGGCGCGGCCTTAGTGCCGATCATGCGCCTGACCACATCGGGCGGCGCGCTGCCCTCCTCGCAGGCCATGCGCTCGAGGTTGGCCAGCGCGGTCTGTGGGTCAGGCGCGTGGATGGTGCCAATGCCTGGGTGGCCGGTGGCGGCCGCCTGAAGCATGGTCAGCGCCTCGCTGCCGCGCACCTCGCCGAGCACGATCAGGTCAGGCTTCTGGCGCAGGCTGAAGCGCACAAAATCGCTGAACGGGTGGCCGCTACGGCTGACCTCCATCGCCACGCCGTCTGGTAGCTGCGGCAGCTCGGTGGCCTCCTCGATTACCACCACTCGCTTCTCCTGAGCGATGGCGAGCAGCAGCGCGGCGGTGACGGTGGTCTTGCCCGAGCCGGTGCCGCCGGCCACCAGCACCGAGGCCCCACTGCGCAGCGCGTGGAGCAGCGCGTCGCGGATCTCGGCGGTCAGGATCTCGTCGGCGATGAGGTCGTCGATGGTGCGCCAGCGCTCCGGCAGGATGCGCAGCGCTAGCGTCGGGCCGGCTGGTGTGGCCGGCGGGCGGGTCATGGCGAAGCGGATGCGACGCTCGGCCGAGCCGATCAGCAGCGTCTCATCCCTGCCGCCAGGGGCTGGCCACGGATTCTGGCTGGCGGGGTGAGCCACGCCGCCGTGGACCAGCAGCTGGCGTTGGAGGAACTCGACCCACTCGGGGTGGGGCACAAGGCTGGTGCGCTGGCGCAGCCCGCCCTGGACCACCACGATCGGGCCATCGCCGTTGAGCAAGATGTCGCTGATCGGCGGCGCGCCTGGCGTTGGCGCGAGGTATGGCTCGGCTGGGCCGTACCACGCGACGCTGGCGAGCCGGTCGCGCGCCGCCTGGTTTTCGGCGAACTCGTCGGCCAGCCCGACGGCGGCGAGCGCTTCGACCACTGGGCGGGCGAAGTCGATCGCGCCGGATGCCGTCAGGCGGCGCAGCTCGGCGCGCGCCTGGTGCGGGCCGGCGAACTGAGTGAACTGGGCGGTCACGGGCGAACTTTCCAGCGGGCTGAGCCCGCAGTTAGTAATGATGGCGGATAGGGTTGGCGGATGGCGGACGGAGCAGGCTCCGTCCCTGCGGTGTGAAGCGGCAGCACGACGCGTCAATCGGCAATCGGCAATCGGCAATCGGCAATCGGCAATCGGCAATCGGCAATCGGCAATCGCTCAATCGTCAATCCACTACGGTGTCTGAAGCGGCGCTGCGGTCGGCTCGGCCGGTGCGCCGGGGATGCGGGCGGCGGCGCCGGGGATCGGGGATGCGGCCTGCGGCGCGGCCGGTGTCTGCGGCGCGGTCTTCGCCGCAGCGGCGGGCGCCGGCGCCCGCTCCAGGTCGTCGAGCTGGATGGTCGCCGCGTCGAGGCGCTCCATGTTTGGCAGCGGCTGCGACGTGACTCCATAGCGCTCGCCGACGAGCTGCACGCCGGCGCCGGTCAGCGCCCAGATCGCCTGGGACTGAAATGGCGTCATCTCGAGGTAGGCGGTCTGGCCATCGATGTAGAGCACCCGCACGCCGTTGAGAAAGCGGCAGGCGTAGCTGCGCTCGGCGGCCCCTGGCGTCACGCGTCCCCCGACGCTGCGGCACAGCTCGGCGTCGGGCGAGATGAACAGGACGTTGAGCAGGTCGCGGTCGGTCAGCGGGCCGACGGCGGCGATGGCGAACGGTACCGGCACCATATCGATGGCAAGCTTGCGGCCGTTTGGGTAGACCGGCTCGGCCGGCGGCGCGTCGAGCAGCATCCCCGGCTGGACGAGATCGTCTGGGGCGAGGTCGCGGGCGGCGTAGTGGCCGACGATCGCGCCGGCATCGACGACCCCGGCGAGCTGCTGTGGGCGGTAGCGGGCCACCTCGACGGCGGTCAGATCCTCGGCGACGATCTGCGCGCCGAGGTTGACCTGCCGCGCCAGGACGAAGACCCGCTCGGTGCGCTGGGCCTCGTAGTAGGCGTAGCCGGCGGCGGCGGCGGCGAGCAGCATCCCGACGACGAAGACCAGCGTCATCAGCGGGGCGCGATCCTTGCGGGTGCTGGCGGCCTCGCTCAGCGAGCGGACCGGGGTGCGTGTGGTCATATGGTTCTCCTTGTGCTATCGAAGAGTAGGAAAAGATCTTGGGGACACCCAGAGGGTACCCGGCCCCCAAACCGCCGTTGTGCGCCTCGCGCGTGGACAACGCACGTAGGATTGCTCTACTTGCTGCGTGCTACTTCCTGCGCTTCATCCCGCCTACCTCCCAGCGTCCAGCGTATCTGCTGCTGCGAGCTGCGGCGACCAGACGCCCCAGCCGAGCAGCCCGGTGAGCCGTGGCGCGAGCGTAGCGCACACCAGCGGGCGAGGCGATGTGATGACGGTGCCGTCCGGCAGCGCGCAGCTCCCCCCGGCGCTGTGGGTGGTCCAGCGGACGCGGTCGAGCGTGGCGTCGACGCTCTCCTCCAGCCCGCGCAGCCCGGCGAGGTTGGAGCGCATGATGGCGCAGGCGGTGGCCCTGGCGCTCCCCGGCGGCGGCAGCGGCGCGATGGTGCAGCCGGTATTGGTCGTCGCACGCTCGACGACGATCTGCTGGCTGTTCTGCGCCAGGCCGGCGTAGTCGAAGCGCTGCACCGCGCCGCGCGTCGCCTGCTTGAGGCTCTCCTCGATGGCGGCGCGCTCGAAGAACCGCTCCTGAACCTCGATGGCCGTCAGCAGCAGCGCCAGCAGAAACGGCATGATCAGCGCGACGAGCACCAGCGCCTGACCGGCGTCGTGGCGGCGAAAAAGACATCGCATGCTAGTACTCCAGATCGCCGACGCTGCTGAGCAGCGATCCGACGACGAACGGGGCGGCGAGCGCCAGGGCCACGGGGACGGCGGCGATGATGCCGAACGGGCCGCTGTATGCCGCCCAGAAGCGCTCCTGCTGGGTCAGCAGCAGGTAGAGGAACATGGCGGCAGACGCCCCGCCGATCGCGTAGCCGCTGTAGCGCATCTGCGCCAGCTCGGTGCGCGCGCTGCTCATCCGCGCCTCGCTCTCCAGCAGCTTGGCGTAGGCCGCCAGCACCCGCGCCCGCGTCGGCTCGATGCCTGACGCCAGCCCGACCGCCAGATGCTCCAGGAACTGGTGGTGGCGCACGCTCGCGGTCTGCGCGCTCAGCGCCCGCGCCACCTCTTCGGGGGTGGCCAGCAGCCCGCCGGCGATCTGCGCCCGCGACCCATCGACCAGGAACTGCCACTCGCGGCGCAGCGGTCCATCGTCCAGCGTGGCGGTCACGCGCTCGAGCGCCACGCCGTAGCTCTCGCCGCCCTGCAGCAGCAGCCCCAGCCGCCCGACGGCCGCCGGCAGCGATCGGTCCAGCGCGGCGATGGCGCGGCGCTCGGCCACCCCCACCGCCAGCCGCATGGCGGTGTAGCCGAGCGGGAGCGCCAGCAGCAGCGGAACAAATCCTGGGGCGACAAGCGAGAGCGCGCCGCCGCCGCCGATGGCCACCGTCACGCCGATCGTCAGTAGCAGCGGCGGCGCGACCGCATCGGCCCCGAGGTGGAGCGCCAGATCGTAGGTCATCGTCGCGCGGCCGGTGCTGGCCCGCTGCCGCGCCGCCCGCCCGGCGAGCATCCGGCCGATCTGGCGCACGATCGGCGTCCGCAGCAGTAGCAGCGAGCCGAGCAGCAGCAGCAGCGCGATCCACAGCGGGAACGACACGGCGAGCCAGGCGCGCTCGGGGTTGGTCATAGTCGTGTCGATCGTGGTCTGGGCTGCGGCCTTGGCCATCGTCGTCGTCTCGGTCATTGCAGCACCTCGGGATGGGCGGCGGCGCGTTCGAGCGCCGCCCGGCGGTCGGTCAGGGTCAGCAGCACATCGGGCGAGCCCTCGCCGCGCGCCACCAGCAGCTCCTGCGCTCGCTCGCGGGCGCGCACCACCAGCAGCGTCGCATCGTCGGCGAGCCGGTCCAGTTCGCAGGCCGCCAGCAGGTCAAGCGCGGCCCACGGCCGGCCGGCGTCGATCTCGGCGCTCGCGCGCTCGACGGCCCGCCGCGTATCGGCTTCGGTGACCATGCCGTCGCGGATGCAACCGGCGATCGTCTGCCAGCCGCCAGATGGCTCGGCCGCCGCGGCGTAGGCCAGGTCGGCGGTAATATGCTCGAACTGCTGCTGCGCCCTGAGCCACTGCCTGGCGGCGAGCCTGGCGGCCAGCGCGCGCATCACGGTCTGACCGTGGACCACCACCGAGTCGTACTGGGCGGGGGCGAGCGCCATTGCGCTGCGGGTCAGATCGAGCAGCGTCGTGTCGCGGCTGCGGGTCCAGGCAGGGCGCATCACGTTGATCGCCCGTTCCGGCTCGCCGGCGCCCATCGCCTGTCTGGCGCGGCGGACGGTCTCGGCCAAGTCGCTCACCGATGGCCGCGCGCTGGCGAGCTTGGCGGCGAGGTGGGCGTTGCGCAGCTTGCGGTCCAGCGACGGCGGGGTGCCAGGGCCGCTCTCCCACGCCAGTCGGCCGTCGTCGGTGGCGCGGGCGTGGATCGCCCAGCGCGGCTCGCCGTCGTCGATGCTCATTGTCGCCAGCGGCACCAGCGTCGGCGTCAGCCGACCGCTGGCGTCGGCGGTCACGCCGCACGGCAGCGCCACCTCAGACACTAGCCGGCGGCCAGCGATCTGTTCGGCGTAGATCACCACGTCGAACCCGCCGCAGACCGCGTCGCGCAGCGCGTCGTCGCGGCGGCCGGCGTAGAGGTACGATCCCGGCAGCGCGGCGTAGCTGGCGAAGCGCTCGACGGCGCGCCTGGCGTCCTGGGCGTGCATCGAGGTCATCACCGGCCGGTCGCTCATGGCCATTGATAGGATCGCGCCGGCCTCATCGGCGCGGGTCTCGCCGGGTATGAGGTAGCCAGGTGTCTGTCGCAGCGCCTCCTTCGCCGCCTGCGCGAACGCGCCAGGATCCTGCGATGTATCGATCAGCTCGCGGGTCCAGAGCTCGGTGCGGCGGATCTGAATCTCGCGGGTCAGATCCTCGATCGTCAGAATATGCACATCGCCGGTGAGCGAGTTGGCCAGCGCCTCAAGGATCGCCGTCTTGCCCGAGCCGGTGGCGCCGGCCACCAGAAACGAGCACCCGGCGCGGACGAACAGCCGCAGCAGCTCGGCCAGCGGCGCGCTGACAGTCTGGCGCTGCTCCAAATCGGCCAGGTCCCAGGCGGCGGTGCGCCCGCGCCTGATGCAGATCAGCGCGCCGCCATCCGCCAATGGCGGGAGGGTGACGTGCATGCGCGTGCCGAGGGCCAGCGGCAGGGTGGTCTGCGGCCGGCGCTCGTCCAGCCTGACTCGCAGCGTGTCGGCGATGAACCGCGCGCGGCGGGCAACGTCTTCGGCGCTGGCGAAGCGCTCCGGCACCAGTGCAAACTCCTGCCCGTTCTCTTGCACCAGCACGGCGGTGCCGGCGATCTTGACCTCGTTGACCCGCGGGTCGTCCAGGTATTTCTGGATCGGCCCCCAGCCCACCGATGCGGCGTACAGCGCCAGCAGGGTGTCGATGTCGCTCGGGACGCCGGCGAGCGGGCCGCCGTTGGTGCGGGCCGCGACGATCGCCTCGCGCAGCACGGCGATCACCTGGGCGTTGCGCTCGCGCGCCGGGGCGAATGGGTCGAGGAACTCGCGCGGCAGCCTGGCGTCGAGCGCATCGCGCACCGCGTTGCGCAGCTCTGGGTCGGCCAGCAGCGCCAGCGCTTCGTCCGGGCGGCCGGCGCGGCGCTGCAGCAGCGGGGCCACGCCGTCGTCGTCGCCGCCGCGCAGAAACATCGGCAGCGAGGCAGCGGCGCGCTGCGTCGGCCCGTGGTCGTTGGGCATCATACGTTGGCCCTCATCTGCGGCGCGGCGGCGGCGCGGCGCGCGCCGAGGCGGTTCAGCAGCCCGCTCTTGGGCATCGGCCGGCTCAGGGTCAGGCCGACGCTGCGCGCCAGCGAGTCGGTCAGCGCGTGGACCGAGCGAGCGAAGCGGCCATGGGGCTCGATGTCCAGCGCCGAGCGGTAGCCATGCTCGTCGGCGTCGGCCTGCGAGACTACTCGCGGGTCGCGCGCCATCACGCCGAGCAGCCTGGCGTCTGGGGCCTCGCGGGCGAACAGCCCGAGCGCCGTGCCGAGCTGGGCGACGACGCCGCGCTCGGGCTCCATGCCGATCAGCAGCGCGCGCCTGGTCAGGTCGTCGCCCTCGTTGGCGCGCAGCGCCCGCAGCAGGTTGAGCACGCCGGTGCGCTCCTTGCGCCCTGGCGGGGCCGGGAGCACAATGAAGCCGCCCTCGCGCGCCACGATATAGCTCATCGGGCGCTTGACCACCTCTGGCGAGGTGTCCCACAGCACCACGTCGTAGCCTTCCAGCTGCCGGACCGCCAGGAAGAAGGCGTAAGCATCGTTGCGGTTCAGGTCGTGGGTCGCGTCGCGGATCTCCTCGGGGCCGAGCAGGAAGTCGAGCGAGCTCGGCGCGTGGTGGAAGATCAGCGGCCTGAGCTGCTCTGGCGTCCAGGCCGCCATCCCCAGCCGGTCGCCGAGCAGCGATGTGTAGGCGGCGGCCGTCGAGGGGATGCGGTAGGTTGGGCGGATGCCGGAGTTGGAGATATCGTTGTCCACCACCAGCACCCGCGCGCCGCGCCGCCGTAGCCCCTCGGCCAGCATCGCGGTGGTCAGCGTCTTGCCGACGCCGCCCTTGACCGCCGAGATCGCGATCTGGAGTGTGGCGCATGCCGCGCGCTGCCGCAGCCCGAGCGCCGATGCCACCTGCGCCGCGATCGTCGCCACCGCCCGGCCATCGATGGTGTGGGCACCAGCTGCGGCGAAGTCGGCGGCGTGGGGCAGCGCCGGCCCCTGGAGGTTAATGATGGTGACCACCCCCCGGCCCTGGGCGGCGCGCAGGATGCGCCACAGGTCGTCGGTGCTGGCGCGGGCGGTATCTTCGAGATAGATGGCGTGGGGCACGGCGCTGCCGCCGAGCACCCCGAGCGTCCGCTCCGGCGTCGGCATGCCGATCACGTCCACCCCTTCGATCAGTGCGAGCGCCTCGCCGAGGTGCGGCGTGCTCGCCAGGGTCAGCACTTCGTAGCGTTGAGAAGTCTGCATGTCGTGGCCTTTCTGTTTCACTGCTGGTCTTTCTCGGCGGCGCGTGTGGCCGAGAACTGCGCGTTGATCTCGCTGAAGAGCGGTGGGATCGGCACCCACACGCCGTCGTGGTAGCTGATGGTGACGGTGATCGGCTGATAACGGCGGCACGCGCTCACCGGCGCGCCGCGCTCGTCGCGGCAGACCACCGCGATCGTGGCCCTGCTCGGGTCGGTGCCGATGCCGCCGGCCAGCGCCAGCCGCGCCGCCTCCGCCACCTGCCCGCCCGCCTGGTGTAGCGCCCCGTCCTGCCCGTCTGGCCCGCCGAGCAGCGCCGCCTGATGCGCCGCCGCCCGCGCCGCGCTCGCCACCGCCTGCTGTGTCAGCAGGATCTGCATCGCGCAGATCGCGCCGAGTACCAGCAGCAGCAGCACGGGCAGCACTAGCGCCAGCTCGACGACGCTCTGGCCCCGTTGTCTCTCGGTCATCGTTGCTCCTTCCTTGTTCCTCCGCGCTGCGCGCGGCGCTTTGGCCTGCGGCAGCGCGGCGGCTCGATTTTTGGCTGCTGCGCAGCGAAGCTGCGCAGCAGCAGGACACGTGGAGAAAAGGATGAATCTCGGGGACACCCAGAGGGTACCTGGCCCCCAAACCCCCGCATCGCACTGCGCCTCCAACCCCTCGCGTTACGCTGCACCGCACCTGTTGCCGAAAAGAGAGGTGCTTGGGGCTGCGCAGCTCGTGAATCCCTTCCCGCGCCTCGTTCATCAATAGTCAATAGTCAATGGTCAATGGCAAACAGCTAGCGTAGGCTGCGCGGCGCGATGAGTCTGATCACAAACGTCTGCTCGCGCTCGATGGTATCGCTGGCCACCACCGCCCCGGTCTCGCGGTTGATCACCTCGACCAGCACCTGCGCCATCACGGTCACGCCGCCGCGCCCCAGCCCGCTCGCCGCCAGGGTGTACACGTCGCCACGCATCCGCAGCGGCAGCCCGACGCCCCAGTAGATGTGCGCCTGGCCCGCCATCTGCGCCTCGGTGGGCTCGGTGGCGTCGGCCGCGCTCGCCCCGCCGATGTAGCTGTAGCCGCAGCCGCTCAGCCCAGGCTGGAGCGCGCGCGAGCCAGCGCGACATCCGCCTCGCCCCATATCGTCGCGGCCGTCTGCGGCGTAGTCTTTGGCGTCGGCCCCGACGCGCACCAGGCTCCAGCCGGTCACCCGCGCCCTGGAGACGAAGTAGTCGCTTTCCGGCGCGCTCAGCGGCGGCAGCGCGATGGCGATGCGCGGGGTGAAGTCCAGCACCTCGCCGAGCGGCCAGCTCAGCTCGCTCCCGCCGCTGCGGTAGACCGCGTTCTGCCCGTCGGCGTCGCGCGCCAGCGGGTCGAGCGTCGAGTGGATGGCGAGCTGCATCGTCCCGCTCCCCAGCGCCGGCGTCGGCGGCCCGACCACCCGCGTGCTGGCGTCGGCGCGGTTGTCGCTCAGGTCAGGCTCCGGCGTGGTGGTCCCGACAGCGGCGCTCGCCGACAGCGGCGAGCGCGCCGCAGCCCCGATGCTCACCGTGGTGTCGACGTCGATCGTCCCGCCAGCCCCAGGCGTCAGCGTCCCGAGCAGCCAGGTCAGCGTCTTGCCGCTCACGGTATAGCCGCTGTTGCTGGCGCTGATGAGCGCCACGTCGTCCGGCAGGGTCAGGCTCAGCCGGCTGCCGTCGGCCTGCTCGTCGCCGGCGTTGCTGTAGCCGAGCTTGTAGCGCAGCGTGCTGCCCTCGCCGCGCTCGGCAGGCGCGGCCAGGCTCACCGTCAGGTCTGGGTAGCGCACCAGCGTGGTCGCGTCGGCGCTGTTGTCGGCCGGCGCGTCCTGCTGGGTGGTCGTGCTGACGCTGGCGCGATTGAGCAGGCTGGCGGGCAGTGGCGCTGCGGTCTGCGCCCGCACCACCACGTCGATGCTGCGGCTCTCGCCTTCGACGAGCGCGCCAATGCTCCAGGTCAGCCGCCCGCCGCCGCTGCTGCTCGGGGCCACGCTCGCAGACACAAACGTCGCGCCGGATGGCAGTTGGTCGGTCATCACCACGCCGGCCGCCGTCGCCACAGACCCAGCCGGCACGCTGGTGGCGGGCTGCGCCGGGCGGTTGCTGATAGTCAGGCGGTAGGCGAACGTCTCGCCAGGGGCGACGCTGGCCGGCGCGCTCTGGACGATCGCCAGGTTCGGCCGCTCCACCACCGTCGCGATCGTCGTGGCGTTGTCGCCCGGCAGGTCGCCTGGCGAGATGGTGCTGATGCTGGCCGGGATGCTGTGCGGGCCGGGCGCGCTGAAGCTCAGCTGAAAGGTGAGCGTGCCGCTATCGCCACTCCGCAGCGTCCCGAGCAGCCACGTCAGCGTGCTGCCGCTGCGGCTGGCACCTGGGGCGGTCACGATGGTGCTATCGGCGGGGATCGTGGCCGTCACGCGGCTGTCGAGCGCCTCGCCGCCGGAGGCTGCGGCGTAGCTCAGCGTGTAGCTGGCGGCGGTGTTGATCAACACCCGCGCCGGGCCGCCGCCGGTCAGGCTGACGTTGGCCGCGTTGGGGGTCAGCCCAATGTCGCGGCTGCGGTCGGCGCTGCCTGAGACGATCGCGAGCGGCGCGCTCTGGCCGGTCGCGCCGATAATATCGCTGTCGCGGGCGTCGCTCGGGCCCTGGTCGGCCGGTGAGAGCAGGTAGCCCGATGGCACCGCCGGCAACCGTAGCGCGTAGTAGTTCGGCGGCAGCGACGCGAAGCTATAGCCCGCGCTAGTCGTCGTCGCTGTCTGATACAGCACTGGGTCGCTGCACGCCGGGCTGCGGTCGCGGCAGGCCAGCAGCTGGAGCGTCACCCCTGCCACGCCGCCCTCGCCGGCGTCCTGGATGCCATCGCCGTCTGCGTCGCGCCACACCAGGTCGCCGATCAGCCCGTCGGCTAGGGCCAGCGGCGCCAGCCCGATGTCCAAATCGGGCGTGGTCTGCTCGCGGTCCAGCGCGGCGATGGTCGCGGTGCGCGCGATCTGGTCGGCGTCGCTGTCGAGCGTATCGTCGCCGCCACGATCCTGGCGGGTCACAAACATCCCGTCCAGTGTCTGGCCCACGGCGAACTCGGCAGGATCGATCCGCAGCGTATAGCCGCGAAACGCCGGCAGGTAGATGCGGAACTGCCCGTCGCGCCCATCGAGCCGCCCGGTCGTCACCTCGCCGAGCGGCGTGGCGAACCTGGTGTCTGCGGCGTCGTAGATCTGGAGCCGCACCCCGTTGATGCCGGGCTCGCCAGTGTCCTGACTTCCGTCGCCGTCGCTATCGCGCCAGACGGTATCGCCGGCGGCGGCCCAGGCGCAGAGCAGTTCGACATCGCCCAGACCGGCGGCCTTGGCGAAGGTCAGCTGGCTGGCGTTGGTCTGGTAGATCTCCTGCCGCGCCGCCGTGCCGCCGCCGGCCACGTCGAACCAGGCCGCGCCGAACGACTCGATGACGTACGGGTCCTCGAAGGTGGTGACCACCTCGCCGCCGTAGCCGCCAGCGTGGGTGCCTGGCACGTAGGCCAGCCCGCCGGACGCCGCCTCCTCGTGGACCAGCCCGCTGACGCTGCGGTCGTCGTAGAGCTCGGTGGGCGGCGGCGCGTCCCAGCCGCCGCCGTTCCATGCGGCCCGCAGCAGGTCGCCGCCGGTGATGCTGCTGCGCTCGGCGTTGGGCCCGGTGATATCGCCGTAGCGGTCGCGGAAGCCCAGCAGCATATTGCGCCGCTCGTCGAGGACGATGTCGGTCAGCAGCGGCTGCGAGCAGACCTGGAGCGTACTGCCCTTGCCGCTGCAGTCGGTGTTGTTCTGCCACGGCCGCCAGCGCCATGTCTGGCGTGCGGCGTCGAAGCTGTCGAGCTGGCCGGAGACCACCGCGCCGGTCCACGCCCAGCTTGTCAGGTCGAAGCGGTCGACGCGATAGGCCGGGTCGGTGGCGATCACGCGGGTCGCGCCGCTGCACACCCCGCCGAGGTACAGCGATGTGCGGGTGACGGCCAGCGCGAACGGGCGGTAGTCCTGCGTGCCACCGCGCGCCGCGCATGGGCTCATGGCGGCCGCCACATCCGGCAGCGCTATCGTCCTGGACTGCGGTGATACGGCCCAGGTGTCCACCTGGTACACCAGCCGGCTGTACAGGTTGACGGTGTAGAGGTAGCGCTCCTGCGGGTCGAGCTCTAGGTCGCCGAGCGAGGAGACGCCGACGAACGGAATGGCCGCCGCATCATCGCCGCGGCGGTGGATGCCGCCGAGCGCGCTCTGCGGCCCTGGGCCGGCGTTGGGGATGATCACGAACGGCACAATGGCCCCTGTGCTGCTGACCCGGCGGTAGATCGCGCCTGGGCCGGCGTCGCCGAAGCGGGTGCCGCGCTTGGTGTAGGCCGAGAGATAGGTCGAGCGCGAGCGGGCTGCGCCCTGCGCCGCCGGGTTGGTGCCGCTGGCGAAGGCCAGCCCGTAGACCGCGCCCACGTCGCCCATGCCGGCGATGCTGCTCGGCGGCGGCTCGCTGGTCGAGTCCGGCACGCTGTCGCCAAACACCACGGCGGCCGGCTCGGCGGCACTCGAGTCGCCGACGTAGGTGCTGGTGCGCGGGTCGAGGTAGCGGTCGTAGTTGATCAGCGAGCCAAAGCAGGTCGTCACGAACGTCGGCGATGCCTCCGGCGGCAGCCCGCGCTCGG